>CAZKME010000069.1:0-10049 GCA_964553725.1 uncultured Zetaproteobacteria bacterium
TCACTTGCGCTCAATTGGCCTGAAGATTGTTGCACAGCCAGTACTTCAGCGCGTTTGAGCAAATTGCCCATATTATTGAGCAGGGTCTGGCTTATATCGAGCCGGGATTCGACAGTTCTACTGGCATCAATACTGCTTTGGCTGGTCGTCTGGGCATGACGGATATCCAGTGAAATCTTGTAATCCTGAGCAGACTGGGCTGGCGTTTGAAAGCGGGTGCCGGAAGCGATTTTAGCGTTACCATCGTTCTGGATGGTCTGCTGGTTGCGGATGCCGGAGAGCAGGCTGTTATACAGCATACTGGTAGAAATCCTCATCGGATCAGACCCAAAAGCGAATCAAGCATCCGGTTGGTGGTGGTGATCACTTTGGCAGATGATTCGTAGGCTCTCTGGAATTTAATCATGGCAATGAGCTCTTCATCAATATTCACGCCGGAAACAGCCTGCCTCTGGCTTAGCAGCGAATCCGCTTCAGCCGTGCGATAATCATATTGCTGTAGCGCAACGGCAGCATCACTTCCATACTGGGTGGAGAGCAATGTGGTGCGATCATGCAGGCTGGCAGTCGCAGAGCCGTCAATACTCAATGCTGTATTTTGCAAACCGAGAATAGCCAGTGCGGCAGTATTGTCGCCGAGCTGTATGACGGACGTGGTCGGGTCGGCCTGGCCTGTGTTAATGATGCCTGTACTGCCCCGTACCGATGCTGAAAGTGCGATGGAGCTGGCATTGCTGCCAGCAAAGAAACTGTTTATTTCATAAGCGGCCAATACATTGCTGTTATCGCCCGACAGGGTGAATGAATTGCCCGTGGCAGCCGTGATATTTAACTGTCCGAATGCATTGATGGAGGCGGATACGCCGACCACGGCATTAAGGGCCGAGGCGACATTATTCATGGTAGTCACGCCCGCAGTAATGCTGATTGTGGTACCGCCTGCCGGTGTGGCTGCGCCGGTATTGTCGTACACATGCAGCTTGAAACTGCCGCTCTGGATTTGAGATGCGAACGGTGCGGTTTGAGCCGGGCTATCAAGCGCCAGCGTCGCATTGCTACCCTGTTCAGCGCTCAAGGTGTTCAAGTGACTGGCGGATGCGCCATTGGCATGGATTTGATTGACTGAAAAGATCAGATTGGCGGCAATGCTGTCGACTTTTTGAATATAGTTGCTCAGCTTGTTATCACGCAGGTTGATCATACCACCGATTTCGCCGCTCTGAATACTGCTGTCGAGAGCTATATTTGTGCCCTTGATAACGATATTGGCAAAATTACCGGTGCCGGCAGCGCCACGCGCCAGGTGGCGGGCTGAATTATCCTGTACCAGCAAACTGCCGTTGACGGTTTGAAGCATCAGCGACCCATCCGATGTGTTGACTTGCTGTACCGGAATCAGCACGCTCAGATCCCGCACAGCTTGATCGCGTTTGTCGCGCAGATCGTTGGCCTGACCTATGGCACCTTTATTGCCGGCCTCGGAACGCTGAATCTGGGCGGATAATGAGGCGATATTATCCAGAATAAGATTGGCCTTGGTGATAGATTGATTGATATTGCTATCTGTAAAACCCTGTTCGGCGGCAAGTTGTAGTTTGGTATTGTTCAGATTGTCGACCAGTATATTACTTTTTGCCCTGACATTGGCCTTCAGTCCATTGTCTTGCGGGTTGTTGCCCAGTTGCTTCCAAGATAGGAAAAACCCGTCCAGTGCGGATGCCAGACCGGTGTTTTTCAGGCTGCCAAATACATTTTCGACGGCAACCAGACCTTTCTGGGTGGTATTCCAGTAGGCCAGTTGCGCGCCATTATTCAGCTGCGCCTGATTAATGATCGGATCAACAAGACGGCGAATATTCAGGACTTGGACGCCGCGCCCGAGATTGAGGCCGGCAATTTTATCCGGCGACTGTGTTGCGATATCGGTAAGCTGTCTGGAATAACCGGGCGTATTGACGTTGGCAATATTTTGCGACACCACATCAAGAGCCTGTTGTTGCGCTTTCAGGCTGCTGGCGGCGATATTCAGCGCACTGAAAATCATCGAATCGCCGTGCGTTGGTAGGTTTGTTCCACCTGCGTCAAACCCAGGCTTTGCAAGATGGTTGTGGATACATTGTAGGCGGCATGCAGGCGCATGCGATTCTCCTGCGTTTTCTGATCCACTCTCAATATGCGCTCGAAAAGATTTCTGCGCAGTGACTGTAGTGCTTCTCCCTGCTCATCAGCAACCATATCAATGACCGAAGACAGGCCTGGCTGGTCGGAAATATGATGTTCAGCCAACAGTTGGCGGCTCTGCATTTCCAGCTGTGCAAGGCATTGGTGGGCAATAATACGCTGTTCGCCAAGCAGCAGAATTTGCTCGGCATCCAGGCTGCGGATGGCTTCGTATTCAGACCGGGTAAGTATTTCAAGCTCCTGCGCATAAGTATCCATCTGCTCCAGCAGGCTGCGTAGCGGCGCTATGATCGAGTCGGATTGCTGATTTATGACCATGGGTGCTCCGCCAGTGCATTGCTGACGATCTGGCTGGCGACTTTGTGGCTATCGGATTTGAAACTGCCATTTTCCAGGGCATCACGAATTTCTTCAATGCGCTCCAGTCGTACGCCTGATAAATCACCGAGCATGCTCAGCGCTTTTTTACGCAAGGATGCCGCATCACTCACTTTAATGGAGTCGCCAGCCTTACCGGCGCTGCTACCTTTGGTTTTGCCCTTTGAAGCACTGCCGGATTTCTGCATGCTTGCCGGGCCGCCTGAACGTTCAATGCGCATGGCCGTTAACCTCCAGTGTTACATTATGATGCATCTTTAATGTATCGGCAGATGCCGAAATTTCTTGAATAGACTCAGGCTGTTTCGAAGCGAGTTGGCTCAAGCCGGTTTGCTTTGAATCAGGCTTAGAGCGTTCCAGCTGACGGTAAATACTATCGGCGAGGCCAAAGCTGTGATGTTTAACGCTGGCTTGAGCAATGGCTTCATCCATCATGGAACCATGCACATCTTCAGCGAAACCACTTGGTATAAAATCGGATTTATTCACTGTTTTACGCATTTCAGACATCATTTGCTGCACAAAAATGGCTTCAAACTGAGTGCTGACTTTCCACAAGGCCGGGTCTTTATCTTTGTTGGAAGCAGGTGTTTGTGGGCCGATTCTATGCAGGCTG
Organism: uncultured Zetaproteobacteria bacterium; assembly: GCA_964553725.1. Lineage (GTDB taxonomy): Bacteria > Pseudomonadota > Zetaproteobacteria > Mariprofundales > Mariprofundaceae > Mariprofundus. The sequence goes on from CAZKME010000069.1 coordinate 3,176, forward strand.
GCCTGATCAATGTTGCGGGCCGGCTGTACTTTTATGCTAGCATGGAGCTTTTTCTGATTGGCGGCATGCTGCTGCATCTTTTCCTGTTGCAGCAGCCCATCAATCACTGTTTCGACCAGATCACGCATTACATTGTCCTCAATTCGGCATGCAGGGCACCGGCTGCCTTGATGGCCTGTAGCACCGCAATCAAATCATTGGGCGTGGCGCCAACGGAATTCAGGGCATTAACAAGCGTACTTAAGGAAACCTTTCTGTTCAGTACGACCAGCTTGGCCTTGTCCTCTGTGACCTGAATATCAGTACGCGGCACGGTTGTGGTGGTGCCGCCGCCAAAGGCGTTGGGCTGTGAAACTTCCGGTGTTTCTGTCACCGCCACGCTAATATTGCCGTGAGCCACAGCTACAGTATCGATACGCACTTCACTACCCATTACGATGGTGCCAGTGCGTTCATCTATCACCACCACAGCGGGGTGATCTGTGGTGACGTCAATACCTTCGAGTTCGGCGATGAGGGATACTGCGTTGGATGTGGGATTTTCAACCGAGATAGAACCGGCGCTTAAGGCCTGCGCCATGCCATCGCCAAAATGAGCATTGATGGCATCGGCCATGCGCTTGGCAGTAGTGAAATCAGCCTGTCGCAGGTTCAGAATGATTTTGTCCTGGTCAATTTTCAGGCCATTCGGTGCACTCTTTTCGATATCGGCACCGTTGGGGATGCGACCTGCCGTTGGATGATTCTTGACCAGACTGGCACCCTGGCCGCTGGCTGTGAAACCGCCAATGGAAATAGAGCCCTGTGCCATGGCATAAATTTGGCTATCGCCGCCCAACAGCGGCGTGGCCAGCAGCGTGCCGCCCCTGAGACTGGTGGAATCGCCGAGGCTGGAGATTGTGACATCCAGTTTCTGGCCCGGCCTGGCGAATGGCGGCAATTCGGCCGTCACCATGACTGCGGCGATATTCTTCGGAAGGGTGCTGGCGATGACGATCTTGTCGCGCAGCCGCACGCCAAGTTTTTCGAGCATGGATAATACGGAATATACTGAAAACGGTGAGGTAATGGCGTTGTCGCCGGTGCCGTTCAAGCCTACCATCAGTCCGTAGCCGACCAGCGCGTTACCGCGCACACCCTCCACATTGGCGATATCCTTGATGCGTTCAGCCGAGGAAGTGAGCGGCATGGCCAGCAGAAGTAAGGGCAGCAGGAGCAGCAAGGTAAAGGGGCGCAGACGCATTAGAATGGCCATACCTGATCCAGCGACCTTGAGAGCCAGCCTTCATGCGCCACCGTGGCCAGCTCGCCGCCACCGCCATAGCTGATGACGGCCTGCGCTACTTTGGAAGAAGAAATGGTATTTTCCGGCCCGATATCCACCGGACGGACGATGCCCGAGAACGTTAGCTCCTGGGGTTGATGGTTGATCGTGACCTGCCTGCGACCCACCACTTCCATGTTGCCGTTGGGGAATATTCTGGTCACGACGGCGGTGACGCTGGCGGTGAGCGTGTCCGAGTTGTTTGTGCTACCCGAGCCGTCAAAATTTTTATTATCGCTGATGTCAAAGGCAGAACTTGGCTTGAAATTAGGATTTTTGTTGGATAACGATGTTTCGTAACCGAATACGGCAGACAGCCCGGTCTTGCGGCTGGAGCTTTTTGTTTTTTTCATACCAAGAGAGCGGGTGGCGCTGGCCTTTTCCGAAACCAGAACGGTGATCAGATCACCGACCTGGCGGGCTTTGGCATCGGTGAACAGGGAGCTGCTTCCGGCCCATAGTGAACCGGTTTTGTTCACGTCAGGCATGGCTTTGTTCAGGGCAGTGTGCACCTCGCTTGCATGCTTATCATGGGTAACCGAAGCCATGGTGGGCATGCAGGCGGACAGCACAAGCAGGATAGGAATCCACGATATATGTCTCATCATGCGCCTCCGATCAGCACCCGAACCGTGTGCTCGTCCATCACTTCAGCCTGCAGGATTTTTTTGCTGCGCAAATTCTGCACCCGAACACGTTGCCCGAGTGAAGCGCGTTGCAGCACACGGGCGGATGCGCGCACGCGGATGCCAGGCATCTGCACAATCAGGGTAACCTGATCGCCATATTGAAGCAGAGGCGGACGGGTCACCATCCTGGCGGAAATGATTGCATTGGCATCCACCGATTGCGTCAGGCGCAAGCCCTTCATTTGAGAAGGTGTCGTCCATATTTTACCGGTATGTCCGGTAATGTCGCGACGTTCTACGGAAAGGAGTTCCGGGGACAGGACAGTTCTGGCGGACAATCCTGCTTTTGCCACCACGACATGTTTCCACCAGCGCAATCTCACAGGTACATACCATAGTTTCCGCTGTGCCGACTTGCCACGCCATGCAATCAGGGAAATGCGACCCGGGTGGCCGCTGATATGAGGAAGCTTCCAGTGCAACGATCCACGAACCTCGGGCCAGGCGTCTACTTCAACCAATTCGGCGCGAGCACCCTCAACTTCGATATTGCGGGAAAAGAAGGATTCCAGCGAATTTTTTAGTGCTGCATCCGGCCTTGCTACCGCCAAGGCGGGCGAAAGGCTCAGTGCCAAAGCCAGAGCTGTCATGCTGAACGGATTGGAGAACAGATATGTTTTCATCTCTTTATGCCTCTTTAGCGCCTGACGTTGTTAGCTGTCTGCAGCATTTCGTCGGCGGCCTGAACGGCCTTGGAACTCATTTCATAGGCGCGTTGTCCGGCGATAAGGTTGACCATCTCTTCCACCGCGCTGACATTGGATGTTTCCAGGGTACCCTGGGCGACAGTCCCCAGCCCATTAACACCTGGAGCTCCGACAATAGGAGGGCCGCTGCTCACGCTTTGCTGTAACAAATTCTGGCCAATACCGGTAAGACCGGCAGGATTGGCGAAATCTGCCAATTGAATTTGTCCCAGAATGGTGGAAATATTTCCAGGCTGTACAACGGAGATACTGCCATCGGGCGTGATGGTCACCGACATGGCATTTTGCGGAATAGTCAAGGTCGGAATCGTGGGATAGCCATCCTGAGTGACGAGTTGGCCCAGACTGTTGATGGAAAGGCTTCCACCGCGCGTATATGCCAATTCACCGCTAGGCATCAAAATCTGAATGAAACCACGGCCTTCAATAGCCAAATCCAGCGGGTTGCCCGTCTGCTGGAAATTCCCTTCAGCCTGTATGCGATCAACGCCGGCGGCGCGCACTCCAAGACCCACCTGAATACCATTTGGCACCTGATTACCGGCGCTATTTTGCGTTCCGGGCGAATTAATTTGCTGATACATCAAGTCTTCGAAATTGGCGCGCCCGCGTTTGAATCCGGTGGTGTTGATATTGGCCAGATTGTTAGAAATTACATCGACATTTAATGCCTGGGCCGCCATTCCTGTCGCCGCCGTCCATAGAGATCGCATCATAATTCTACTCCTTTATCCCTGAACCATGCCGACACGGTCATTGAGCAGACCGGCCTGTTGGTTATATTGTTCTACAACTTTCATCATTGACTGGTAAGCGCGCATGGTGTCAATCATTTGCGCCATGGCCTTAATGGAATTGACATTGGAATCTTCCACCGATCTATGTACCACTGACACTGTATTATCTGCTTTTGTGATATTACTGGCGGGGGTGCGAATCAGCACCCCTGCCATTTTTTGAATCTGTCGTTCATCCTTGATCATGGACAGCCCAAGATTGGCAACTACTGCACCGTTCACATAAATAGTGCCATCCTGGGTAGCAATGACGTTACCCGTGGGTAGCAAGATGGGTGAGCCGCTTTGATCCAGTACCGGTAAATTGCCCTGAGTTAACAGATTGCCATCTGCATTTAATTTGAAATTACCGGCGCGAGTCAGAGCTTCCGAGCCATCATTCATGCGGACCCGAAAATATGCATTGCCACGAATAGCAAAATCAAAATCACTGCCGGTATGACGAATCATGCCAGCCTGTGTGCTGATATATTGCCGGTTCACCGACGGAAATGCTGAGGATGTTTTATCAGGAGCCCCTTCAGAGCCCATTTTATTGGATAAGAAGGAAGAGAATGCGATGCGATCTTCCAGAAAGCCTGTGGTATTGGCATTGGCAAGGTTATTACTGATATTATCCAGTTTACTCTGCGCCATTTGGCCCGCCACGCCTGAAATATAGAAACCAAGTTGCATAGTCTACTCCTGCCAGTTTGCCTGCCTGTACCTATGTGTCTCGTACTAAAGCAAGTTTGTTGCCAGTATATGGTTCATAAATAGTTTAATGATTTCAAATAGTCATACTGATAGTGGCGGCTGGATTATGTTGCCGGGGGAATATTTTTCCTCATTTACCGGGATATTTTTTCCGTTTCAACCCAAGAACCGACATTGCTTGACTCTTGAGTATGCTCCATGCTTTATACTTCGCCCATGAAGATTGGTGAATTATCCAAACAGACAGGCGTATCCATTGATACGATTCGCTATTATGAACAGCGCGGTTTGATTCCGGTGGCGGTGCGAACGGCGTCCGGTTATCGGCAATATGAAACTGATGATATCTCACGTTTGCGGTTTATCGTGCAAAGCAAGGAACTGGGCTTCACGCTGGAAGAAATATCCCAACTGCTTGCCCTGCGTTCCGATGGTCGCAGTTGCGCCGAGGTGCGGGCGGTCGCTGAAGCGAAAGCCGGAGAGATTGAAGCGCGTATCCGAACACTCTCTCGCATGCGTCAAATTCTGCTGACTCTGGCTGAGCAGTGTGAACAGTCATCCGATACTGATCCATGCCCTATTTTGAAATCACTGGAGGATTTCACATGAATAATACTGCAACAAAAAAAGAAAATACGCCGTTGATCGGCGCAATGATTGCCGGATTTCTGGCATCCGCCTGTTGTATCGGGCCATTGATTGTGGTGCTGCTGGGGTTGGGTTCAGCCTCAGCATTTATCGCCATGGAGCCGTACCGTCCCATTTTTGCCGCTATTACGCTTGCTTTGATTGGCTGGGCAGGCTGGCGTCACTGGCAGGGCAGAAAAAAATGTATATCCGAGGGTTGTTCGCCAAAGAAACCCGTCCTGCTTTGGGTGCTGAGTGGATTTGCTGTTTTGCTACTGATTTCACCGTCATTACTACCCTATCTGATTCAATAAGGAGATTTACTTATGCAAAAAATATTATTGGCTGCGGCGATGTTCTCAATGACAGTCATCCATGCGCAGGATGGGTCAGCACAAGAGCAGACTGCCACAATACATGTATCAGGTATGACCTGTAGCACTTGCCCGGTCACTGTTCGGCATCGTGTCATGCAAATGACAGGCGTTCATGATGCTATTGTTGACTATAAAGCTGCAGCAGCTTCAGCGACAGCGACCATTACTTATGAGGATAGCGAGCAATCACCCGGAGCCATTGCTCAGGCCATTACCAAACTGGGTTACCCGGCAACCGTAAAGGATGCAAAACAATGAGTGAATCAACAAATTAATAATAAATACTGGAGCCTAATATGAAAAAATCGACATTATTGAAAACAGGTATCATCGGCATGATCGTTTCCGCGCTGTGTTGTTTTACGCCGGTGCTGGTCATCCTGTTCGGGGCTGCTGGCCTGGCCGCATGGGTAGGGCAACTGGACGCCGTACTGATCCCTTCATTGATCGCGTTTACATTGTTAACGCTTTACGCCTTTATGCGTGAAGATCCTGAGGCGTAGCAGGACTCGGATGAGCGTGCAACACATGTCCTGTTCCTGTTGTGAAACGACAGCAAAGAAAGGGCGGGCAGCGTGCCCGGCATGTGGTCAACCCTGCTTTCCAGTGAGCAGGCAGACCATGCTGCATCAGATTCAATTTCCGCAGAATCAGCATTTAAGCGAGGGCGGTTATGCTTTTTGCGCCAATCGGGAATGCCATACGGGATATTTTTCGACTGCTGACATGATTCCTAAAACCGTGTTGCGGGCATTTCAGCCGGGTCGGGAATCCATGTTGTGTCACTGCTTTGATATTTCCGATTCTGCCTACCGTACTGCATTGGCCGATGGCTCGGCGCCAGCCATCAAAGCATTTGTCGTTCAGCAGACGAAAGCGGCTTTGTGCGCCTGTGAATCCAGGAACCCGTTAGGGCGTTGTTGTCTGGCCGCCTTTCGACAGATGGAAAAAGAGCATGATAGCTGAATCGACCATTACTTGTCCGGGCTGCGGCCACAGTAAAACAGAAACCATGCCAACCGATGCCTGCCAGTGGTTCTATGAATGCGAGCAGTGCCATGCGCTACTCAAGCCCAAGAAGGGTGATTGTTGCGTATTCTGTTCCTACGGCGATGTGGCCTGTCCTCCCGTTCAGGCAGGGAAACGCTGTTGATGCGTGATTAATGCGGCTCCAGTGCGTCGGTACGCCGTCGCGCGTGCAGCTTCACTCTGATTGATTTGGTACTACGATTCCTATCGGCCTCAATAACATGGATATGTGCGAACAAGATAGCTAGGAGTCTGTCGTCTCCCCACCTGCACGCTACGATCACCCTAAGTCCAACAAACTCCTGGGCGTATCTTTTTCTTGATTTCGAATAATATTCGATGATTATTCGGATAATATTCAAGAGAGAGAGAGAGAGTGTGTGTGGTGATGCTTATGAGCAGACAGGTCAAAAGAGCGGAACGGGAACAGATGATTCTTCAGAAGGCGCTTCACCTGTTTGTGGATAAAGGGTTTCTCGGAGTGCGCATGTCGGATGTGGCGAAAGCGTGCGGGCTGTCGATGGGGACGATTTATTCGCATTTTGCGGCCAAGGAAGATCTGCTGATGGGGTGTGCGGCGTTTCTGACGCGCGAGGAGAAGTCCCTGTATCAGGGCGTGATCGAGGCG
>CAZKME010000070.1:0-4761 GCA_964553725.1 uncultured Zetaproteobacteria bacterium
CTCATTGCCGGTGTCGAAGTACTCTCGTTCAAGGAAAATGGCTGGTATTGATAACGCATAGTCTGGAGAGCCAATTGCAAAACTCGTGAGCGGCGATCAGCTTCCCCACGCTGGCCCATTTTCGGGTTGGTTGTCGATCCATGGAACCACCATGCATCTCATTCCAACCCGAAAATGGACTCAACGTGGGATTGCCGCTCATCCACTCAGAGTTTTGCAAGTGGCTCTGGAAGCATGAGGTTCATTGCTGAATGCCACGACCAATGGTGCAAACTATCGAGCCATCCGTTGACCAATATGGTCGAGACAAACAATGATTACCGGGATTATTTGTCCGCCATACTCCATACGCCTGCCCAGTCAGATTTCGGCGGATTCTGGGATAGCAGGTCGCAGCGGTTTGCCATCACCAGGCCAATACCCAAGCCGAAATCGTCATACACCTTCATAAACAGCACTTTTGCCGTTGACCACTCAGCCTTGCAATAGCTGGTATAAGCTTCTGAATAATACGCTATCGAACTAATTTTAGCCTCGAACCTCGGGTCATTATCGACCAGTATCTCATAAAGGCTGACCGGCTGATGAAAATTTTTCAGCCGAACCCTGTCAATAAAACGCCAGGCGAAGCGGGGATCGGCTTCGATATATTCGACGGCATCCTGAAAAAAACTTTCTGATATCAGAATCCGGGCGTCGTAGAATTTGGAGCGTCCTTCAATGCGAGCCGCTTCATGCACGCCCATACCAATCGGGTGATTGCGTTGATCCAGATAATAATAAACCATCGCAATATTGCCCACAGTGATGCCGAACCCGACATCAATACAGGGGTGGGTTACGCCTGCGCCGGTGGACTCGTTATACATACGCATGCGCTGTGTCAGCCGGTAGATATTCTCCATGATATACCTGGTATTATCTTCGGGAAAGATGGCCATCAGGCCGTCACCATAAATTTCCGTGTGCGTGTTTTTGTGGCCCAGATACAGATATTCGTAAGATGTTTGATGCACATCCAGAATAAATTTATCGTAGGTCAATCCCTGCGGGCCGTCATTCGGGGCGCAGTAAATCCCCTGCTCGAAATTCAGCAGAATCTCGGTGGAATCGCGCAAATCACAGAACATAATAATCCGCCTCGATTTTTCAGCGGCGGGCTGAGCGCCGTGGGAGGCTGTCTGGTCGATATCCGTCATCTCTTCTGCATGTTTGCCGAGCATATTCAGTTCAGTGGCGGAAGTGCCGAATGCCGGTGAATACCATGGCGATGCCATGCTCATTGGCTGCAGCAATCACTTCGTCATCGCGGATTGAGCCGCCCGGCTGAATGACTGCGGTAGCGCCCGCTTCGGCCAGCGCATCCACCCCGTCGCGGAACGGGAAAAATGCATCGGAAGCCACCGCCGAACCCTTGATGGCTTCACCGCCGTGGTGGGCGGCAATACGGGTGGAGTTGACCCGGTTCATCTGACCGGCCCCGACACCGAGTGTCGTACCGTTTTTGGCGAACACAATCGCATTGGACTTCACATGCTTGGTCACCGACCAGGCAAACAACATATCCATCCACTCCGCTTCGCTAGGGGCGCGGCTGGTGATGATCTTGCAGGCATTGCGTTCAAGGATATGCGCATCGCGATCCTGCACCAGCAAGCCGCCATTGACGCGTTTGAATTCAAGACCGCCGGCCACGGGAGCAACAGAGGGGGCCAGCATCAGGCGCAGGTTTTTGCGCTCCTTGAGCACTGCTCGGGCGGCATCGGAAAAACCGGGCGCAATCACCACTTCCATGAATGTTTCAGCAATCAGTTTGGCAGTCGCTTCGCTCAGTTCGCGATTAAAGGCGGCGATACCGCCGAAGGCCGATATCGAATCAGCGGCGCGGGCGCGCTCGTAAATTTCGGCCTGCGTGCCGCCGCCCATGGCCACGCCGCACGGGTTGGCATGTTTGACAATCACCACCGCTTCATCGGCCAAATCACGCACCAGCGCAAAGGCGGCATCGGAATCGGCGAGATTATTATAAGAAATCGCCTTGCCCTGCAATACCGGGCAATCGGCCAGCGACAGGCCGGAATCTTCGGGGTCGGCATAGAATGCACCGGCCTGATGCGGGTTTTCACCGTAACGCAGTTCATCAGACGTTTTGATAAACTGACGGGTGAAAATATCCGGGAAAGCGCGTTTCGAGCCGTCGCTATTCAGGGCCGAAAAGTGATTGGCAATAGCGCCATCATAGGCTGCCGTATGGGCGAATGCCTTGACAGCCAGGGCTCGGCGCTTATTTTCATCCAGCCTGTCATCGGCCATGGCATCGAGTACCATATCGTAATCGGAAGGGTCGACCACAATGGTGACAAAGCGATGGTTCTTGGCCGAGGCACGCACCATGCAAGGGCCGCCGATATCGATATTTTCAATCGCATCGTCAATCGTACAGCCCTCTTTGGCGACGGCCTCGCGAAACGGGTACAGATTCACGCAGACCAGATCAATTGGCTCAATGCCATGCTCGGCCATGGAAGCCAAGTCATCGTCGTTGTCACGCCGGGCCAGAATGCCGCCGTGCACTTTTGGATTCAGCGTTTTTACCCGCCCGTCCATCATTTCAGGGAAACCAGTGTAATCGGACACATCACGGCATGCGATGCCGGCCTCGCGCAGCAGTTTTGCCGTACCGCCGGTAGACAGTATTTTCACGCCGCATTTGCTCAAAGCTCTGGCAAAATCTGCCACGCCTGTTTTATCTGAAACGCTGATCAGCGCCTGCGAAATAGAAGCCATGAAGAACTCTCCGGTAAGGTGGAATAACCCGCCGCATTCATAAATAATGCAGGTTAAAAGGGAACGGCAGACTACGCGCTAACGGCTTATTCGCAACCAGACTTTTTTATGAATTCATCTCTTATAGCGTCTTCAAAAATGCAATCAGGTCGGCCTGTTTGCCGGAATCACAGAAATGCTGAACGCCCATTCTGGTTTTGGCCGATGCATTACCGGATAGGCTTTTAATCGCCTTTTTGGAATCACACACCCACAACGCCAAGTTTTTATCATTCCACACCCAGCCGCCGTCAGCAAGCGCAGGACTGTATCTCATCCCGGGCATACTGCCCGCTTTGCGGCCAAATACGCCTTTCAGACCCGGCCCGACTTTCTTTTTGGCCGTAAAATTGTGGCAAGCCTTACATTTGCGCGCGAGAGACTTGCCTCTGACTGCATCGCCGAGCGTGGCAACCGGCATTGCGGGTATAACCGGCGGCGAGCTTACTACTGGCTTGGGCGCAAGCTTGGGGGCAACGTGTGCTACAGTCGCAGGCCGTTGCACCGGAGCTACTTTGGCTACGGCTTTTGCGACCTTGTTCGCCACAGTCTCTTTCGCTTTCGCAACAGGGGCTTTAGCCGCCTGTTCAGCTACTGCCTTTTTGCTTACCCTCGGTTTGCTTGTCTGCGGCTTGATCACTGCATGTTTTTCTACGACCGCCTGTTTTGCTGTCATTGCTTCGGCATTGGCTTTTACTTCAGCACCAGCCTGATGCAGCGCTGCCTGCATGCTCTGGCCTGCATTGCTTTTGGGCGGTTTGGTAACCGCCACTGCATTGCCCAAGGCGGCATGTATCTGCTTCTGTTCCGTTTGAATTGGTGTTTTTTTGGTTTCCGCTACGGTGACGTCCGTAGAAGCGGCTACTGCTGCCGGTTCAGCCGGGGCTCTGGCTGCCGGAGCCTTATCATTTTGGCATGCGGCCAGTGCCAGCGACGCCATTAATATGAATAATAATTTCTTGCTCATAAACTCCTCCAGTATCTGCCATATCGGATATCAATCCGAGAGCGGCAACAGTATGCTGCAACCCCTCGTCTGAACAGCCCACAAAGTCCTGAGGGAAGTGCGATTATTGCACCATCTATAATCAGTAAACTTATTCCGGTTTGTCGATATGTATATCCATCTGCGGATACGGAATCGAAATACCTGAATCATCGAAGGCCAGCTTTATTTTTTCCGTCACATCGAATTTTACGGCCCAGTAATCACTGGCTTTTACCCACGGGCGCACGACAAAATTTACACTGGAATCAGCCAGCTCGGCGACTGCAATCAATGGGGCCGGATCGGTGAACACGCGCGCATCGGCATCGAGAATGCCCTGCATGATCTCTTTGGCCTTGCGAATATCATCATCGTAACCGATTCCGAACACCATATCGATGCGGCGGGTATCGCGGGCGGAATTATTGGTGATGGTGCCATCGTAAATAGCCCCGTTGGGCACGATGATTTCTCGATTGTCGCCGGTTTTCATGCGGGTGCTGAAAATGCCGATTTCTTCGACCACGCCGGATACCCCGGCTGCTTCAATAAAATGGCCGACCTTGAACGGGCGGAACACAATCAGCAGCACGCCGGAGGCAAAATTCTGTAAGGACCCTTGCAAGGCGAGGCCAACAGCCAGACCTGCGGCACCAATCAGGGCAATGAATGATGTGGTATCGACACCGAGCTGATCAAGAGATGCGATGATAATAAATAACAGCAACAGCGCATTGAGAATCGAGCGCACAAAGCTGACCAGCATCGCATCCATCTGCGCCTTGTTGAGTATCTTGTCGACGACATTGAGTAACATCCCGGCAACCCAGCGACCAATGATAAATATCGCTAAAGCCATACCAATATTGATGGCCCACGGAACCACATAAAGGCTGATGAGTTCCTGTATATTACCTGAATCCGGCATATATCCCCCTTGCCAAAAT
>CAZKME010000070.1:4861-9793 GCA_964553725.1 uncultured Zetaproteobacteria bacterium
AATACGGCACAACTCTAGCGTCAAAGGCAATAAAATCACCCGTCCTGAAATGGCGGGCATCGGCAATCACCTGCGTCATGCCGGCTACCGATGTATTCACATCAATCAAACCGGTTTGATGCGTCATGTCGGTTTGCACCCAGCCCGGATGCAGGGTGATGACATGCACGCCCGAGGGGGCCAGATCCACCGCCATGGATTTGGAGACGATGACCAGTCCGGCTTTGGCCGCCCGGTAGGCATAGGTTCCGCCACTGCCGTTATCGGCGCTGGAGCCCATTTTGGAGCTGATATTGGCAATCACCCCCTGCGCCGCAGTCACGCGCCCCCTCAAAAACTGCACCACGCGCAGCGGGCCAACGCAATCGATATTGAACACCTCAAGCATGGCATCCGGCGTAATATTTTCCAGTGACTGCCCGTTCTTGCCCGGCCCGTAAATGCCGGCATTATTAATCAGCACATCGATTGCATCCGGCAGCGCCCCAAGCGGGTCTGCATCTGCGCCAACATCCCATTGAACACGGTGTAATAACGGCGAATCTATATCTGCAAGCGCCCCCGGGGAAGAGCGATAACAGGCCCAGACCGAAGCCTCCGCCGTCAGATAATGGCGGACAAAACCCAGCCCGAGTCCCCTGTTTGCGCCTGTAATCAGTATGTTCATCTCGCCTCCGCTGCTAGCCTTGCCACATGCCAAGCCTAACCTGCCAAGCACCACCGCGCCAAAGTATGCTCAGCGTCCTGAAAGGAACATGGGCTGACAGGCTGCTGTTACTGATTTCACTGGCCGCGATTATATCGCTCTGGTTTATCATTCAGGCGCGCATCGCCGCAGGCCCTGCCATGGCCGATATTTATCATGGCGACACGCTGGTGGCAACGTATCCCCTGCCGCTGCCGGGAGAAAAACCCGTTCATTTGCAGGTCGAAGGCGAATTGGGATTATCCGATATTGTTATCGACCAGCAGGGTGCTCGCTTCGCCTCTTCCCCGTGCCCATCCCAGCGCTGCGTATTGTCCGGCCCGCATCGCCACGCAGGCGATATCATCGCCTGCGTGCCAAACCGGATTCTGATTACCCTGCGCGGCCATGCCGAATCCGGCTTCGATTCCATCGTCGAATAGCCGTGACTCACACAATATGAACGCAATCTCGCTATCGCGACCGCCGCTGGCTGAGCTGGAAGCACAAACCCGCTGGCTGGCGCTGCTGATGCTGGCCATCGGCCTGGCCGTATTTGAAGCATCGCTGCCAAGCCTCGGGCCGTGGTTCAAGCCAGGACTTGCCAATCTGGTCACCTTACTGGCTTTAACATGGATGGGGCCGAGAGCCGCCATCTCGCTGGCGCTTGGGCGGGTTATCGTCGGCAGTTTTTTTATCGGCACGTTATTCACCCCCACCTTTATCATGAGCATGACCGGTGGTTTAAGCGCTGCGCTGATCATGATTGCGGCCTGGCGCTGTATTCCGGGCATCAGCCTGGTCGGTATCAGTCTGCTGGGCGCGCTGGCGCATATGCTGGCCCAGTTTGTCACGGTTGAATTTTTATTCATTCAGCAGCCGGCGCTTTATTATGCGCTGCCACCGCTGCTCGCACTCTCCTGCATTAGCGGCTGGATAAATGGCGCGCTGGCAGAGTATATTGCCGCTCGCCTTGGTCATGCATATAACAACGATGAATAAATTTAATTTCAAACCCCAACAGAAGCGATTCAGCTTCTCGTTCGCGGCCTCTCTGGCCGTGCATATCCTGTTGGCAATTTTGATTACGACAGCGGACAACGACAAACCCTTACCGAAAAAACAACAGCCGCAAATTATGGATGTGACGCTGCTGGATGAAAAAAAGCCCCCAACCAAAAAACCGGCCAAGGATGCGCACACCATAGCCAACCGGAATGCTGTAGGCAGCAGCCGCAATGCACAGGATAAAATCACCCGTCAGGCCAAAGCGCCCATGGTCGGTCAACAACGCACGCCCAGACCCGCGCCACCGAAGCAACCCAAAACACCGCCTCCAGCCCCGACAAAACCGCAACGCACCCGCATGCTGGCCAAACGCGGCCCTGCCCCGGAGCCCCGTAAACCCGTCAAAAAACGCAAACCAGTCAAGCACAAGAAAACACCCAGGAAGACACACAAGAAACCAACGCCGAGAAAGCAGGTGCCGCTGGCCAACCTGATGCCGTCGGCCATGGCCTTGTCGCAACTATCGCGGGATTTTGCGCGCGAAAAACGCATGAAGCAGAAACTCAATCGGGAAGCGGATATCCCGATCAATACGCGAGAGGTCAAATATGCCCCCTATGCGCATGCACTGGTGCGGGCGCTGGAAGAGCAATGGCGACCGGGTCAGGCAAGATATGACGAGTTTTCAGCCGATGCCCGGCAGGCACTGGTGAAACTGACCATTGAGCATGACGGATCGCTCGGCGGGGTGGAAATCCTGCGCCCGAGCCCCATTCCACAAATCAATGAAAGCGCCATCGAAGCCATTCATGCGGCGGCGCCGTTCAAGGTATTGCCATCGTCGTGGGGGCTGGACCGGGTCAGCTTTTATCTGACCTTTGAAGTGGTTGAGGATCGTTTTGTCTTCCGTCCGATGTAAGACGCTGCTGAACTGGTATCACCGCAATGCGCGGCCATTGCCATGGCGAAAAACCAGTGAGCCATACCAGGTCTGGATTTCTGAAGTCATGCTGCAACAGACGCAGGTCAAAACCGTACTGCCGCGTTATCAACGCTGGTTCGAGCAGTTTCCGAACATGGAAACACTGGCTGCGGCTTCGCTTGATGATGTGCTGAAAGCATGGGAGGGGCTGGGTTATTATCGCCGCGCCCGTTTTATTCATCAGGCGGCACAACGCATCCTGAGCAAACATGATGGTGAATTCCCCTCCGAATTTGATAATATGCTAGCGCTGCCCGGCATCGGTCGCTCTACGGCAGGGGCAATCGCCGCCTTCAGCTTTGCCGCCTATACGCCGGTGCTCGATGGTAATGTAAAACGGGTATTAAAACGCTGGGGAGGCAAAACAAAAGTTTCAGACAAAGAACTGTGGCGGCTGGCGCAGCAGACCATTGATCAATCAGGAGACCCGGCAACATGGAATCAGGCCATGATGGAACTGGGTGCAACGATTTGCACTGCCAGGGCTGCCGACTGCGGTGTTTGTCCTGTAAGTACAGACTGCGCTTCAGCCTTTCAGATTGATTATTCTGCCGAAGCCCGCAAGGCCTCGCCGGTTCGAAATGTGCATTGGCAGGTATACCTGCATACCTGTCCGAAAAAAGGTATCTGGCTGATGCAGCGCCCCGACTCCGGCATTTGGGCAGGATTATGGACGCCGCCGATTCTTGAGCTTGATAGTGCGCCGAATGAAGTGCCATTGCATATCCATCAACTGACCCACAGGCGCTTGCATTTATATCCGCTCGTTGCGGATTCCTTACCTCAGGGGCGGGGACATTGGGTGCAATCCATCGAAGGTTACGCCTTGCCGACCGGCATTCACCGGATGCTGGAGAAAATAACATGGTAAAACATGGGCTGCTGCTGATATGTCTGTTATTGCCAACTGTGTGTCAGGCGGAACATCCACAGCACAACATGGTGGTCGCCGCACAATCCGAGGCTGCTGAAGCAGGTATCGAGATGCTGAAACAAGGCGGCAATGCCTTTGATGCGGCGGCGGCTACGGCACTGGCGCTGGGTGTGCTGGAGCCCGGTTCATCCGGCATCGGCGGCGGCGGTTTTTTCCTGCTCTATATCGCCAAAGAAAAACGCTATGTGATGATTGATGCTCGGGAAACCGCTCCGAAGCTGGCCGGGCACGGTGAAATATATCAGCGCCAATCAAGCATCGACGGGCCGCAATCGGCAGGTGTGCCGGGGTTAATCGCAGGCGTTGACCACCTGATTCGGCGCTACGGTAAGCTGAAACGCAGTCAAATCACGCAACCATCCATCCGCCTGGCCAGAAATGGATTCACCGTTTCTTCCCGCCTGAAAGGCATGTTGCACTGGCGTGGCAAGGTGTTGAACGATGCAGCGCGGCGCATTTACCTGTCCGGCCCTGTCATCAAACAGCCAGCACTGGCAGATACGTTGACCCGTTTTGCCAAAGGCGGCGCAGAAGATTTTTATCGTGGCGAAACCGCAGGGCGACTGGTGGCCGATATGAAGCATGATGGCGGTCTGATTCGGGAAGCCGATCTGGCGTCTTACCGGGCTATTGAACGCCAACCGGTTGTGTTTGATTATCAGGGTTTTCATATTGTATCGGCGGCGCTGCCTTCTTCAGGCGGACTGACGCTGGCGCATATATTCAGTCAATTGAAAGATGATCATCTGAAATCCTTATCTGAAGCCGACAGAACACATCTACTGATTGAAACCATGAAACGCGCCTACCGCGACCGCAACGCATATCTGGGTGATGCCGATTTTGTAAGCATTCCGTCCGACTATTTGAGTCCATCCCGGCTGAAAAAACTACGCGATTCTATTCACATGGATAAAGCAACGCCGTCCGCCGCCCTCATCGGTTTTGCCGAACCGATTGGTGCCAGCGTGGATACCACCCATTTCTCGGTTATTGATCGCGACGGCAATATGGTCAGCGCCACGCTGTCCATCAACTACGGTTTCGGTTCCGGCTATGTGTCGCCATCCACGGGCATTTTGCTCAACGATGAAATGGATGATTTCGCCACCCGCCCCGGCCAGCCCAATGCGTATGGACTGGTGCAGGGCAAAGCCAATGCGGTCGCACCCGGCAAACGCATGCTCTCTTCCATGGCCCCGACCTTTGTCATCGGCCCGAGGCGCACTTTTATCGTCGGCACGCCGGGCGGCTCGCGTATTATCTCGATGGTGCTGCTTGCCTCGCTTGGTTTTATGCTGGATGAAACACCGCCTGCCGACT
>CAZKME010000071.1:0-9602 GCA_964553725.1 uncultured Zetaproteobacteria bacterium
CCATCTAAACCAATATCTTACACTCTGCACGCACGATCACTTGCAGGATCTAGGGAACAGGTTTTCTTGGCGTCTTTGCGCCTTGGCGTGAAACGGTTTTGATTTTAAGCTTTAAAAGCGATGTCACGCAAAGGCGCAAAGACCGCAAAGGGTGAATCTTGGTTGTGGGCGTGAGTGGGGCGTGAGTATTGACACATCAGCCTGCCGTGCCAAGTCTGCGCCCCTGTTTTTGAATCCATGTTACCAAGAGAGCCCTATGACACCTGATGATTTAAGTATTGATTATGAAGAAGGCGGTATCCTGACCACCAAACAACTGGATAAAGTAATCCTGAGCAAAGGGGCCTGGACTACGATCCTGTTCCGTTATCATAGCTGGGATCATGGCAGCGAATCCTATGGCGAAGACAAATTCACCATTCGCCGCTATCAGAAGCGCAATGGCGAATATACGCCGCGCTCAAAATTCAATATCACCAATGCCAAACAGGCCGGCATGATTGTTGAAACCCTGCAAGGCTGGATTGACAAAAAATAACGGCTCATTGCCCCGGACTGGAAAGCCCCTGTTGCTGTGATGGCAGCATAGCTTTGCTGTTGCGAATCCAGCTTATTATATCGCCCCGAACCACGTCAGCCTGTAAATCACGCAGCAGCATGTGATAGCCGTTTTTATAGATCTGGAAGTGAACCATCTTTTTGCGACGGGCCAGCGGCCCGAAGGCGGCCAGTACGGGCGCTTTGGTAATCACTTCATCCTTGTCACCATAAAGAATCAAGGCGGGCACGGCCAGTTGATCCGCCGAGCGATAGGCCGCTTCCATTAAATTGACCAGCCCGTAAATCGTATCGACACGGGTACGCTTGATTACCAGCGGATCTCGTCCGAGGGCGATTAACATGTCCCGGTTATCGGATGCAACAATGTGCAGCGACTGGCCGGTAAATGTTTGCCACGGCATGACGCGGGCAGCCAGTTTTAAACCCCAGCGCTGCCACCATGGCATCGTGCTCCAACCCGATATGGCAGGGGCAGCCAGAATCACGCCGTCCACATGCACCGATGTTGTATTCAGCGCATGCAGGGCGACAGCCGCACCCATGCTGTGGCCGAGCAGAAACAGCGGCGTGTGCGGAAATCGGGCATGCAGCAGCCGGATAAATGTTTGAACATCCTGTGCAAAAACGTTTTTGCCCGGCCATCTGCCCCGATTCGGCGCTTGACCAAATCCGCGCTGATCGTAGGCATAGACGGCCAGACCGTGGCGGGCGAAATCATGTGCTGTATCCGAGATAAACAGCGAATAATCATTGAATCCGTGCAGGGCGACCACAATAGCCTCGGGTTTCCCCGCCGGTAGCCAGCGTCGAACTGGCAGTGTTGCGCCATCGAATGAAACAAAGGTTTCAGCTGCAAGCGCCGGTGTTAAGCGGGCTGAATGCGGCAGGCTTGCATGCGGCGCAATGACTTGCGGGCCGCATCCGGCCAGACAAACGAGTAGCAACAGGTAAAACTGACCGTGAACGGAGCATACGCTGTTGAAGCCTGCTTTCTCAGGAACGAGCCTTGACCCCGGCATCAGTTTGCGTTGTCTGGATACTTGTTTGATGCGATGCATCGTCAGGGTTTGCCGCACGCTCCAGTCAATCGTTCAGTCGCGAAAATTGGTGAAGGATAGCGGCCTGTCTGAATCTATGCCGCGCACCAGAGCCATGACGGCCTGTAAATCATCACGTTTCTTGCCGCTCACGCGTACCTGATCGCCCTGAATGGAAGCCTGAACTTTCATTTTTTCCTGTTTGATGGCTTTGACGATTGTTTTGGCCAAATCGATACTGACGCCCTGTTTGATGAGGATTTCCTGGCGCTTGCAGCCGCCGCTGGCATCTTCGGCATCATTGTATTCCAGGCACGACGGATCCAGCTTTCGGCGCACCAGTTTGGCGCGCAAAATTTCGGTGACGGTATTGAGTTTGTTGATATCGTCTCCGACCACGGTGATGCTGTTGTCAGCCAATTCAATGCTGGCATTGCTGCCCTTGAAATCATAACGGGTGGTGATTTCCTTGATGACCTGATTCACTGCGTTGCTCATTTCCTGCATATCGGTTTCGCTGACAATATCTAAACTGGGCATATTGCACTCCTGCTGTGTTGGATTTCAAAAGCGAAATCATGCCGTTTCAAACTTTGACAAGCAATGCGCCGGACTTAAGCTTGGCATCTGGAAGGAGATATTGTGCCCAACGCATTTAAAAAAGATTTTTCAGACAAGGTGACGGATGCTCCCAATCATGCGAATAACCATGTGAACAAGAATAAGTTACTTCAACTGCCATTCTTCTCGCTGCGATGGTATCCGTTGCTGGGCGCGCTGGCGGGATTTTTGTTCATTCTGCTGTTCATCGGCGGGGCCGGACAGGATGCGCGTGCCCGCATGAGCATTCCGCACGAAGAATGGCTACAGGCTGAGCTGCATCCGGCGACGCTCACGCCGGTGTCCCGTATTCGTAGCGAACGGCTGCGTTCGGGTGATCATGCCGTTGCCGCATTGCAGCGCCTGGGTTTTGGTAATGTGGAAAGTCACCGCATGGTGTTGGCCGCCAATGGCGACTATCAACTGAAAAACGTGCGTGTCGGCCAGGTATTCAAACGCGTTGATTCGGCGCAAGGGATTGATTTTTACTACAATATCGATGCCCGTCAGCGCCTGCATCTGCATCAGGATACGGGCAAGCATGACTGGCAGTCCAGCATTGAAAAACGCAGAATTTTCGCTCGCCAGCGCATCGCATCGGGCGCTATTACCGGCAGCCTGTTCGCTTCGGCTGAACGCGCAGGTATGGATCAGCGCACCACCATGAATCTGGTCGATATTTTTGCATGGGATATTGATTTTGCCCGCGATATGCGTAGCGGCGACACGTTTAAGGTGGTCTATGAAGAACGCTTTGATGATGAAGGGAGAACATTGGAGAGCAGTATTCTTGCCGCCCGCTTCGTGAATCAGGGCAGGGAATATCAGGCCATCCGTTATGCACAGAAAAATGGCAGGGTCGATTATTTTACGCCGGATGGCAAAAGCATGCGTAAGGCATACCTGAAAGCGCCGGTGAAATTTTCGCGCATTTCCTCACGCTTCACGCTGCGCCGCAAACACCCGATTCTCGGTTATACGCGGGCCCATCGCGGTGTCGATTATGCTGCGCCCAGAGGCACGCCCGTACATGCTATCGGCGATGGCTATATCGCTTTCAAGGGGTGGAAGCATGGTTATGGCCGCTTTATTCTGATTCGCCATACCAATCGCAATCATTCCACCGCCTATGCCCATATGAGCCGCTACGCGCGCCATATCAGGAAAGGCCAACATGTCCGGCAAGGTCAGGTGATCGGCTATGTCGGTATGTCCGGTCTGGCTACCGGCCCGCATTTGCATTTTGAGTTTCGTTCGCGTGGCCGGGCCGTTAATCCGTTGACTGTCAAGCACCCGCCGGCCAGACCCGTCGCCAAAGCCGAGCGTGATCGTTTTATGCAGCAAACCGCCCCCTTGCTGGGGCAGTTGAAGCAAGCATCGACTGATGTCATCTGGGGTTAGCATACAATGACGCAAGCAACCATCACGGCGCAACAACAGGCCTGGCTGGACAAGGCCCACCGCGTGTTTGATATCGAAATTGCCGCTATCAAGGCTCAGCATGACGTGCTGGGTGCGCCATTTTTGCAAGCCGTCGATACCATTCTGAAACTGGATGGGCGACTGGTGGTGGTCGGCATGGGCAAGTCCGGCATTATCGCCAAAAAAATCGCCGCCACCTTCGCGTCCACCGGCACGCCGGCATTTTTTGTGCATGCAGCTGAAGCGCAGCATGGCGATCTGGGCATGATTACCGGTCAGGATGCCGTGCTGGCATTGTCGCACAGCGGTGAAACAGCCGAAGTCTGCGGTCTGCTGCCGGAGATTCGTCGGCGTGGTGCCAGCGTTATCGCCATCACTGGCAATGTGAATGCGACGCTGGCTCGCTATGCCGATATCGTGCTGCATATCCCTGTGAGCAAGGAGGCCTGCCCGCTCAATCTGGCTCCGACTGCATCTACCACAGCCACGCTGGCGCTGGGCGATGCACTGGCGGTTGTTGTACTCAAGCAGCGTGGTTTTAAGGAAGAAGATTTTGCCCGCGTGCATCCGGCTGGCAGTCTGGGGCGTAAATTGCTGCGTGTGGCCGATGTGATGCACAGCGGCGATGCCTTGCCGCTGGTTGCAGCAGACGCCTCGCTGCAAGATGCCATTATGAGTATGAGCAGCCACCGGCTCGGCATTACCGGCATTGTCGAAAATGGCACACTGAGCGGTTGCCTGAGTGATGGCGATCTGCGCCGTATTCTTGAATCCGGTGATCTGGATATCAAAGCGCCGGTGTATGCCCTCATGCACAGGGAACCGAGTACGATTGCAGCAGATAAACTGGTCAGTGAAGCACTGCACTGCATGGAAGTGCGGAAAATCACCGTGCTGTTCGTCTGTGATTCGGATCGGCAGGTTGTTGGCGTGGTGCACATGCACGATATTTTGCAGGGAGAAACCCGATGAATAATCCGACCCATAACCCGATCCATGATCCAATCTATAACCCGGCCAATCAGCAACAATCAAACAGAAAACAGGGTTTTGATTTCCCTTTCGAGCAGGCCAGGCATATCCGCATGCTGATTCTGGATGTCGATGGTGTCATGACCGATGGCTCGATTGTGATGGACGGGCATGGCGATGAATGGAAAGCATTCAATGTGCGCGACGGGCACGGCATTAAACTGCTACAGCGCGCTGGCATTAAAATCGCCATTATCACTGGCCGATCATCTAAAGTCGTGGCTGCCCGCGCCGATGATCTGGGCATCAAATTCGTGATTCAGGGTTGTCTGAACAAGGCTGAGGGTTTATCAAATCTTCAACAGCAGTCCGGCATCGCCGCCGAACATTGCGCCATGATGGGTGATGATGTGTTGGATCTGCCACCCATGTATCCATGCGGATTGAGCCTGGCACCTGCCGATGCACATCAGGCCGTATTATCTTATGTCGACTGGGTTGCAGATTCCGACGGCGGGCGCGGTGCCATTCGCCAGGCTGCCGAAGGCCTTATTCTGGCTGTCGGCGCATGGGATGAGGTCATTCAGTCACGCTATCAAATTTCTGCTTCCGATTGCGGCTGGCGCAGCCAGCCTGGTTAGTCACACGATGCAAACAACAGCATGGCGCAAACTGAAATGGGCCAGTCTGATCCTATCGCTAGCCAGTATTGCCGTGGCGATGATACTCATGCAAATGGGCGGGCCGAAGCAGGCGGAGTCCTCAAAACAGGCAGAAGAAAAATCGAGAGCCCAGGTGGAAAGTCCGGTTATTATTGAACGCAAGGATGGCAAAATCACATGGCAGTTGCGGGCCGGAGAAGCCAGTCAGCAACTCGATGGAAAAATGCGCCTGAGCAATCCGGTCTTGACGCTGTACACGGAAAACGGTCAGGAAATCAGGATTCAGAGCAGGCTGGCGTGGTTTGAGCCCATCCGGCGCAATGTGCGTTTCAAGGATCATGTCATGGTGTATTTTGATGACTGGTCGATGCAGAGTGAATTGATGATCTATAACAGTGGAAAAGACGAAGTCCAGGTTCCCGGTAACTTCAGGATATGGGGTAAAAGCATCAAGGCGCATGGCAAAAACATGAGCTTGCATAGGGCTACTGAAGAGATCAATGTGGAAAATGGTATCTGGATTGAAGATACGGATTTGCATTGGCAAGGAGTTTCACAATGACCATTCGACGGGTGAAAATTCAGGCTGTGAAAAATGAACGGATCACAAACCTGCTGTTG
This sequence comes from uncultured Zetaproteobacteria bacterium, assembly GCA_964553725.1. Classification (GTDB taxonomy): domain Bacteria; phylum Pseudomonadota; class Zetaproteobacteria; order Mariprofundales; family Mariprofundaceae; genus Mariprofundus. The sequence continues at coordinate 5,876 of CAZKME010000071.1, forward strand.
CCAGTCCGGCACATAAGTCTGCTGCCGGCTATCATCTTGATGCTGCTTGTCGGGCTGCTGCCGGTTCAGTCATGGGCCGGTACGGTACAGATTGAAGCCGAGAAAATGACGATCTACCACAAAACAAATAAGGCCGTTTTTACCAGTAAGGTACATTTAACCAGAGACGATTTTGAACTTTTTTGTGATCGTCTGGTTGTCTATTACACGGACAAGGCGCTCGACCGCGCCGAAGCTTTTGGTAATATCAGGCTGCGCCATGGCAAAGCCAGAGGTACGTCCGACAAGGCGGTATTCAATCAGAGCAAAGGCACGTTGACGCTGATCGGTAATGCAGTGCTGAAACAGGGTGCCAACCGTATTGAAGGTGAGCAAATCGTGCATGATATGAACAGCGACAAAACCGTGGTGTTGCCGGCCCAGGGCGGCAGAACGCATATGACGATTGAGTCCGGCGATAATGCCGGTCTGTTGCCCGGCACAGGCAAACAGAAGTGAGCGCCCACCACCTGTCGGCCAAAGGCTTGTGCAAAAGCTATCGCAGCAAGCAGGTCGTGATTGATGTCGATATTGATGTCCATTCCGGCCAGTGCGTTGGTTTGTTGGGGCCGAACGGGGCTGGCAAAACCACGTGCTTTTATATGGTCTGCGGCCTGGTTGCCGCCGATGAAGGCAGCGTCAGCCTGGATGAACAGGATATCACACGTTTGCCCATGCATCTGCGCGCCCGCAGAGGCATCGGCTATCTGCCGCAGGAAGCCAGTATTTTTCGCAAACTGACAGTGCGCCAAAATCTGCTGGCGATTTTTGAAACGCTGGACATGCCCGATATCCAGGTTGAGGAAGAGCTCGAAGGTTTGCTGGTTGATCTGGGCATTGAAGCGGTGCAACACCAGAAGGCATTCACCCTGTCCGGCGGTCAGCGACGACGCACGGAAATTGCCCGCGCGCTGGTCACCAAACCGAAATTTTTACTGCTTGATGAGCCCTTTGCCGGGGTCGATCCGATTGCCGTGGAAGATATTCAAACCATCATCGCCGAATTGCGCAGCAAGGGTATCGGTATACTGATTACCGATCATAATGTGCGCGATACGTTATCCATCTGCGACCGTGCCTATTTGATGAATGCGGGTCAGATTCTGGTGCACGGCAGTGCTGAAGAAATTATCAATCACCCGGACGCTCGCCGTTTATATCTGGGCGAAAGTTTTACAATGTGACGTGCTTAACCGGGGCTATTCGTGAATAATGCGGTTTAAATAACATGCGGGAGAACGACAACAGTATATGAATCAAACTCAAACCAAGCATGAATCTGTGATTGTCGCCTTAACCGGCGCTTCCGGCGCTGCCTACGGGCTGCGTCTGATCAAGCGTCTGGCCGGGGCCGGCATCTTTCAACATATCCTGTTATCCGATGCGGCGCGGGTGGTATTGCAACAGGAAGCTGATCTGAGCTTGCCGGATACAGCGTTGCTGACATCTGCATTGGCAAAACATTTGAATGTTTCAGATGATCTGATGCGCTGTTATGCGCTGAATGACTGGTTTTCTCCCGCTGCATCAGGCTCGGCAGGCATCAGGAAAATGGTCGTCATCCCGTGTTCGATGGGTACGCTGGCCCGCATTGCCAGCGGCGCTTCTGATAATCTGATTGAACGCGCCGCCGATGTGATGTTGAAAGAGCGCAGACAATTGATTCTCGTGCCGCGCGAAACACCGCTCTCCAGCATTCATCTGGAAAACATGCTGACGCTGTCCCGTATGGGGGCGCATATTATTCCGGCCATGCCGGGTTTTTATCATCGGCCGCAGGGGCTGGATGAGATCATTGATTTTATGGTTGATCGCGTACTTGACCATCTTGACTTGAGCAATCCCGAGGCACAAAAATGGGGCGATTGAAATTTCGTATTCCTTATATCGCAGTGGCGTTATGTTCACTTTGGCTGTCCGGCTGCGCCGGGCTGATAGCGGTATCAGCGATTCCGGGTGCCATGTATGGCATGGTAGCCGATCAGTTTTCCGGCGAAGAAGAAAGTTTCGCCTCCAGTATGCGCCTGACGCTGGCTGCAACCCAGCGCTCATTAAAAAATATGCAACTCGATATCGATATACTGGAAATTCTGGATGACGACGGTTATGTCATCGCATTCAATAATAAAAAACTGGAGGGGAAAATCAGTCTGAGTAAACAGACAGATCGCCTGACCACGGTATATGTCAAAGTGAGAGCCACAATCAGAGAAGATTCAGTCGAACGGGTTATCATTGAGATGATCAAGACAGAATTGAAAAAGCTGCCTGCGAGTGGGCGGATTCAACGCAAGAGCTTTCATAATTTGCGCGCCAAAGCGAGCATCGGGTCAACGCGTCTGGGCTGGTATCGTCCCGGTGCCAAACTCGATGCGCACCGAACCGGTACGAAGGGATGGTTGAAAATAAAGATGCCTTCGGGAAAGATGGCCTATTTGAAAGGCGCAATCAAAAAGAAAAAGAAAAAATAACTTGAATACTGGAGTAATAATATGACAAACAGCAGCCAACCCCTGGATGACATTGCAGAAAAAATCGCCGGTGGCATTCGTCTGCTGGGCGGCCTGAAACAGGGCGCTGAAGCGCAGGTGCGCACGATTGTTGAAAGCGCATTATCCCAGTTCGATGTCGTCACCCATGAGCGCATGCAGGTTCAGGAAGCCATGTTGGCTAAGGCCCGGCAGGAACTTGATGCACTCAATGCACGCGTGGCTGATTTGGAAGTGCAGCTGAAAAATATCTCACACTGATGCCCGTATTTTCCCGCCATTGTCTGCCCTTGTTACAATGAGCCTGCTGCCGCTTTTTAAAGGCTTGTCCGACCCTGTCAGGCTGAGAATCGCACATTTGCTTGCTCAGAGAGAGAAGCTCTGTGTATGTGATATTACCGATGCGCTATCGCTGCCCCAAAGCACAATATCCCGACACCTGAACACCTTGAAGCACTGCGGCCTGGTCGTGGCTGAGCGAAAAGGCAAATGGGTATATTATTATATGACATCTGCTGACGATGTGAGAATTATTGCCGATCTGATAAGAAATGCCTCATTATCCGATGCACAACTGCAACAGGATATTGCCAGGCTGAAAGAGTCAAACTGCTGAGTCCAGTATAGTCTCCAAAAACCAGTTCTCTTTCCGGCATGTTTAAAGCGCATGATGAGGGTATTCCGACGCAAGCCAGCCACCCTGTAAGCAGACGATTATGTAGCCCCGCTGGACAATAACCTCAGGCTTGCCAACGCCAGCCCGAGAAAATTGAACTATAACGAGGATGTTTTTCCCCCTTGTTCGGCAAGCTCAACGATAATGTGGTTGTTCCACATTGAGTTTCATGCGATTGAGTAGCGCGGCAAGATGACGTGAAGACTGGATGGATAGTGTATATGTTATTTCGTAACAACGCCTAAGTATAGCGTACGCTGTTTCCTTTGCATTGGCACGGTCGATTTTTGATGGCACTACTGGTTTGGCGGAGGCAAAGCACTCGAGTTTACTCAGCTCAACATCATTCTCGATGCGGAGTGAGTCCGACTGGATTTTTCTGGTTAGCTGTATGTTCTTTCACGACACTCTCTGATAGAAGAAACTATATCATCTGAGGATATGCCAAGGTCAATACCTGTAACATCAAGAGGTGATTTTTTCACGCTGGCAGGTTTTATATAAAAGGACTCGCCATCTCTCT
>CAZKME010000072.1:0-9602 GCA_964553725.1 uncultured Zetaproteobacteria bacterium
AATCCAGATACAGCATCGAGGCCACGGCATCGACTCTTAAACCATCCAGATGATACTCATCAAGCCAGAACATGGCCGAAGCAATCAGGAAGTTGCGCACCTCGTTGCGCCCGAAGTTGAAAATATACGTGCCCCAGTCCTTATGTTCACCAAGCCTCGGATCTTCATGTTCATACAACGGCGTACCATCGAAACGCGCCAAACCATGCGCATCTTTGGGAAAATGGGCAGGCACCCAATCGAGAAACACGCCGATGCCAGCCTGATGGCAATAATCAACAAAATAGCGGAAATCATCCGGCGTGCCGAATCGGCTGGTCGGGGCAAAATAACCCACCGTTTGATAACCCCATGAACCATCGAACGGATGTTCGGTAATGGGCATTAATTCGATATGGGTGTAACCCATCCACTGGCAATATTCGACCAGTTGATGAGCCAGATCCCGATAATTGAGATATTCCGAACCATCGCCGCCGCGTCGCCATGAACCCGGATGCACTTCATAAATGCTCATCGGCTGATCGGCCGCCTGGTGTGCCGGTCGGTCTGCCATCCACTTGCTGTCATCCCATTCATAGACCTTGCAGTTATGCACCACGCTGGCTGTTGCCGGTCTGAGTTCCATTTGCTGGGCATAAGGATCGGCTTTTTCAAACACATCGCCATTTTGCGCCCGAATTTCAAATTTGTAAGTTTCACCCTCGCACAGGCCGGGAATAAATATTTCCCAAATGCCGGAAGAACCACGCACGCGCATCTGATGTTCACATCCATTCCAGTGGTTGAAGTTACCCACCACCGAGACGCGTGTTGCTGCCGGTGCCCAGACCGCAAAACCAACCCCGTTCACGCCTTCATGTTCACGCACATGCGCACCCATGATACGGTATTTTTCAAAATGGTTACCCTCGCCAATCAGGTGCAGATCCATCTCGCCAAGAATGGGGCCAAAGCGATAGACATCATCGGTCTCCCAACGATGGCCCTCGGTATTTTCAATGCGGAAACGGTAGGCTTTATCAAAGCTGCCGCCCTTCCAGTGTTTTTCAAACACATCGGTGCCTTCAATGCGCTTCATCACTTGGGCTTTACCGCCTTTGGGCAATAACCACATTTTCTCGGCCTGCGCACTTAATGCGCGCACAACCACGCCGCCATCCGGGTGTTCATGCATGCCCAGCCATGCAAACGGATCGTGCGACCGCGCCTCAACAACGGCCCAAGCTTCAGGTGATAAAATAGGTTTTTTCATGCCTTGCCTCACTTCTTTTTATACAATTTCACAAACTATAAGCATTTCACCACAGAGAGCACAGAGAGCACAGAGAGCACAGAGGAAAAACAAAACAGGTCAAATTCTTGCCCCTTGTCTGCTGCTTATAAATGGTTGGTTTTCTCTGTGCTCTCTGTGTCCTCTGTGGTGATAGGTTTTTGATTATTTATGTTATGACTGTCGGTTTATCGCGTCCGGTCAGTTGTTGCAATTGCGACACTTCACCCGCCGCGACAATCATGGCAGCCAGTGCATCCTGCGCATCCTTACCATGCTGATTACTATCAGCCTCATAGGATTCCAGATACACGCGAATTGTCGCACCACTGGTGCCGGTGCCGGAGAGACGGAAAATAATGCGCGAGCCATCCTCAAACAGAATACGTACACCCTGATTCTCACTGATACTGCCATCTACCGGATCAGTGTATGCAAAATCATCACAGCTAGCCACCGTGCGCCCTGCAAGCTCGCTACCCGGCAACGATCCAAACTGATCACGCACATTCTGTAACACGTTAACAGCTGCAGCCGAGTCCACGCCTTCGTAATCGTGGCGCGAATAATAGTTGCGACCGTATTTGCGCCAGTGATCGGTTAGAATCGCTTCAACCGATTCTTTACGCACCGCCAGAATATTGAGCCAGAACAGCACCGCCCACAATCCATCTTTTTCACGCACATGATCGGAGCCGGTACCAAATGATTCTTCGCCGCACAGGGTCACTTTGCCAGCATCCATCAGATTACCAAAAAACTTCCAGCCAGTCGGCGTTTCATAACAATCCAGCCCCATCGCTTCAGCGACGCGATCCGCCGCAGCCGAGGTCGGCATGGAACGCGCAATGCCGCTGATACCGCTGGCATAACCCGGCACCAGCGTAGCATTGGCCGCCATCACTGCCAGCGAATCACTCGGTGTAACAAAAAAATGTTTGCCGAGAATCATATTGCGATCGCCATCGCCATCGGATGCCGCACCGAAATCAGGCGCATCATCGCCGTACAATATATCGACCAGTTCATGCGCGTAGGTGAGATTCGGATCGGGGTGGCCACCGCCGAAATCCTCTTTTGGCTCACCGTTAATCACCGTACCGGCAGGTGCCCCGAGCATAGCCTCGATAATTGTTTTGCCGTACGGGCCGGTGACAGCATGCATGGCATCGAAAGACATGGAAAAATCACCGGCCAACAATGCACGAATCGCATCAAAATCAAACAGCGCTTGCATCAACGCGGCATAATCGGCCACTGCATCAATCACTTCGACCTGCATACCGGCCAGTTCAAAGCTGCCAATATGATCCAGATCCACATCAGCGCATTCGATGATATCATAATAGTTGATATCCTGCGTGCGGGCATAGATCGCTTCAGTCACGCCTTCCGGGGCCGGGCCGCCGTTGCCGATATTGTACTTGATACCGAAATCATCATCCGGCCCCGCCGGATTATGGCTGGCAGAGAGAATCAGGCCGCCGTAGGCACCGTATTTACGAATCACCGCCGATGCTGCCGGGGTGGAGAGAATACCGCCCTGCCCGACCAATACTTTACTAAATCCATTGGCCGCAGCCATTTTGAGAATCGTCTGAATCGCCTCACGATTATAATAACGGCCATCACCGCCCAGCACCAGCGTCTGCCCGACAAAATCGCCAATCGAATCAAATACTGCCTGCACGAAATTTTCTAGATAATGGGCCTGCTGAAATACTTTAACCTTTTTTCGCAATCCCGATGTGCCAGGTCTCTGCCCATCAAACGGGCTCGTTGAAACGGCTTCAATCTGCATGTAAATCCCCCCCTTAACGCGCATGATTCTTTTCCACCCTGTGCTATGAAATCATCACAGGGTGGCGGAAAACCCATGCAGGCGCGTTGTTTTCTAACAATATAAACGGCTGCGGCATACTAACCGAAAGCGCACCTTAAAACCATCTTAAAACCGCATGGCGAATCATACTGCTTCCTGCTAGGGTGCGCCTCAAATTCCAGCGAGGAAAAAGGAGAGAATCATGGTTCCAAGCAATGAGGATCAGATGGGTCCGCAAATGGAGCGTAACATCAGTAAGTTGACATCCAACACGGTCGCCATGGTGTTGGCCGGTGGACGCGGCTCACGATTAAAGGCGCTGACCGACTGGCGCGCCAAACCGGCGGTTCCATTCGGCGGCAAGTTCAGGATTATCGATTTTCCCATGTCCAACTGTATTAACTCAGGCATTCGCCGCATTTCTGTCGTCACCCAATACAAATCTCATTCGCTGCAACGTCATCTGCAACGCGGCTGGAGCTTCATGTCCGGTCAGTTCGGCGAATTTGTAGAAGTATTGCCGGCCCAGCAACGCATGGGCGAAGGCTGGTATACTGGCACTGCCGATGCGGTGTATCAGAATCTGGATATCATCCGCCACTACAACCCTGATTATGTGGTCATTCTGGCTGGCGACCATATTTATAAAATGGATTACGGCAAAATGATTGCCGCCCATGTGGCCAAAGGCGCGGATATCACCGTTGGCTGTATTCCGGTGCCGCTGGATGAAGCCAAAGCTTTTGGCGTGATGGCCATTAATGATGAATCACGCATTGTCGAATTTGCCGAAAAACCGGACAATCCCAAATCCATGCCGGGTGATGATTCCCAATCGCTGGCCTCGATGGGGATTTATGTGTTCTCGGCCCAATATCTGCGCGAACGTCTGAAAGCGGATGCGGCGGATGAATCATCCACCCACGATTTCGGTCACGATCTCATCCCGCATGCCATTGAAAACGCCAATGCATTCGCCTTTCCGTTCCTCGATGGCAATACCAGCGCATCGGGTTACTGGCGTGATGTGGGTACGATTGACGCCTACTGGGAAGCCAATATCAATCTGGCAGAAATTTCACCGGATCTGAACCTGTACGACAAAAACTGGCCGATCTGGACCAATCAGGAGCAGCTTCCTCCAGCCAAATTCGCTTTCGACAGTGATGACCGGCGCGGCATGGCGGTGGACTCGATGATTTCAGGCGGTTGCCTGATCACCGGTTCCTGCATTCGTCATTCCGTACTGTTTTCCAATGTGCGTGTACACTCTTATTCAACTGTGGAGGATGCTGTTATTCTACCCGATGTGGAAATCAGGCATAACTGCCGCATCAAACGCTGTGTGATTGATAAGGGAACTGTGATTCCGCATGGCACCGTGATTGGTGAAGACCCGATAGAAGATGCCAAGCGTTTTTATGTATCCGAAAACGGTATTGTGCTGGTGACACCGGAAATGCTCGGTCAAAATCTGCACGAAACCTGATTCAGGTCAGGCAACAAGCTGTAACCACAAAGACGCAAAGACACTAAGAAAACAAGGTATAGAAAAGGATCCTGTATCACAACGGCTCCTGATCTTTACTTCTGGTTGGTTTCCTTTGTGTCTTTGTGGTAAAAAACTGTACATCTCCCGGGAGCGTATTTATGAGCCAACCCTTATCCGTTATCTTTTACTGGCATATGCACCAGCCTTTTTACCGCGAGGCGGATACCGGTCGCTATCACCTGCCCTGGGTCTATTTGCATGCCATGAAGGATTACACCGATATGGCAGAGATCATTTCCCAATTGCCCGGTGCCAAGGCGGTAATGAATTATGTGCCGTCGCTGACGGTTCAAATCAACGATTATGCCGCCCAGCTCAAAACCTATCTCGATGGCAGCCAGAGTGATTTGAATGATCCGTTACTGGCCGCACTGGCGCATAAACCGGGCAAACTGAAAAAGAAAGATCGTAGCTTCATTCTAAAAACATGCTTCCGCCTGAATCATGAACGCAATATGCATCGCTATCCGGCCTTTTCGCGTTTGTGGAATGTGGCCGAGCATGCCAAGAAAAACAAGGCCACCTGCTATCTGGGTGAAAGTTTTTATACCGATCTGGTCACCTGGTATCATCTGGCCTGGCTGGGTGAAACAGTACGCCAGCGCAATTTTGTGGCACGCCGTCTGATCGAAAAAGCCACAGGGTTCACCTATCAGGATCGTCGCGATCTGCTTACCCTGATTGCATCGTTATTGTCCGACATCCCGGCCACCCATAAACGACTGGTTGAATCGGGCAAGCTGGAACTAACCACCACGCCGTATGCCCACCCGATCATTCCATTGATGCTCGATTTCAATACTGCGCTGGAAACCGTACCCGATGCGATTATCCCGGATGAGCCTTATCCGGGTGGCCGCGAACGCGCCCTGGAACATATTGAACTGGCCAAGCAGAGCCACAGTGATCTGTTCGGGCACCCCGCTCGCGGTTGCTGGCCGGCGGAAGGCGCGGTTTCGCAAGACACCCTGGCATTGCTCGGTCAATCCGGCTTTGACTGGTGTGCAACCGGTGAAGCGGTATTACATCATTCATTACAATTTAATCTGCGCGAACAGCAGGGCAATCGCGATCTCTATCACCCGTGGCTGGTGGGCGAGGACGATGCGCAAATCACCTGCTTCTTCCGCGATGATCGTTTATCAGACCTGCTCGGTTTTGAATACAGCCGTTGGGGTACGCAGGATGCGATCAATAATTTCATGCATGAACTGGCTGGCATTCACCATCGCACCCACGGCATGAAAGCACCCGTGGTCGCCATCATTATGGATGGTGAAAATGCGTGGGAGCACTATCACGAAAACGGCCTGCCATTTTTAACCAAGCTGTATCAATCCATCGCCGAACACGAAGATTATGAACTGACCACATTTAGCGATTATCTCGATCAACATGCCGCCACTGAAAAACTGGATAAGCTGGCCTCCGGCTCCTGGGTGTATGGCAACTTGTCCACCTGGATTGGCGATCATGCCAAAACACGCGCCTGGGAATTGCTGATCGAAGCCAAAAAAGCATTTGATGCTAATTTCGATACCCTCAGCCCCGAACAACAGAACGATGCAGCCGAGCAATTGCGCATCTGCGAAGGTTCCGACTGGTGCTGGTGGTTCGGAGATTATAATCCGGGCGCAGCCGTGCGTGATTTCGATCAACTGTATCGTCGCCACCTGAAAAAACTGTATCTTCTGCTGGGATGCACTGTCCCCGCCTCACTCGACGAGAATATTTCAAAGGGCGGCGGCGATGCCGAAGGCGGCGGCACCATGCGTCGCGGCAATGCGGATGCTTAAAGTCAAAAACGACTCACCACAGAGTACGCAGAGTTACACAGAGTAAAGGCAAAGGCATAAAAAAATGGGCCGAACGATTTCTGCACATAAATCACTGCATGCATGGGCTACCCCCCCTCAAGATTTGCTTTTCGGTTTTACTCTGCGTAACTCTGCGTACTCTGCGGTGAAAAAAGGTTCTGAGATATGAATCACTGGATTGACCGGCGAAGAGCTGCCGTATTATTGCATATCACCTCCCTGCCCGGCCCGTTTCACAAGGGCGTGCTGGGCGAAGAAGCGCGCCAATTTATCGACGATATTGTTGCCGGCGGATTTAGCGTCTGGCAATTTCTGCCGCTTGGGCCAACACACGGGCATGGCTCGCCGTATGAATCCTTATCTACCTTTGCCGGCAATCCTGAGCTGATTGATCTGCGTGATTGCGTTGCACACGGCTGGTTGGATGCCGCCAGTTTATGCGACTGTAACACGGCGGCTGATCATGCCCGGCTACGCAGCGAAGCCAGTGCAACATTCTGGAGCGCTGTAAAAAACGACCCCGAACTGCAACAACGTATCAATGAATTTCAGCAGGAAAATAATTACTGGCTGGATGATTTTTGCCTGTTTTCCACCTTGAAAACAGTACGCCATGATGCAGCGTGGTGGCAATGGCCAGTAGCGCTTCGTGACCGCGAACCTGAAGTAATAGAAAAAGTAAAAGAAGATTATAAACAGATAGTTAAGCAAGCTATATTCGAGCAGTTTCTATTTGATTTCCAATGGCATGGCCTGAAAGCGTATGCTGAGGAAAAGGGTGTTCAACTGTTTGGTGATTTGCCGATTTACGTGGCGCACGATTCTGCCGATGTGTGGGCAAACCGCGCATCATTTACAGTCAATAAAACAGGCTTGTGCGAAGAAGTGGCGGGCGTACCGCCCGATTATTTCTCCGAAACCGGCCAGCGCTGGGGCAATCCGTTATATCATTGGAAAGTAATGCAGACGGCCGGATTCGCATGGTGGGTGCATCGCATCCGCCGTCAGATGAAACTGATGCATATGCTGCGTATTGATCATTTCCGCGCACTGGAGGCTTTCTGGGTCATCCCCGGCGAAAGCGAAGATGGCATTATCGGCGAATGGCGCGAAGCGCCCGGTGAAGCGCTCCTGAACACCCTGCAACAGCAACTGGGTAAATTACCGCTGATTGCAGAAGACCTCGGCATCATTACCGAAGAAGTCACCGCACTCAGAGAAGCTTTCGGCCTGCCCGGCATGAAAATTCTGCAATTTGCTTTCGGCGGCGATGATCACAATCCATATCTTCCCGGCAATTTCGGCCAAGATGCTGTCGCTTATACCGGCACGCATGACAACGACACCACCATGGGCTGGTTTGAATCCGCTGAGGAACATGTGCGCCAACATGTATTACGCGTGCTTGATGCTACAGCGGCAGACATGCCATGGGCTTTGATCGAATGCGTGCTCGCCTCACCCGCCACGCTGGCAGTGATCCCGATGCAGGATCTGCTTGAACTGGGAAGTGAAGCCAAATTCAATACCCCCGGTACACTGGACAACAACTGGTGCTGGCGTCTGGATCAATTACCCGAAAGCAATGCAGATTGCTGGCAACGTACAGCCCGGCTTAACGCGCAACACAAACGAAACTGAGCTATTACGGGCAGCATTCAGGGGACAAACAACGCGCCTGGACGGCTTGCAAGCCGTCAAAAACAATTACGACTGTTTGACCAGCAAGGATTGATCATACCAGTCGGTCATATGATCATACATGTCGCCCTTGAGAATGTAATACGGTGATTTGTAGTAGATGTACACATCATGGAACGGATCGGTCAGAATCTTGCAAAACCACACCAGCCCGGACTGTACGCCCATGATGAAAAACAGGTGGATGGTTCTGAACACCAGCGCGCCGACAGCCAGAGCCAGCCAGAGTAAAGACAGATTATACATAAACCCGCGCGCCTGATCTGCTGTATCGAGCAAGCCGAATAGTGACGGCTCAAAATACAGCGTAGCGGAAACCACTGCCCACAACGACAACAGCACCAGCTTGCGGAAGAGATTGTAACCCACTTTCACGCTCTCCTTGTATGCATGGCTGGCTGTATTGACTTCGTCATAGTTTTTCGGTTCAAAAAAGAAATGACCGATCTGACGCAATACCATCGCCACGACCCAGCCGAACAGTACGGCCATGACCGGATCGAGAAATATCCATACATAGCTGGCGATAAAACAAATGGAACTGGCCAAATGCAAAAACTGATTGATGCGATTATGATGATAATAGCGGTGGTCATCCCAGCGCTGCATGCGTAGTTCTTCGATAAAACCCATGGTATTAAGCCCCCCTGTCCAAGAATATGATGGGGAATTGTGATCAGGTTTTATGACAAACTTATGTCAAAATAAAGTCATCATGGAGACAGGGCGGAAAGGCTCTGAAAAACGCCTGACGCCTCACCCCTTCCGTCTCACACAACTAAACCCCCGAATATTGTGCATGCACTTCTTTGGCATGCATATTCGGCAATTTGTTCAGCGCCGCAATCAATGCCTTGGCGGATGCCACCACGATATCGGTATCGGAGCCCTGCCCGTTGACGATATGATCGCCATCCTGCAAACGCACCGTCACCTCGCCCTGCGCATCGGTGCCTGCGGTAATGGCGTTGACCGCATAAAGCAGCAACTTGCCTTTCGGTTCAACCAGCGATTTAATTGCCTTGAAAGCAGCATCGACCGGGCCATCGCCTTCGGCTGTCGCCTTGTGCGTTTCGCCTTCAATATCCAGCTCCACAGCAGCCACCGGCGTATCACCGGTACCGGAGGCGGCATGCAGGCTGATCAATTTGACACGTTCAGTATCAACGCTGGCGTCTTCCGAAAGGATCGCCATTAGATCTTCATCAAAAATCTCTTTCTTTTTATCCGCCAATGCCTTGAAACGTTCAAACACGGCAAGCACGCGTTCATCATCCAGTTCAACACCCAATTCAACATATCGCGCCTTGAGTGCCGCACGACCTGAATGTTTGCCCAGCACCATACGATTGGTGCGCCATCCCACTGATTCCGGCGTCATAATTTCATAGGTTTTCTGGTGTTTTAACATGCCGTCCTGATGAATGCCGGACTCAT
>CAZKME010000073.1:0-7137 GCA_964553725.1 uncultured Zetaproteobacteria bacterium
TGATGGTGTTGTTCAAGACCGCCGACGGCCAGAAACATTTTGGCGGAATTTTCTACCCGGAACAAGGCAAGGAGTAAGCCATGCATAAAGTATTAATATTAGGCGCAGCCGCGATTGCAGTGTTAGGACTGGCGGCCTGCGATGCGGGCAATACAAATACGGAGTCCGCCGCCAAGCACAGTCAGGCCGAGTCCTCACAGTCTGCTGCGAAAAAAGTTGTGATGTACAAATCGCCAAACTGCGAATGCTGTACCGGCTGGGCCAAGCATCTGCGCCAGCAAGGCTTTACGGTTGAAATCAACAAACGCGAAGATATGGATGCGATCAAGACGAAATTCGGCGTGTCCGAGAAACTGGCGTCCTGCCATACCGCCATTATCGATGGTTATGTGATTGAAGGACATGTGCCAGCTGCGGATATTGAGCGTTTACTCAAAGAACGGCCCGATATCGTCGGTCTGACCGCGCCGGGTATGCCGATGAAATCGCCGGGTATGCAGAAAGTGGGCCAGAAACCGGAGGGTTATAGTGTGTTGGCCTTTGATAAAGCTGGTAAAGTGACTGTGTTTCACAAGTATTAATATGACTGGATTGATCAAATATATGCTGGTTTTATTGGCGCTGGGAGCCTTGCTGTCTGCCTGTTCTGCAGCTGGCGAGCAGGGTGGCGGCCTGCCCGTGAAAGGTAAGGCGATGCCTGTATTTCAGATGACAACGCTCGATGGCAAGCCGGTCAGCAGTCATAGCCAGTTTGTCGGCAAAGTCATCATCCTGAATGTCTGGGCGACATGGTGCCCGCCATGCCGCAAGGAGATGCCGGATCTGATTCGCCTTTCCCGCTTGTTGCCGGCCAATAAATTTACCGTGATCGGTCTGTCGGTGGATAATAATGCGGATGATGTGCGTGATTTTATCAAGGAGCAGAACATTCCGTTTCCGATTTTCTGGGACAAGGGCGGCAAACAGGTGGGTGGGCCCGTACTGGGCGTATTCAAATATCCGGAAACATTTATTATCAATCGGCGCGGGATTTATGTGGAAAAGGTTGTGGGGGGATTTCCCTGGCAGTCACCACGCACGGTAGCCATTCTGAACAGTGTCTATAAAACAGGTGAGATACCTGTGCCACCTAAAAAAGGAAAATAACGTGGAAGAAACAGTAACGATAAAGGAGACGAGGATGTCGTGCGCTAAAGTGATCGCAGGGCTGATATCAGGAGGGCTAATCATTGGTTTGGGTGTGATGTATTCGGGGATTATTAATGTGGGAGCCACTTATCCTCATAGTTCGCTCACCCAGTGGGGCCTGCACACTGCGATGAAGCGTTCAGTGCGTTTCCATGCCAGTAATATTCAGGTGCCGCCACTGAATCAGCAGGATCGGATTCTGAATGGATTTCGACATTACCGGGAAATGTGTACGGGATGTCATTTGTCTCCCGGGGTTTCATCTTCGGAAATCCGCAAGGGTTTGATGCCAAGGCCTCCAGAGCTGCAAAAGACGGTTAGAACATGGACGCCTGCCGAGTTGTTCTGGATTATTAAAAATGGTGTGAGAATGACAGCTATGCCTGCCTGGGGGCCATCCCATAACGATGAAAAGATATGGGAAATGGTTGCTTTTCTGGAAAAACTTCCTGCTATGACAAAGGCTCAATACAGTGAGATGGATAAGCAGGCCGGTCAGGATGATGGCGATGAAGATTAAATATAATCGAGCAAGTGCCGAATACCCCGGTGCATCATAACATGTTTTGGAAGATACATTTGGGCAAAAATATTGAATGCAGGAGCAGGAATATGAAAAAAATAACAGTGATTTTTGCTGGCATGGTGGCAATGGCAGCTGCGCAACCGGCTCTGGCCCATGATCACGGGCATATGGATGCCGGCATGATAAACCCGTGCAGCATGGATATGCATCATCAGACTGACAAGGCTCAGGTGGAAGGCAGGTTTCTGGTCAAAAAAGATATTGATGGTTACAGCGTCAGCTTCCGTGTCATGAAAGCGAAAGAGGGCATGCAATATGGCGGTTCGCATAACCTTATGGTGAAAGTTGAAAAAGATGGTGAGGCGCTGACAGATATTGCCATGAATTCCAAGGTATCGCATCCCAATGAAAAATCCGAATCAAAAATGATGATGAAAATGGGCGACTGGTATATGGCTGCTTATGATCTGGGTCATCCAGGTTCGCACCAGTTAATGGTGTTGTTCAAAACCAGTGACGGGCAGAAGCATTTTGTGGGTGTGCGTTATCCGCAGGAACAGCAGCAGTAGTGCTTGCAAATGATACAAAAAGATCTTTAGAAGAATAATGGAAGGTAATGATAGATGAAGAAATATATGATATTGATGGCTGCGTTAAGCTTGCTTGGCGCATGTTCCACTATGACGAACAACCACCCGCAGACAGGGGGGCATAGCAATGCCAGTGCGGCGAAAGGCATGGATCACAAGTCCACTTTTTTTGTCGCTCAAAAGGGGGTTCGCGATGGCTACGTGTTTATCTTCCACGTGATGCCGGCACCCGAGGGGGATGGTTATAGCCGGATATTGTATCATCTGATGGTGAGCGTCGAAAAAGATGGTCATCCGCTCACCGATCTGAAGCTGTATTCATCGGTGAAACACCCGGATGGCAGTATCCGCCCAAAAGCGCCGATGATGCGAATGGGAAACTGGTATATGGCGCTCTATAACCTCAGCCATGAAAAGGGCCAGCACTGGCTGACAGTATCATTTGAGCAGGCAGGAAAAACATATTCTTCCGGTGTTTATTATCCGGAAAGGGCTTATCGTCAATGAACGATGTCCGCTGCCCTGTTTGTAATATGGATGCCAGTGACTCAAGCATTCACGCCGATCATATGGGCGTTGAATATCACTTTTGCATGGAACAGTGCCGGGAGAATTTTCTGGCTCGACCGCTACTGTATATCGGCAAGAAATCGCCAACAAAAGCAGGTCGCCAACCCATCAAACGCAGATCATTTACGCTCGATTGCCCGGTAGTCGGTTTACAGCGCGATGCCTTGCTCATGGAGCTGAATAAACTGATGAGCGTGCGCAATATCACCGTCGAGGGAGACAGGCTCTCGATTGATTACAACCTGCTGGAAATTACGGCTGGACAGATTGAAGCGACTCTGGTGCGGGCAGGCGCACTGATGGGGTCGGGTTGGGCAGAGCGTCTGAAACGCGGCTGGATACATTACACCGAAGAAACCGAACTCGATAACCTGGCCACAGGCGAGTCGGCATGTTGTAACAAGCCACCGACAAAGGGATAAAGGAGAAGGCGATGCGGTATAAAAAGGTCACGGCGATAGTCATTTGCGAAAAGTTGAAGGCGGTGGAAGAGGCGCTTATTGGGATTGGTGTTGGCGGGGTGAGTATTAGCGAGGTGCGCGGTTATGGTGAATATCATAATTTTTACCAAGCCGATATGATGAGTTGTCACGCTCGCATTGAGGTTTTTTGCCTAGCCTCCAGAGCTGATGCCATTGTGCATGCTATTATGGATGCCGCCCACCTCGGCCAGCCTGAAGATGGCATTGTCGCGGTATTGCCTGTCGAACAACTGTATCGGATTCGCACCAAATCCGATTATGAAGCTGATGTTTCTAATTAAGGCTGTTATATGTTGACCGTCAGCGAATTGGCTACAGCCACAGGCATGACGCCGGATGCGGTGCGATATTACACCCATATTGGTCTGCTCCATCCTACCCGTGATCCAGTCAATGGTTATCGGCTGTTTTCAGACGTCGATAGCCACCGGCTACGATTTGTTGCTCGTGCCAAGCAGATCGGGTTTACATTATCCGAAATTCAACAGGTATTTTCTGATGCGGAACAATCGAGTTCGCCATGTCCAAGGGTGCGCGAAATCCTGCATCGGAGAATTATCGAGAATCGCCAACGGGTTGAGGAATTGGCTGCGCTGCAATTGCGCATGGAGCAGGCTCAACATGAATGGTCAGATATTCCGGATGGCATTCCGAATGGCGATTCGATTTGTCGGCTGATTGAAGCGATTAACGCTTGACCTGTGTGTAACACCCACCCTCTATACTGGCGGCCACCAGGCAAAATTGGCATAACAGGCAGGAGTTTATCATGAACGCGCTTACTAAATTATCAGTGGCCCTTGTATTTTTTACAGCTTTTCCGGGCATGTTTTCTGTCGCATACGCTGCTGATTCAGAGCATCACCTGCGCGTGAATGACGTGGATTTCTATTTTGCTGCCATACCCGCTGAGATCACTCAGGGGTCTCCAGGCATACAAACCAAATTCAAAAATCACGAAACCCGTTATCATATCATTGTTTCCCTCTTTGATTCTCAGACTGGTAACCGCATTAATGATGCTGAGGTACAGGCAAGCGTCAGCACTTTCGATGGCATGGATGAGCAAAATAAAAAGCTGCAACCCATGCTCATTATGGATACCTCCAGCTATGGCAATTACTTTCTGATGTCCGAGCCGGGTAAATACCGCCTGCGCTTTAAAATGCTGACTCCAGAACGCAAGTATGACGCAATAGCAGAGTTTTTCTTCGACAGGCCAGGATATTAAGAGATGCTATCACAGTTTTCTCCCGGATTTTCCAATAGAGGATATTTATCATGGAAGGCTTAGGAACACTGCTGGTTTATGCCCTGCTGTTTTATCTGATGATGCGTTTTGGCTGCGGTGCCCACATGATCCATGGGCATGGGGATCATGGTTCAAAACACGATCCTGATTCTGACTCCGGCACCTTTATCGATCCGGTGTGCGGCAAGGAAGTGGATCAAAACAAGGGTTATGGCCTGATGCATGAGGCCAATCTTTACCGCTTCTGTTCGCGCCAGTGTCTGGAGCAGTTTGACGAACAGCCATCACTCTTTATGCGTAAACAACGCAAGGAGATAAGCCATGAGCACTAGGATATCGCTTGTTGCCGTCGGCCATGCCACCAGTATTTTATTGGCGACCACGTTTGCTCTGTGTGTGGGTTTTGATCTACTGCTTCCTGATCACGCCATGTATTCGGTCTGGCAGAAGCTGCTGCCTGGATTCACTGGCATCAACTGGAGCAGCTTTTTTATCGGTCTGATCGAGTCCTACGGTTATGGCTGGTATATTGCCTTGATCTGGGTGCCGATCTATAACGTGTTTGTTTCACGTTCATCCCGTCGAGACAATGATGAATACAACACAAAATAACGGAGCTACTACACCATGACCCATTTAGATCAATTTACACGCACGCAGCGCATCGCTTATTTTTCCATGGAGATTGCGCTGCAAAACGACATCCCCACCTACAGTGGCGGCCTCGGCATTCTGGCCGGTGATAGCATGCGCTCGGCGGCCGATCTGGAAATCCCCATGGTGGCAGTCAGCCTTGTTAGTCATGCCGGTTATTTCGAACAGGAAATTGATGCACAGGGCAGACAGATCGAGCATCCCTCCAGTTGGAAACCTTCGCAGCAAGCCACACGGCTGGAGGCCAAGGTGGCCGTATCCATTGAAGGCCGCCTGGTTTGGGTTGCTGGCTGGCTGTATGTGCTCAAGGGGCATATGAATGGCGAGATTCCGGTCATTCTGCTTGATACGGATATTGATGAGAATCAGCCCGCAGATCGGGAAATTACCCATTACCTCTATGGCGGCGGTGATGTTTATCGGTTTAAACAGGAGATTGTGCTGGGCATTGGCGGCATTCGCTTGTTGCAGGCGCTTGGCTTTACATTGCGCCAATACCATATGAATGAGGGACATTCGGCCCTGTTGGCGCTGGAGCTGCTACGTCGGCATGCTTATCCGCAAGACGATGTGCGTCCCGGTGAGTCGCCCTATGATATTCCACGCGTACGCGAGCTGTGCGATTTCACCACCCATACGCCGGTGGAGGCTGGTCAGGATCGATTCTCCTATGATCTGGTATTTCGTATCATGGCCGAGGTGATTGATCCTCAGGCGCTGAAGCAGTTGGCAGGTGAAGATAATCTCAATATGACCCGGCTGGCCATGAATCTTAGCGAATATGTCAATGGTGTCGCCAAGCGACATGCGGAGGTGTCCAGAAAGTTATTTCCCGGCTACCATGTACGTGCGGTCACCAATGGCGTTCATCCCTTCACCTGGGCATCGCCGCCATTTCGAGAGCTGTTCAATACCCACTTTCCCGGCTGGTGCCATGAGTCGGAAATTTTGGTGCGGGCGGAATGCTGTATCCCCGATGCGGCAATCTGGCAGGCCCATGTTCAGGCCAAACAGAGCTTGATTGACAAGGTTCGCACCCTCACCGGAACCGAGCTCAAACTGGAACTGCCTATCCTCGGCTTCGCCCGGCGCATGACCGCCTATAAACGCGCCGACCTGCTATTCACCGACATAGAGCGCTTGAAATCTATCGCCGAAAAACACCCCTTTCAGATCGTACTTTCGGGCAAGGCGCACCCCAAAGATGAACCAGGCCATCATCTGATCGAACAATTGCATCATCATATACGCGAGTTATCGGATGTTATCCCCATGGTCTACATTCCAAATTATGATATGGATATCGCACTATCCATGGTGTCGGGCGTGGATGTATGGCTGAACACGCCGCTTAAACCGATGGAAGCCTCCGGCACCAGCGGCATGAAAGCCGCCTTTAACGGCGTTCCAAACCTGTCCGTACTCGATGGCTGGTGGATTGAAGGCTGCATTGAGGGGGGCACGGGCTGGGCTATCGGCGATGACGGGGAGGCAGCTAACGGCGGCGATGCGGCATCGCTGTATGATAAACTGGAAAACGTCGTGCTGCCGCTTTACCACGGTGACCGGAACGGCTGGATTGCGGTCATGAAGGGCGCGATCAGCAAGAATGCTTCCTACTTCAACAGCCATCGCATGATGCGCCGTTATGCCGCCGAAGCCTATGTGCGTTGATAACTACTCAACCCAGGGCGTGCTGAGTAGTTATATGCGTTGGATACATACATCATTATAATCAGGAGGAAAACATGCATATCAATATTATTCGAGCCAAGGCTAAAACGCTGGGTTTGAAAACCGGACGGATTAGTAAGATCGATCTGGTGCGTAACATTCAGCGAGCTGAAGGGAACTTCGCATGTTTCGCTACCGCTG
>CAZKME010000073.1:7237-9597 GCA_964553725.1 uncultured Zetaproteobacteria bacterium
CTGGTGCGTAACATTCAGCGAGCTGAAGGGAACTTCGCATGTTTCGCTACCGCTGTTGATGGCATTTGCGATCAGCAAGACTGTATGTGGCGCGAGGAATGTTTTGCTTTTGCAAAAAAACAATGATCAGTTTTCTCACTGGGCATAACGGATGAAAAGGGATATGCACGGATGACAGGGCAGGCGAATATCGATTTGGCGGCATTCAGGCAGACTGTCGGGTCGCCGCTTCCCCTCGGTGCGCATCGAACCTGCGCCGGTGTTAATTTCGCCGTGTTCAGCCGTCACGCCGCAGCTGTTCATCTATTACTATTTGGCAGTGCGCAGGCGGATACGCCGTTTCAAAACATTGCGCTGGACAAGCGCGTGAATAGGACGGGAGATATCTGGCACGTGTGTGTCGATGGTTTTAATGCGCATGTTAAACGGGATGTGCTCTACGCATGGCAGGTTGACGGCCCTGATGCGCCGGAACACGGGCATCGTTTTGAGCCGCAAAAAGTCCTGCTTGATCCGTACGCAGCAGCACTTGCAGGCACGGATTGCTGGGATTTCACCTGCGCCTGCAAACCGGTGACGAATGCGCCAAGTGATGCAGGCTCTAAAGCCAAGGGTTTTTTACCGGGTGACGCATTCGACTGGCAGGGAGATTGCCCGCCCGTTCGCTCATGGAATGAAACAATGATCTACGAAACCCATGTGCGTGGCCTCAGCATACATCCGTCGTCGGCGGTGAAGCACCCCGGCACATTCCTGGGTGTGATCGAGAAAATCCCCTATTTTCAGGAACTGGGCATCACCGCTATCGAGCTGCTACCGGTGCAGGAGTTTTACGAAAACGAACTGACTCGAAGCAATGCAATGACCGGCCAGCGCCTGCGCAATTATTGGGGTTATAGCACGGTGTCCTTTTTTGCACCCAAGGAGAGCTATGGCAGTCGCAGCGATGTGGGTTGCCAGGTGGATGAATTCAAAAACATGGTTAAAGCCCTGCATCAGGCTGGCATTGAAATTATTCTCGATATCGTTTTCAATCACACGGCGGAGGGTAATCATCTCGGCCCGACGCTTAATTTCCGGGGTATGGATAACAGCATTTATTATCTGCTGGAGGATGATCGGCGCTATTACAAAAACTATTCCGGCACCGGCAACACCCTGAACTGTAACCATCCGGTTGTGCGTGATTATATTCTGGCTTGTCTGCGTCACTGGGTCATTGAAATGCATGTGGATGGTTTCCGATTCGATCTTGCTTCTGTGCTGGGCCGGGATGAACAAGGTGAACTGCAGCCCAATCCGCCGCTGTTGGAGCGCATTGCTGAAGATCCGATTTTGAGCGGTGTCAAACTTATTGCCGAGGCCTGGGATGCAGGTGGAGCCTATCAGGTGGGTAGTTTTCCGGGCATGCGCTGGTCAGAGTGGAATGGTTGCTATCGGGATGATGTGCGTCGCTTCTGGCGCGGCGATGCAGGCATGACCGGTACGCTGGCCAGTCGATTATGCGGTAGCGCTGATATTTACCAACGCAGTGGCAAATCACCATTGCACAGCATCAATTATATAAGCTGCCACGATGGTTTTACACTGAATGATCTGGTGAGCTATGCGCAAAAACATAACGAAGCCAACGGCGAAGGCAATGCCGATGGAAGTAATGATAACTTTAGTGCCAATTACGGTGTTGAGGGGCCTAGCGATGATCTGATGGTGGAGGCGGTGCGCTTGCGCCAGATTAAAAATATGCTGGCGACGCTGTTTCTCTCACGCGGCGTACCCATGCTGCTTGGCGGTGACGAGTTTCGCCGCACGCAGGGCGGCAACAACAACGCTTATTGTCAGGATAACGAAACAAGCTGGTATGACTGGGATTTGCTACGGCAACATGCGGAGTTGCACCGCTTTGTATGTGCTCTGACTGATCTTCGAAGACGCTTCCCGGTATTGTGTGTGGATAGTTTTTACACGGAGGAAGATATTCAGTGGTTCGGGCCTGATTTGGGGTTTCCTGACTGGCATGGATCACGCGGTCTTCTGGGTTGTCTTATCCAGGCAGAGGCGGAAACAGGTGGTGGGCTCTGTTTGCTGTTTAACGCCACCACCGAATGCGTGAGTTTTCATCTGCCCGAAGCGCCGTCGGGGCATGGCTGGCAGGTAGAGATGGATACTTCACAACCTGCACAGGAAGGCGGCGGAGAACAATGGGTGACATCTGGTTGTTGGCGCATGCAGATGCAATCATTGGCTGTGTTATCTTAACATGAAAATAAGCGTTGAACATTTGAAGGAGAACCCATGAACAGACTCAGTAAAATAGCAGATGCAGGCCAGTCTATCTGGCTGGATTATATCGACCGCCA
>CAZKME010000074.1:0-9456 GCA_964553725.1 uncultured Zetaproteobacteria bacterium
CGGCCCGCCGACCGAGACCAGTGCGCCGAACAGCAGGGCTAGCAGCCAGTCCATGCCGGTGAGAAAATGCGCCGCGACGCCGCCAATCAGCATGGTCAGAATGGGACCGATCAAGACCAGCCGACCTACCACCCAGCCGTTTTCTTTTAACGCTTTCAGATTCAGGTTCAGGCCGCCCTCAAACAGGATAATGGCCAGACCCAGCTCAATCAGGCTATGCAGCGCAGGTTCAATGGCTTCGACCTGAAGCAGGTGTAATCCGAATGGCCCCAGCGCCATACCGGCCAGCAACCACAACAGGATGGGCGGAAAACGAAAACGATTGGCCAGCATCTGCGCAGTCGTGGCAATAATAACGGCAACGATAAAGGTGGTGGTCGGATTGGCGGCTTCTGTAAACATCGGATTGAGCATGCCGCCAAGCTGCGGGGTCGGCAAGCTATGGTTTCTGTTTTCATGCTGAAATGGAGAGGCGCATGCCTCCCGGCTTCTGAAATGTTATGCTTCGGCGCGGTTGTCGGCGCAGAGCGTTTCGACAGGATTGCAGGCAAAGGAATAAAAATGAAACAGGTGAATGCATGACTGAACATACACATTTTGCAGCAGCATCGGGCAAGCCGCGTCCGGTTTTGCTGATTATTATGGATGGCTGGGGAATCGGCGCAGGCGGGCCGGAAGATGCGATTGCGCAGGCGCAAACCCCCACCATTGATCATTTGTGGAAACATTATGCGCACACCCGTTTGCTCACGCACGGCTCTTATGTCGGGTTGCCATCGAACAAGGATATGGGCGGCTCGGAAGTGGGGCATCTGACCATGGGTGCCGGCATGGTGCTGGAGCAGGGGCCAACGCGGATCAATAATGCCATTGCCGATGGTTCGTTTTATAAATCCGACGCATTGCAACAGGTGATTTCGGCAGGAGCGGCAGGCGGCACCCTGCATCTGATGGGCCTGCTTTCCGATGGTAATATCCACTCGCATCTGAGCCATTTCCGGGCTGTGATCAATCACGCTTTTGAATCCGGCATCAAAACACTGCGTATTCATGCGCTGCTCGACGGGCGTGATGTCGGCATTCAGACGGCGCAGAAATTTGTCTGCGAACTGGAAGAAGATTTTGCTTTTATCAATGACCACGATGGCTTCTTTTATGCTTTTGCTTCCGGTGGCGGGCGCGAGATGGTTGTGATGGATCGGGACAACAACTGGCCCAAGGTTGCTGAAGGCTGGGATTTGATGGTGCATGGTAAGGGGAATTACCGCTTTCCGTCCATGATGGCCGCCATTAATCATTTCAGAGCGGAACAGGCGGATCTGGTCGATCAGGATATGCCGGGCTTTGTGATTGTGGATGATCAGGACAGGCCTGTCGGAGCCATGGCCGATGGCGATGCGATGATTATGATGAATTTCAGAGGCGACCGCGCCATTGAAATTACCGAAGCCTTTGAACTGGATGATTTCAACGGCTTTGGTCGTGGCCAGCGCCCCGATATTACTTATGCCGGTATGATGGTTTATGATGAGGATAGAAACCTGCCCGCTTTACAACTGATGGGGCCGACCAAGGTGGATAATCCGTTCGGTAAACGCATTCTTGGCATGGGCATCAAGCAGTTCCGTTTGACTGAAACGCAGAAATACCCGCATGTTACATTCTTTTTCAATGGCGGTTATCGCCAGCCGCTGGATGCTTCGATGGAAGATTATATTCTGATTGATTCGGATAAAGGTGTTTCGTTTGCCGATGCGCCGCAAATGAAGGCCGTTGAAATTGCCGAAAAGGCTGTTGCACTGATTGAAAGCGGGGAATACGGCTTTGGCCTGATCAATTTCGCCAATGCTGATATGGTTGGGCATTGCGGCAAGATTGCCCCTGCCATTACGGCCATTGAAGCCGTTGATGCAGCAGTCGGGCGCATCGTGGATGCTCTGGAAACGGCAGGCGGTTATGCCCTGATCACGGCAGACCACGGCAATGCGGAAGAAATGCTGGTGAATACCAAAGACGGTGGCACTGAGCCATGCACCAAGCATTCAACCAACCCTGTGCCGTGCATCCTGTTCGATCCGGCCTATGATGGCAGTTATTCATTGCGCCAGCCTGAAGATGGAGATCCGGGCCTGTCTAATCTGGCCGCCACGCTGTTTGAAATCATGGGCCAAGCTGTGCCCGATGATCTGGATGCATCACTGATTCTATCTGATTGAGGCGCTATCCGCACAGCGATAGTTAGATTTGGTTTAAGACCCGGAGGTGCGTATTTTAGTCGCGCTGAATATCACAGCAATGCGCAGCTAAAGCAGCTCCTCCAGCGTATGCTGAAGAGTCACCTGATTAATCGGTTTGGTATGCGGTGCAATGTTTGCCCTGCCTGTGGGTAATTCCCGATTGCAATGTTCTTGGCTTGTTATGATTATCAACCCCGATGGATAAGAGTCAGGAAGATGATATGTCCGCTTGCATATTTTATCTTTACTCTGCGTCCTCTGCGTCACCTGTGATGGGCAGGATGCCCGAATATCGTGAGCGCATGGATGCGCAGGAACGACCGGTGAAAGATTCTGAATATGACTAGGAGTGACTATGGAACAACTGGATCAAATCACCTCGATTCTGGCCCTGAGCATGGGCGCAGCCTGGGCCAGCGGCATCAATCTGTATGCTGCCATTCTGATGCTCGGCATGATGGGCCTGACCGGCAATGTCGATTTACCGCCGGGGCTGGAAATATTGCAGGATCCGATGGTGTTATTCGCTGCGGGCACCATGTATGTGGTCGAGTTTTTTGCTGATAAAATCCCCGGCGTTGATTCCACCTGGGATGTGTTGCACACCTTTGTACGCATTCCGGCGGGTGCCATGCTGGCTGCCGGTGCGGTGGGCGATGTGACGCCGGCCCTGTCGCTGGCTGCCGGCCTGATGGGTGGCGGTTTGGCTGCCAGCACGCACGCTACCAAAGCCGGTACGCGGGCCTTGATCAACACATCACCGGAACCATTCTCCAACTGGACGGCATCGATTACAGAAGATCTGGCGGTTTTTGGTGGCCTGTGGGCGGCGCTGAATCATCCGACCCTGTTTGTGGCCTTTATGATTGTGTTTATTCTGTTGATGATCTGGCTATTGCCGAAATTATGGCGTGGCATCAAAACCGTATTCAGAAAGCTGCGCAGCTTCTTCGGCGGCAAAGAGGAACCGGCAGCTCCTGAATCGGTGAAGCAGACGCCTGTTGAAACGCCTGCAAAGACCGAAGATCCGGATCAGACTGAGCCGAAATCATCATAGGCTGATTATCTGGACAGGGTAAGTATAAAACCAAGCCCTGTCAGCAGGGCTGCAAATATCATCATCATGGTTGAGGCCTGATGGGCTACTGACCAGGCCAGCCATGCGCCACCTGAGGCGCTCATTAGCGCGCCGATGGCAATGGGCAGGCGGGATGGCTCTGCATTGAAATTGACGCTGCCCTCGTCAATGCGGGATAACACGCCATCGATTTTTTTGGGTAGAAGCATCCAGTCGCGCAACTGGCCTTGTATTTCTCCGGCAATCGCTTCGGCCTTGCCGATTGGCCCGAGTTGGCGTGTCACCCAGTCTTTAATCATGGGTCGCGCCAGTATCCAGATATTGACCTGATCGGCCAGTTCTCTGGCCACGCCTTCGATAACCACCATGGTTTTTTGAAGCAGTAACAACTCCGGCTGCGTTTCCATCTTGAATCGTTCAGTCACGGCAAACATGCTCAGCAATAATTCGGCAATGGAGATTTCGGCCAGCGGACGATTGAAAATAGGTACGGCGATTTCTCTCAATGCATCTTCAAAGGCTGATATATTGGTATCGGCAGGCACATAACCGGCCTCAACATGCACTTCAGCGGAGCGTTTATAATCTTCTTTCAGAAAGGCCATTAGCATTTCGCCGATATAGCGGCGTGATTTGATATCGAGTCTGCCAACGATGCCGAAATCGACCAGCACAATATCGCCGTCATCAGCCACAAAAATATTGCCCGGATGCATATCGGCATGGAAATAGCCGTCCACGAATACCATATGGAAAAACAGCAACGCGGCCCGTTCGCACAGTTTCAGGCAATCGTGACCGGCTGCCTGCAAAGCCTCTTTTTCGTCGATGGGCAGGCCGGAAATACGTTCGGTCGTTAATACTTCGTGATGGGTGTATTCCCATAATACATCCGGTACGCGAACGCCTTCGAGTTCGGCGAAATTCTCGGCAAAGCGGCTGGCATGGGCGGCTTCGGCGCGCAGGTTCAATTCGCCGCGAATGGTGGTGGCGAATTCCTCAATGACGCGCGGCGCTTTCAGACGACGATATTCGCTGAAATAGCGGTCAAACAGCGATGCCAGCAGCTTCAAAATAGCCAGATCTGATTCGATGGTTTTGCTGATATGGTCGCGGCGTACTTTAACCGCCACGCGCCTGCCGTCTTTTAACTCGGCAAAATGCACCTGGGCAATGGAGGCGGCTGCGATTGGCTTTTCATCAAAGGACGCAAACACACCGTCTTCACCCGTTAGCGGTTTCTTGAAACTACGTTCAATGACCTTGCGCACCCGCCCAAACGGTTCGGGCGGTACATCGTCCTGCAACTTTTTGAGTTCCAGCGCCACATCCATCGGCAACAGATCGACACGGGTGGAGAGCATTTGGCCGAATTTGATAAAGGTCGGCCCCAATTGCTCCAGCACCAGCCGGATTTGCGGGCCGATATCCTTGGGCAGTTCATCTCCGCGAAAAAGTTGAACCAGCCAGACATAGGGGTAAAACAGGCGCATGCGCACAGCCAGCGCTGCTAAACCGTGGGTGGCCAGAATATGGCCGATACGCATCAGGCGCAGATTGCGGCGGATATTGGCGGGTAATCTCATTTGCGGATGAGGGGGTGCTTATTCGGGGTGTTCAAGCAAATGTTCCAGTTTATGCTCCAGCCGGGTCACACGGCCTTTGCTGCGGGAAATCTGGTGGGATAAATGTTCAACGCCTGCCTGCCATGCCTGCAAACGCTCGCTGTCCGGGATATCCATATCGCGCAGACTATTGGTTACGGCTTGACGGGAAGAGTCAGTTATCTTCTGTTCCGTTTCGACCAGCGCGAGCGCCGCCCGTGCTACGCGGGAACCAAAAAAGTCGCCAAACGTTGCACGCAGCTCGCGTTCCCAATCCAGATCGGCTGCGGCAAATAATTTTTTGAAGCGCAGCATGGCATCGGAATCGCCGGAGAGTTTCAAAACCTGCTGAAAAACCAGGTCGTCCGGATCCTCATGGCCGAAACACATGCGGGCAAAGCCGGACGTGGTGGCATTCATGCGCACATCCACGTCTTTGTCGGAAGCGGGCTGATAGCTGGAATGCACCCAAGCCTTGCCGCGCGAAAAACCGAGAAACATAATGGCATTGGTATCGCGCACATGGATGCGGAATACGCGCCCTTCCAGGTCATTCAGATAGGGTTTGAGCGATTCATCACGCGAAAACACCAGTTCGAGCACGGTCGTCATCACCACGCACTGCACCGGCACCGGAATCAATCTGAGCGGCAGAAACATCACACTCACAAGACACCTCCTGCGACAGGAAAGTCAAAATCTTTTACCACGAAGACACCAAGGCACAAAGAAAAGCAATGATTGGAATGCTTTACCAGCCACTTGAGATATAGTTCCTGAAAACTTTGTGTCTTTGTGTCTTTGTGGTTCAATTTCAAACCTTATACCCTCGATGCAGGGCGACGATGCCGCCGCTCATGTTGGTGTGTTTGACCAGATCGAAACCGGCACCGCGAATTAACTTGGCAAAGCGTTCCTGATCAGGAAAGCGACGGATCGATTCAACCAGATATTGGTAGGAATCGCGATCGCCGGTCACTTTTTCACCGATGAACGGAATGATATTAAACGAGAATGCATCATAAACAACATCCAGCCCCGGCAACACTGGGCGGGAGAATTCCAGACACATGAATTGACCGCCCGGCTTTAACACCCGGTAAAATTCGGCCAGCCCGGCCTCGATATCGAGAAAATTGCGAATGCCGAAAGCAATCGTCAGACAATCGAAACTGTTGTCATCAAACGCGAGTTTTGTGCCGTCCGATTGAATGCAGTCGGCCCGGCCCGGCAATAATCCGGCATCAATAATCCGGCGTGCGCCCTCACACAGCATCGGCCCGTTCAAATCGGTTAGCACCACGCGACCGGCAGGCCCCATCTTTTTAGATAATCCAATGGCAATATCACCTGATCCAGCCGCCACATCGAGTACGGTGGAGCCTGCACCAATGGCTGCTGTGGCAATCATGCGCCGTTTCCACAAACGATGCATGCCGCCGCTCATCAGATCATTCATAATATCATACTGACTGGCGACAGATGAGAATACGCCCATCACCCGCTGTACTTTTTCCTGTCCGCTAACTGTTTCGTAACCGAAGTGGGTGGCGTCGGGTGTTTCTGGCGCAGGCGTTGCCGTATTTGTTTTATGGTTTAAGTCATTCATGGGCCGCGCATCGTATCAGGCCAGAGGCTGCTATCCAAACAATGCTTAATCCTTACCGCTTATTCATGCCTTCCAGTGCATAGCCTGTGGATAAACCGTGCATGGATTGTGATGGGTATAACACTATAGTTAGTGGTATAAACTTTCTTGACACCCTAGATGTAGTGCTTACACTGGCGGCCTGGGTTTCTTAAACACGAGGGATCATTTTATATTCAGGGGGAATTGCATGAGCGCAAATAACCAGGCTGTAAACATTGCATCTGTTGAACGAACGACAGGCGAAAACACCGGAGTGATTCGCTTCCAGCCCGCCTCGGAAGATATCTGGGACAAAAAATACCGTTTAAAAGACAAACACGGCAAGGCGGTGGACGACAGCATTCAGGGCACCTATGACCGTGTTGCGATTGCACTCTCGGCAGTTGAATCAGAAGACAAACGCGAGTTCTGGCACAATCGTTTCGTCTGGGCGCTGGCCAATGGCGCGATTCCCGCTGGTCGCATTATGTCCAATGCCGGGGCCGAGGCGCACAAGCCAGCTACTTCCACGATCAATTGCACCGTATCCGGTACGGTTCCTGATTCCATGGACGGGATTCTATCGATGGTGCATGAAGCCGGTTTAACGCTCAAAGCCGGTTGCGGCATCGGTTATGAATTCTCCACCCTGCGCCCGAAAGGCGCTTATGTGAGCGGTGCTGGCGCTTATACCTCAGGTCCCCTGTCGTTTATGGATATTTATGATAAAATGTGTTTCACCGTATCGTCAGCCGGTGGTCGGCGCGGGGCTCAGATGGGCACGTTCGATATTTCGCATCCGGACATCATGGAATTTGTGCGCGCCAAACGTGAAGACGGGCGTCTGCGCCAGTTTAATCTCTCCTGCCTGATTACCCGTGATTTCATGGAAGCGGTGAAAAACGATGCCGACTGGGATTTGGTGTTCCCGGCCAGCAAGATGGAAATCGATGATGGCGATACGCGCATTGTATTCAAGCATGTCGCCAACCCGCCCAAGAGCGCGGCCAGGGATGACCGTGGCCTTGTCGCCTGCCGGGTGTACAAAACCCTCAAAGCGCAGCGTTTGTGGGATGTGATTATGGCTTCCACCTACGATTACGCCGAGCCCGGTTTTATCCTCATTGATGAAGTGAATGAATTAAATAACAACTGGTTCTGCGAAGATGTGCGTGCGACCAATCCGTGCGGCGAACAGCCCTTGCCGCCGTATGGCGCCTGTTTGCTGGGCAGTGTGAATCTGACCAAATTTGTGCGTGAAGCATTCACGGAAAAAGCCTATTTTGATTGGGATGCCTACCGTGAAGTCATCGCCATTTTCACACGCATGCTGGATAATGTGGTGGATATCAATGGTTTGCCACTGGAAAAACAGCGGGATGAGATTCTGTCTAAACGCCGTCACGGCATGGGATTTCTGGGGCTGGGTTCGGCTTTGACGATGTTGCGCACGCCGTATGGAACATCTGCATCACTCGAATTTACCGAGAAAATCGCCTACGAAATGGCCCGCACCGGTTTTGCGACCGGTCTGGAACTGGCCGAAGAAAAGGGCGTAGCGCCGATGCTGGAGCAGGCGTTTGAAGTCACGCCAGAGATGCTGGCAAAGCGCCCTGAAATGGCTGACGACGGCATTCAGGTTGGTGATAAGCTGGCCGGTAAAGTGCTGTGGGGTAAATATTCCAAATATATGCAGAAGTTTTTGGCGACGGGAAATGCGGAGGACAAGGCGCTGATCGACGCGCTAATCGAAAAGGGCTGTCGTTTTACGCACCACTCATCGATTGCGCCGACCGGCACAATTTCGCTTTCTCTGGCCAATAATGCGTCCAACGGCATTGAACCAAGTTTCGCGCATCATTATGCCCGCAACATTATCCGTGAAGGCCGCAAGACCAAGGAAAAGGTGGATGTGTTCTCTTATGAACTGCTGGCTTATCGTGAACTCATCAATGCCGATGCGATGCCACTTTCAAAAGAAGCGGGCAGCAAACTGCCGGATTATTTCATCAGCGCCGATGAAGTAACGCCGAAACAGCATGTCGATATTCAGGCTGCCGCACAGCGCTGGGTGGATTCATCCATTTCCAAGACGGCCAATGTGCCGACCGATTTCCCTTATGAGGATTTCAAGGATATTTATCTCTACGCCTACGAGCAGGGTTTGAAGGGGTGTACGACGTTCCGCTTTAATCCGGAAGCCTTCCAGGGCGTGCTGGTCAAGGAAGAGGATCTGGCCAATACCACATACAAATTCACCCTCGATGATGGCACGATGGTAGAAGCCAGGGGTAATGAAGAAATCGAATACGACGGCGAAATGCACAGCGCTGCCAATCTGTTCGATGCACTGAAAGAAGGGTATTACGGGAAGTTTTGAATCTGTGGGTATTGGCTGGCTCGACTGTGTTATCAAATGGATTTGAGAGCACCCACAATCACCGGTCGCAGCGTCCGGGCATGCAAGGCAACCATGCGAACTCGCTGCGTTATTTTGGGCATGAGCAGATGAAAACCATTCTGGCCATGCATGGAGGCAAATGATGAGCATTAAAATCGACAGGAAAATCACCGCATACGAAGTGAAAAAACCGGAAGATGAAGCGAAGCAGGACGATCAGAAAGTAACGGCAATCGCTCCGCTGCTGGAGCGCGATGCGATTCTTGAGGGTAGCACCTACAAGATCAAAACACCGATGAGCGACCATGCCATGTACATCACCATTAACGATGTGCTGATCAATGAAGGCACACCGGACGAACATCGCCGCCCGTTTGAAATCTTTATCAACTCCAAGAACATGGAACATTTTATGTGGATTGTCGCGCTGACCCGCATCACCTCCGCCATCTTCCGCAAGGGCGGCGATATCACGTTTTTGGTGGAAGAATTAAAAGCCGTATTCG
>CAZKME010000075.1:0-5776 GCA_964553725.1 uncultured Zetaproteobacteria bacterium
CCGTGCAGTTCTTGCGATGCATCGGATAGCATATACAGATAAGCAGGAACCACTGTGCTGATGGCAGGCACCTCTTTGGGATGCGTGCCGCCAAAGGCGCGTTTGAATAATTCAGTACGCACACAACCGGGATTGAGCGTGTTGAAACGATACGGCTTGTCCGGCTGTTCGGCCTGCCACATGGCGGCGGCATAGGCCAACGCCCGTTTGGCAAAACCATAGGCATGAAAATTCTTTTGATCTTTATCAACCATATCGCAGCTGGTAAATATGATAGACGCCGCCTTGGCGCGTTTGAGCAGCGGCAACATGATCTGGGTCAGCATATTCGGTGCGGTCAGGTGAATATCGAGCATTTTTCTGAACTCGTCGGTTTTGATATATTGCAGCGGTGTGCAGCGATCAATGGAACCGGCGCAATGCACCAACCCATCGAGATGCGGAATCTGATCTTTCAGAGACAGGAACAGTTTGCCGTAATCATCAAAATCCATCAGATCAAACGGGATACACAGACAACGCCCGCCGAGCGATTCAATGCGCTCCAGCGTTTGCTGTAAACCATCTTCATTGCGACCCAGCGCAATGACGCTGGCTCCGGCTTCTCCGAGAGCGGCAGCAACATGCTGGCCAATGCCATCGGATGCACCGGTGACCATGATAATGCGATCTTTGAATTCTGTGGACATGTCATCTCTCCCGTAAACGGCGGCATCTTAACCACGAAAGGTAAGAAGCGCATTGATAAAATTTTATTACCGCACTTATGTTACCTGTAATCGCCCTGCCACAGGCGCAGGAAAACCGGGTGCCTTGGTTTGCCTTTTTTTGTCAGGCCATAATATTTGAATGTGACGATTTGACCTATGGCTGGCGGCGTGACTCTCAGTCGCTGATTCAGGCCGCTGCCAATGCTGATGACATGCCCGTCATGCATGCGGCAGCGCAATGATCCGGTCAACCCTTTCAGTTTTCCCTTGCCCGGTTTGTAGCCGACAACTGCACACTCCGTATCTTCGTAGGGTTTTACTTTCAGGGCATCCGGGCTACGCCCTGTCCGATAAAGTGCTGCCGGATTTCTCACCACCACGCCTTCGGCACCGTGATCGATTAGTTGTTGCAACCATGCTTGTAAATGTGCGTTTCCGCGACAGCGCTTTTGCGCAATGATACGGATGTAGGTATTCGAGTGAGTCGATAAATAATCCTCCACAACCTTCAACCGCACCGGCAAGCCGCCCGGCTGATTCGGCGCTTCAAAAATTTGATAGGTAATCTGCTTCCAGCCGACATGCGGATGTTGGCGTCGCACGATTGAAACGATATGCTCAAAATCATTGCGCTTGCTCCATAGTTCCCCGTCCAGCGCAAAGGGTGGAAACCCTTTGGTGAACCATGCCGGCGCAGCAAACCGATGGCCGCCCCGGCTGACCAGATGATGCCCGTCCCAGCGCGCCCGCACGCCATCAAGCTTTTCACTCATCAACCAGCCTTGTACGGCTTGCGATGGTTGCCATGTTCTCAGCAACAGAAAATCTTCGGCGGACTGCGCAAACTGGGGCATGGCGAATAGCAATCCGAAACAAAAGGCCAGATACTGCATCAGGATAAACTTTTACTAACAATTTCATCAACATCGCCGGACAGGCCATCGGTGTCGGCAATGCGTTGCAAGGCGGCGCAATTCAAGGCACTACGGACAGGTTCAAGGCGTCTCCAGTTCATAAGGGAGCGCACCATGCGTGAAGCGACCTGCGGGTTGATCTGATCCAGCGCCAGCACCTGATCAGCAACAAAGGCATAACCGCTGCCGTCCACGGCATGAAATGCCACCGGGTTTCTTAAGGCGAATGTGCCAATCAGGGCGCGCACTTTGTTTGGATTACGCCAATCGAATGCCTTGTGTTTCAACAGTCTTTTGACAGTTTCAAGCGTGCCGGGCAACGATGAGGCCGCCTGCACGGAAAACCATTTATCCATCACATTGGCATCGTCACGCCACTGGTGCTCAAAAGCCGCCAGGGCTTGCTTTCGTTCGGGGCAATCGCAATGCGCCAGAGCTGACAGCGCGGCATATTGATCGGTCATATTCGCCGCTGTACTGAACTGGTCAAAGACAAGACGAATCACATCCGCATCTTGCAGCGAGGCCAGATAAGCCAGACAGATATTCTTCAGTTTGCGCTGCTGCATGGCTTCATCATCCAGCCCGATCACCCCTGACAGACGGTGGTAGCATGCTTCAAACGCAGTGCGCAGACGCGAAGCAATCAGTCGGCGCAGTTGCTCGCGTGCAGCATGAATAGCGCCGGGATCAGATCGTTCGCAAGCTTCGGCAATATCGCTTTCCGACGGTAGCATCAACGCTTCGGCTTTCAGTGCGGCATCGAGTGTTTCATCATTGAGCACATGCTCGAAGGAGGCGGCCACGCCGGCATCCGGTTCGTCTCCAGCCAGCATGGACATCAAGGTTTGCATAGACAATCGCTGCGCTGCGGCCCAACGGTTGAACGGATCGGTATCGTGGCGCATCAGAAACGCATTGTCTTCCGGGTTATATGGAAAATCGAGTTCGACAGGGGCTGAAAAATCGCGCAATAATGACGCTAGCGGTTGCATCTGCACATTCACAAAGGTGAATGACTGGGTAACCTCCCGAACCATCAGGGTGCGAACTGTTCCCTGCGCGACTGCTTCACCGGCCAGTTGCAACGCTTGTTCGGAACCGTCGGGCAGCAACAGGGCAATCGTGAGCGGAATCAGAAATGGCCATGTGTGATCACTCCCCGGCGTAGCCGGACAGGATTGCGAGCATATCAGCGTACAGTGCTGTTTTTCCGCATCATAATCCATGCGTACCGACAAACGCGGCGTACCTGCCTGATCATACCAGCGCTGCATTTGCGATAAATCGACATCATTGGCATCGGCCATGGCAGCAAGAAAATCTTCTGTCGTCACCGCCTGCCCGTCATGGCGCTGAACATACAAATCCATGCCGCGCCGGAAGCCATCCACGCCCAATAAACTTTGATACAGACGCACTACTTCAGCGCCTTTCTCATACACGGTGACGGTATAGAAATTATTGATTTCCATATACGACGCCGGACGGATCGGATGCGCCATCGGCCCGGCATCCTCAGCAAACTGGTGGGTGCGCAACAGGCGCACATCTTCGATACGTTTTACCGCCCGCGAATGGGTGTCCGCCGTAAATTCCTGATCGCGGAACACCGTCAAACCTTCTTTCAGGCTAAGCTGGAACCAGTCGCGACAAGTCACCCTGTCGCCCGTCCAGTTATGAAAATATTCATGCCCGATGACGGCCTCAATGGCGATATAATCATCATCGGTGGCCGTTTCCGGACTGGCGAAAACCAACCTCGAATTGAAAATATTCAAACCCTTGTTTTCCATCGCGCCCATATTGAAATCATCCACGGCCACGATCATGAATAAATCGAGGTCGTATTCGAAGCCAAAACGTGTCTCATCCCAGCGCATGGCGCGTTTCAGCGAGGCCATGGCATGATCGCATTGATGAATATGGTGGGCTTCGGTGAAAATGCGCAATACCACATCGCGACCGGACATGGTGGTAAAGGAATCTTGCACACAGGATAGATTGCCTGCCACCAGCGCAAACAGGTAGCTGGGTTTGGCAAACGGATCATGCCACTCGGCCCAATGTTTACCATCAGGCAAATCACCGTGCCCAACCGGATTGCCGTTGGAGAGCAACACGGGATTGGCTTTTTTATCGGCCACAATACGCACCGAAAACGGCGCCATCACATCGGGTCGATCCTGATAAAAGGTGATGCGTCGAAAGCCCTGCGCCTCGCACTGGGTGCAATAGTTGCCGCCGGAACGATATAAGCCTTCCAGCGCCGTATTGGCTTCGGGGTTCATGCGGGTCGTGACTTCCAGTTCAAACGCATCCGGCACATCCGGGATGCGTATACAGGCGTCATGCAACTGATATGCGTCCTGCGTCAGCGCCTTGCCACCGAGCCGAACAGACAGTAATTCCATATCATGTCCATCGAGTTGCAGCGGCGCATTTGAATCAGCCAGCGGATTACGTCGGTATTGCACCAGCGAAACCACTTCCGTGGCTTCCGCTTGCAGCGCCAATGTCAGTTTCACCTGCTCGACCAGAAATACCGGCGGCTGATAATCTTTCAGATAAATAGTTTGGCTCATGTTCGTCCTGACGCACCTGAATTTTTTTCGTACTGAAAAGCCGCTGAATCAGACCAGAAAAATCGTTGCCAATCCCAGAAATGAAAAGAAACCGACCACATCGGTTACGGTGGTGAGAATGGTGCCGGAAGCCAGCGCCGGATCAATTTTCAAACGCTGCAAGGTCAGCGGAATCATAGCGCCTGCAAGGCCGGCCACGAACAGATTAATCATCATCGCCGCAGCGATAATCAGGCCCAGCTTCACGCCCAGATCAGGAAACCAGAACGATGCCACAACGCCCATCGTTATCGCGAAAATCACGCCCGAGACCATGCCGACCGATACTTCCTTCATCAACGCGCGGCGGGCATTAACGAAGGTCACCCGGCCCAGCGCAATACTGCGCACAATCACGGTCAGCGTCTGGGTGCCGGCGATACCGCCCATGCTGGCGACGATCGGCATCAGCACCGCCAGCGCCACGATCCGGGAAATGGTCGCTTCGAATTGAGAAATCACAAACGATGCGGCAATCGCAGTGACCAGATTCACTGCCAGCCAGACACCCCGCCGCCGCGCTGTTTTGGCCACAGGCTCGGCCAGATCATCCTGATCGGACAGGGCGGCCAGTCGATACATATCTTCCGTCGCCTCTTCCTGAATCACATCAATCACATCGTCCGCCGTAATACGGCCAATCAACACGCCTGAGTCATCCACAACAGGCAGCGCCAGCATATCGTATTTATCGAAAATGCGTGCCACATCTTCCTGATCCTGACCGGCATGCACGCTCGGAAAATCCGCATCGGCAATCTCTGCGACAATGGTGTCGGCCTCGGCGAACAGCAAGGCATGCAACGATAATACGCCAACCAGCAAATCATCATCATCCACCACATAGACATAGTGCAGATTTTCAATTTCCCTGCCGAATCGGCGCAACACCTGAATAACCTTGTCCACCGGCCAATCGTGGCGCACCTTGAACAGCTCGGACTGCATAAGGCCGCCGGCTGATTCCTCATCATGGGCCAGCAACGAGGCAACCTCGCGCCGTTCATCCGGCTCCAGCCGTTCCATCACCTCATCGGCTACATGCTTTTCAACCGCTTGTAGAATATCAGTGGCATCATCGGAATCGAGATGTTCCACCACATCCTCGATTTCGCCGGGGTTGAGAACAGCAAGCAGATTTTCCTGCATGCCTTCGGGCAATTCGAGCAGGGCGTCGCCAAGCAACGCATCGGGAATATGCGGAATAATAACGAGCCGCTCATAATCATTACGGCACGATAATAGCAAATCTGCCAATTCGGCATCGCGCATGCCGCTCAATAACTCTTCGAGACGGATTGCATTCCATTTGGCAAGCTGGAGAGCTTCAGAGCTATTTGGCAGCGCCGGACTTTTTTCGTTGTTGGCCAAAGTGCTCCTCCTGTTCGGTTTCTGACGGCGCCAGCCTACACCAGCGACTATCGGCATGAAACAGGGCTATATTATATTGCAAAGTCAAAGCGCCATAGAATGATGTCATGGAACGGTGCCATGGAACGGTGTCATGGAACGGTGCCATGGAACGGTG
>CAZKME010000075.1:5876-9347 GCA_964553725.1 uncultured Zetaproteobacteria bacterium
CATGGAACGGTGCCATGGAACGGTGATATACAAATGCATCGAAGCCGCATACGCTTCTTCCCATATCCAAAAGAGGAATTAACCCATGCGTAAAACGCCAACCATCCTTGTCGTCGATGATGAAGATATTATTCGCAATATTCTGGCTAAACTCATTCATGCGCTGGGATATAGCGTATTGCAGGCATCCAACAGCACCCAGGCTGTCAGCATGATTCGCCAGCACAAACCCGAACTGGTATTGCTGGACATTGTCATGCCGGGCGTGGACAGCATGCAGGTTCTGAACACAGTTCGCGACGATGATACATTAAAATCCACTGCTATCATCCTGATTTCCGGTATTGATTGTCTGGATACCGTATCCACTTATATCGAAGCAGGTGCGGATGACTTTCTTCCCAAACCATTCAACAGCGCTCTGCTTAATATGAAAATCCGCAATGCACTGGAACGCGTCAGCACCCGCCAGCAGCTACGGGAAGTGATCCGGTCACGGGAAGAATTCTGTAAACAACTGGTGCATGACCTGAACAATGGTCTGACCGGCATTATGATGACTGCCGAACTGCTATTGATGGAGCAGACGCGCGACTCGTCCAAACAACATCTTGAGGAGATTATCACGTCTTCAGAGCAAATCAGCACCTTGTTCAAGCAGCATTGCCAACGTTTCAGCGAGGCTTCATAGAGCCGCCTCTCTTTGGCAGTATGCGCCGCCCTATGCAAGCCCCTATGCAAACAATAAACCGTCCCGATGATTCAAACATCAAACCAATGTCTGATTCCCTGACCGGGCTGGCCTGGCGACTGGCCAGCATGGCGCGATCAGACGCCTTGCATGTATGGATATGCCCTGATTTGCGCAGCTATCGCCAACTGGCTGAAGAAATTGCGTTTTTTCTGCAAGATGCGCCGGAGAAACTGTGGCGCTTTCCAGCCTGGGAAGTATTACCGTATGACCGCGTTTCACCGCATCACGGCATCGTCGGCGAACGCTTTGCTACGCTTGGCCGCCTGCTCAATACGCCCCGGCAAACAGGATTGTTGCTAACCGCATTACCCGCCTGGCTGCAACGTATTGCACCGCCGGAATCGGTAGCAGCGCATGTTTGGCAACTGCAAATAAATATGCCGCTGGATATTGCCGCCCTGAAAACACGATTAACAGAAGCAGGCATGATGCCGGTAGATCGCGTATTGGCACAGGGCGAGTTTGCTGCCCGTGGCGGCCTGTTCGATATCTGGCCTGCCACCGAAGATACGCCATTGCGCATTGATCTGTTCGGCGATGATATCGAATCAATCCGCCGCTTTGATCCGGAAACGCAGCGCTCGGGTGAAAACCTGGATGCCTTCACCTCGGTTCCCGTGCGCGAAGTAATTCTGGATAAACCCGGCTGCGACACCTTTATCGCCGCCTTTCGCGCCCGTTTCCCGCAACTGCGCACCCACCCGATGCTGGCCTCTGTGCAGGCCGGACGCCCGCATCCGGGTATTGAAGCATTATTGCCACTGGCTTATACACAAACCGCACGCCTGCTCGATTATCTGCCCGATGATTGCTCCATCCATACCGACCCCGATATCGAAAAGCGGCGAATCGCCTTTGGCGAACAGGTCAGGGCCCAGTTCGATATGGTGCGCGCCAGTTCGGAACCCAGCATCAGCCCGCAGGAATTGTTTGCAGTTGAAACCCGCATCGCTACAATCCGCTTGCCTCAAACGCGCATTGAATCTGCACCGTCATTGAACGATTACACCGACCGCATGAAACCGCTGCACGCACTGCGCACCGCCTTGAAAAAGAAACGGGCTGATGGTTGGAACATCTGTCTGGTTGCGCACGGTCTCGGACAACAGGAGCGCATGCTTGAAGCATGCGCGGAACTCGGAAAAACATCTGTTCATAGCAGTCTGAATGCCTGCGCTACGCATTCCCTAAGCACCATCATCGGTTATCTCGACAGCGGCTTTGCACTGCCATCGCAAAAAATTCTATTCCTGACCGGTCGTGAATTGCTCGGCCAGCATCTGCCGCGCAAGCGCAGTCGCAGCACCACCGTATTGCACGCCGATATTTTCACCTCACTGGCCGAACTCAATCCGGGTGATCCTGTGGTGCATGAAGATCACGGCGTGGGCCGTTATCAGGGGCTGGAAAGCATGGGCGAGAATGATGATATCTCTGATTTCATCAAAATCGAATATGCCGACAAGGCGCACGTATTCGTGCCGGTCGAAGATCTGGCGCGATTACACCGATATACCGGCGATGAATCGCCAAGGCTGAATACACTCGGCTCGGAAAAATGGAAACGCACCCATGAACGCGTCAAACGCGATTTACTGGCCATGGCGCATGAGCTGATTGCAGTGGAGGCCGCCCGCAGCGATCAGAGTCGCCCGCCCTACCCGATGCAGGGCGCAGTCATGCAAGCCTACGAAGAATTCGCGGCCCGTTTTCCGTTTGAAGAAACCGATGATCAAGTTGCAAGCATTGATGCCATTCTACACGATTTTTCCAGTGACAAACCGATGGATCGGGTGATCTGCGGCGATGTCGGTTTCGGCAAAACAGAAGTAGCCATGCGGGCCGCCTTTATTGTAGCCGAATCGGGTCGGCAGGTCGCCATATTGACCCCGACGACCGTGCTGGCCAACCAGCATTATGCCAGTTTCAGCGAGCGTTTTGCCGGCACCGGCCTGAACGTGGAATTCATTTCCCGTTTGCAGGGCAAGCGGGAAACAGACCGCATCACCCGCGAACTGGCGGGCGGCAAAACCCGGATTCTCGTTGGCACACATCGTTTGCTGTCCGACCAGTTCAAATTCGCCGATCTGGGGCTGGTGATCGTCGATGAGGAACAGCGTTTTGGCGTCAAACACAAACAGAAACTCAAGGCGCTACACACCAGCGTAGATTTACTAACCCTGACCGCCACCCCGATTCCACGTACCCTGCACCAGACCTTAAGCGGCTTGCGCACCGTATCAATTATCAGCACGCCACCGGCAGAGCGCGAAGCGATTCGTACCATGGTTTCCAGCTTCGATGCACACATCGCCGCCGAAGCCATCCGGCGCGAACTGTATCGCGGCGGCCAGATTTATTATCTGCACAATCATGTCAAAAGCATCGAGCGCATCGCGGCCAGATTGCGCCAGGATGTGCCGGAAGCGGAAATCGGCATTGCCCACGGTCAGATGAGTCCGGCGGAACTGGATCGGCAGATGATGGCTTTTTACGAGGGTCGTTTACACATTCTGGTCTGCACCACGATTGTCGAATCCGGGCTCGATGTGCCCAATGCCAACACGTTAATCGTCGAGCGTGCCGATCTGCTGGGCTTGTCGCAACTGCATCAGATCAGGGGCCGGGTCGGGCGCAGTCACCGGC
Organism: uncultured Zetaproteobacteria bacterium; assembly: GCA_964553725.1. Lineage (GTDB taxonomy): Bacteria > Pseudomonadota > Zetaproteobacteria > Mariprofundales > Mariprofundaceae > Mariprofundus. The sequence continues at coordinate 9,277 of CAZKME010000075.1, forward strand.
AGGCTTACGCCTATTTATTCACGCCCGATGCCCGCGCCATGACGGCTGATGCACGCGAACGTTTACAGGCC
>CAZKME010000076.1:0-9258 GCA_964553725.1 uncultured Zetaproteobacteria bacterium
CAATGAGCGAATCATGAATATAACTTTGCCAGCGACTTTCATCGTCAAACAATGCTGCGGCTCCGGGGTAACCTCCAAAATAAACATATTTATCCAATGAAACATCAAATGCATCACGCATTTCAGAAAATGACCAGTGCCTGACAGGTGTGAGCTCAAAACGCCCGGCCAAACTTTCAGTAAGCCCGCGCTGAAGCAACAAGGGCGATGAACCCAGAATAATCACCTTCAATGGAATATTATTGCGCGAGTCCTCATCCCATAATGCCTTGACCAGCTCCGACCAGCCCGAAACCTTCTGCACTTCATCCAAAATCAACAAACCTGTATCAGCCTGACTGTTCGCCAGTTTAAGACGCGCTATCTCCCACTGCTGCCCAATCCACTGCCTATCTCCCATAATCAGCGCATCGGCAGATGCAAAGTGTGATTCGCACGCCAGTACATTTTGCAACTGCCTGGCAAGCGTGGTTTTACCAACTTGCCTTGGCCCAGCCAACACCTGAATAAACCGGCGAGGCTCAGCCATGCGTTTTTGTAGCTGTTGAAATACAGGGCGATAGAACATAAGCAAAGCTTACAACGAATTGCTCAATAGACAAGGTAATTTTACTCAGTTGGATACCCATAAACAGAAACGACACGACATCCAATATCAATATCCGACCTTGGGTTTATTCATGATTTATTCCTCCAGCGGGGCAAACAGGGATTCCAGTTTCGCATTGGCATGACCGTTGCGCTTGATGTGATCAAGCCCCGCCGTCATGCTGCGCCGCCATGTCTGCATTATCCTTTGAAATACTGGCCAAAGATGAAAACGGCTTCGCCCGTCGCGGGCGCATGCGTTTACCTCACGGCACGGTGGAAACGCCGGTATTTATGCCGGTCGGGACGCAGGCAACGGTCAAAAGCTTAACCCCGGCTGATCTGACCGACGATATCCAAGCCAGTATTATTCTCGGCAATACCTATCATCTGATGCTGCGACCCGGCGCTGATCTGATTGAAAAGATGGGCGGGCTGCACCGGTTCATGGCCTGGGATCGGCCAATCCTGACCGACTCCGGCGGATTTCAGGTCTGGTCGCTGGGGGAATTGCGCAAGATTGAAGCACACGGTGTGCGCTTCCGCTCGCATATTGATGGCATGGAAGTATTTCTCGGGCCGAAAGAAAGCATGCATATTCAACGCAAACTCGGCAGCGATATTGTTATGGCTTTCGATGAATGCACGCCCTACCCGGCCAGCAAAAAAGAAGCCAATGATTCGATGCAGATGTCGATGCGCTGGGCAGCACAATGTCGTGAAGCCTTGCCGATCAATAATCAACAGGCGCTGTTCGGCATTGTACAGGGTGGCATGTATCCTGATTTGCGGCTGGAAAGTTTGCAGACGGTTGCAGACATTGATTTTGAGGGCATTGCTATTGGCGGCCTGTCGGTCGGCGAACCAAAAGAAGATATGATGGCCATGCTCGATACGCTGGCACCGCATCTACCGACTGAAAAACCGCATTATGTGATGGGCGTCGGCACGCCGGATGATTTGATCGAGGGCATTGATCGCGGCATTGATATGTTCGATTGCGTCATGCCGAGCAGAAATGCCAGAAATGGTACGCTGTTCACCGATGATGGCAAAATCAACATCAAAAATCTCAAACATTTCGATGAAAAACAACCGATTATGCAGGACTGTAGCTGCTATACCTGTAGAAACTTCTCCCGGGCTTATTTGCGGCATTTGTATATGGCCAAAGAAATTTTAAGTTCGAGATTGAATACATTGCACAATCTACACTACTATTGCGACCTCATGCGCCAGGCTAGAAACGCGCTTGAAAAAGGCAACTGGCCCGAATTTCGAGACGGGTTTTTACAACGCTACCGTAAGCAGGCATAATCGCCGCCCGCTAAAACCGGGACACCATATCAGGAGCACTATCCAACCATGAAAACACGTTATTCTTCTATTATCGCATCCGTTGCGGCTGCGATGGCTATTATTTCACCGGCTTACGCCGAAGCTTCGCCGTTAACAGGCGCAGGTGGCTTCGGATCGCTGATACCACTGGTGCTGATTATGGTCATCTTCTACTTTCTGCTTATTCGTCCGCAGCAGAAAAAACTCAAGGAACACCGTAGCCTGGTCGACGAACTGAAAAAAGGTGACAAAATTATTACCGGCGGCGGCTTGTACGCCAAAGTCATTGATGTGAAAGATGATACCCTGAAAGTAGAAATTGCCGATGGCGTCCGCATCAAAGTCAAACGCGATACTATTGTCGGGCTGTCAGACTAATCCCCCTGCCAAAAAAAAATCGCGCTATAACACAAATACGTTGAAGGAATCACACCATGCATAGCTTTCCACGCTGGAAAATCTGGTTAATTTTGGCCGTACTGGTCATCTCAATGATGGCTTCACTGCCCAATGTCAGCCCGGTGCCCTCCTGGTGGCCTGCTTCATTGAGCCATCCAATGAGCCTTGGCCTGGATCTGAAAGGCGGCATTCATCTGGTGCTCGATGTGGATGTCGATAAAGCAGTATCCCACAGTGTGGAAGAAGATATTGATACAGCCCGCCAAACCTTGCGCAAAGCGAAAATTCGCTACCGTAAACTGGCTGTCGATGGTAACAGTCTGATCATTACCATCAAAAAGGCATCGGATCTCAGCGCTGCTGAATCGCTGCTGGATGAGTCCTTTAACAGTTACACCATGACTGCAGCGGTGGACAATACGTTCACCTTGACGCTGAAAGAAAGCGTCGCGGATGAAACACGCAAGTTTGCTGTTGATCAGGCCATCGAAGTGATTCGAGGCCGTATTGATGCGCTCGGTACTACGGAACCGGTCATCATCAAACAGGGTAAACATCGGATTCTGGTGCAAATCCCCGGTTATGAAGATAGCGCCCATGCCAAGCAATTGATTGGCCGCACCGCCCAGCTCGAATTCAAGCTGGTGGATGAAAAGGGCGATCTTGATAAAGCCCTGTCCGGCCGTCTGCCAGCCGGCGATATCATCATGTATGGCCCCGAGAAAACACGTAACGGCAAGAGTTATCGTCAACCTTATTTGCTCAAAAAACGCACCCTGCTTTCCGGTACAGAGATTGCCGATGCACGCGTTTCGATTGATTCCCGTTACAATGAATATGCCGTCACCCTGAAATTCAACAGCAAGGGCGCACGCAAGTTTGATAAACTGACAGCTGCCCATGTCGGCGAACGCTTTGCTATTATTCTCGAAGGCAAGGTCAATTCAGCGCCGGTGATTCGCGAACGCATTGCCGGCGGCTCAGCCCAGATCACCGGCGGTTTTTCACCGGCTGAAGCACATGATCTGGCCATTATCCTGCGTGCCGGCGCTTTGCCCGCGCCGGTGAAAGTGGTGGAAGAGCGTTCCATCGGCCCCAGCCTCGGTCAGGATTCGATTGATCAGGGCATGAATTCGATCATCGTCGGTTGTATTCTGGTGCTCATTTTCATGGCGGTGTATTATCGTATGTTCGGCATGGTAGCCAATGTCGCTCTGCTGTTTAACATGCTGTTGATTCTAGCCGCCATGAGCATCATCGGCGGCACCCTCACCCTGCCCGGTATAGCGGGCATCGTGCTGACCATCGGTATGGCGGTGGATGCGAATGTACTTATTTTTGAACGCATTCGCGAAGAACTGAATCTGGGCAAAACGCCGCTGGCCGCGATTGATGGCGGCTACGACAAAGCCTTTTCGACCATTATCGATGCCAACATCACCACGCTGATTGCCGCCATTGTGCTGTTCCAGTTCGGCTCCGGGCCAGTGAAAGGCTTCGCCATTACCCTCTCCGTCGGTATTCTGGCCTCTATGTTTACGGCGATTACGGTTACCCGCGCCATCATTGCCACCTCAACGGCCAGACGCGGTCGCATCGAAAAATTAAGTATTTAAGGTTACTGATATGCAACTGATTCGCCCCGACATCAATATTGATTTTATCGGCAAACGTAAAATCGCCCTGACCATTTCCGCCCTGATGATTCTCATCTCATTGGGCGCACTGGCGGCCAAAGGCCTGAATTTCGGCATTGATTTCACCGGTGGTACGCTGGTCGAAGTCAAATTCGATAAAGCACCATCCATTGCCGATGTGCGCAGCTCAATTTCCCCCAAAGGTTTTGGTAATGCGGTGATTCAGCAGTTCGGTTCGCCGGAAGAAATTCTGATTCGCGTACAAAACAAGGATGGAGAAGAATCATCCACCATCAGCAATGCCCTGCTCGATGGTTTAAGTGAGAAATTCACTGCTGATGCCGTTGAAATGCGCCGGGTGGAATTTGTCGGGCCGCAGGTCGGCAAAGAATTAGCTCAGGCCGGCATCATGGCCGTGCTGATTGCCATGCTGTCCATTCTTGTTTATGTCACCTTCCGCTTTGAGTTTCGTTTTGCCCTTGGTGCCGATGCCGCCCTGTTGCATGATATTACCATCGTATTGGGTCTGTTCGCCATCACCGGTAAAGAGTTCAATCTGCCGGTGATTGCCGCCCTGCTGACCGTAATCGGCTATTCGCTCAATGATACGATTGTCGTGTTTGATCGTATTCGTGAAAATTTCGCAGTCAGCAGAAAACGTAAGCATCCGGAAAACGAGATTATCACCGTCAACAACTCCATCAACCAGACGCTGGCGCGTACCCTGATGACGTCGTTCACTACCTTGCTGGTGGTATTTGCGTTATTCTTCCTGGGCGGCGAAGTGATTCACGATTTCGCCTTCGCACTAATATCCGGCATTGTGGTCGGCACCTATTCCTCCATCTATGTCGCCAGTCCGGTCATGTTATCGCTGGCAGGGCGTTTCAAAGCCAATGAAGATGAAATCAAAGCTATGGAAGCACGGCCCTGATCATCTGTCTGGCTGATAACGCATGAAGGGAGATATCAGCCCCCGGCTGGCCGCTGGTTCGCTGCTCTTTACCGCTTATGACAATGATTTTTTGAGGGTCAATCAGTATCGCTATACAAGCAGTTTATACATCCACCATGGTCAGTTGACGGAACCATGGGGGCCTGAGCGTTTGCGCGATGTCAGCATTGAACATCTGGCCCCACTCACTGAACCTGCGCCTGAAGTGCTTATTCTGGGCACGGGTCGCCTGACCATCTTCCCCGGTGCGGATATTCTGAATTACATGGCTGATCTCCATATTGGTCTGGAATGCATGGACAGCCGTGCAGCAGCGCGCACGTATAATATTCTGGTCGGAGAAGGGCGCACTGTATCGGTAGCCATGTTATTACCCGGAGCACGCAAATGAGTGCAAAATTTGAATTATCCATCGCCACCCATTTCTCCGCCGCTCACAGCTTACGCGATTATCCCGGCGACTGCGCCCGTTTGCACGGCCATAACTGGCATGTAAAGCTATATATAGAATGTGAAGCGCTCGATGAACTGGGTCTGGGCATCGACTACAAAATCATGAAAAACGAACTCAAGGCCGCCCTGGAGCCTTGGGATCACTACAACCTGAACGATGTGGCACCTTTCGATGCAATTAACCCATCCAGCGAAAATGTGGCTCTGGAGCTCTATAAAACCATGAGCAAACGACTCGATAATGACCGCCTGCGCGTTTCCCGCATCGAAATTTCCGAAACGTGTACCGCCACAGTCACCTACTGGCCTTAACGCGCATAGACTTTTTCCACCCCATGATTTGCAAGCTTGTTGTGTAATCGTTTACTTCGCAACCCCTCCCCTTCCTGGCGTACCGCCACCGATTCCACCAAAACCTATGCCTATACCTATCGGAAGGCTGAATGAGCCTCTGGATTTTATATGTCTGATTTTAACTTTGTCACATACCTTCACCGCCATATTACCATTGCTCGCAGCGAGCCTGCCCCCTGTATTGGCGACACCCTCAACAACAGAGGCCGTAGCACAATTTTCAACTTCCTTCACATCAGCCGGGAAGCTGTCGGCAGATGCCACTGCAACATTCAAAGTTAATGTAGTTCTGCTTTTTTTGCCGAGTTTTCTGTTATAGGTACAAGTCACATCCTGACCACTGCTGGAAATCATGCCGCCTTTGCAGCGCCATGAATTGGCTCTGAAATCGCCCGTTTTCACCGCCAGCCCCGCAGGCAGATGATTCACCACCGTGAGCATTCCTTTGCCAAGTTTATTGCCCTTGTTTTTCACTTTCAGGCGAAGAGCTGCCTTGGTTCCAGTTGAAAAGGTGCGGGGAGAATACTTCATTTGAACAGTAAGTGATGCATTCACAAGAGGGATTGGTGTAACTGGCGTAAAGATGCAACCAACTTGAGGACCACTGCAGAAATCAATTGTGGATGCATTGCCATCATCGCACATCACAGGCGTCCCAATACATGTCTGATTGCTGCACGTATCACTCGCTGTGCATACATTGCCATCATCGCAAGGTACGCCATTTGTAGGGGTCGAAATGCATACACCACTAGCGCTACAGGAATCAACGGTGCAACTATTACCATCATCGCATTCCGCAGTAGACGTACAGGCAATCAAATTGCTTGTAGTTATATCTGCCAAAACACAACTGTTTCCGAGCAACTGAGGCGGGCCTGCTTCTTGTAAAGTAAGTTCAGCACAATTTTTCACCGTGCCGCCGGAATAACCGGCATCAATGCCAACATTGACCGTAAAAGTCCAACTGGCTCCGGCAGCAATCGGATACGAACCAATATAAGAACACTGGCCAGCAATAGAGATGCAGTCCCAGTCTGAGCCACTTGTAATCGAAGTCATAGTCAAAGGCGGCGATGGAAAATTGCCGCCATCATGCACAACCAGCGTTCCGCCACTGATCACCCCGCCAGTATTGGTCACCACAATATTATATGATCCTGTTCCGCCAGCCTGCCAGGGTGTTCCAAGCGCCGTTTTGTTGATAGTGAGCGATGTCTGAGAAGATTGGGAATCAACCGGTACTTCGACACATCCGGGTTGATTGTACCAAACCGGGGCAGCCGGTGTAAAATGCCCAATCTCAGCACAGTTTTTCACAGTTCCGCCTGAATAATTCGGATCAATATCAACATTAACCAGAATCGGAGGAAGTGCATCCCCAATATTTATCGGGTAAGGACTGGCACTCGAGTCCAATATACAAATCAACCAGTTAGATGGGGGCGGTGGACTACCGGGAAAGGGTGGATATAACGCGCCATAATTGAACAATGGGTTGCCCCAGTCATTACAAATCCATGGTGCATTATTCGGCTGGGTTGCAGATAATGAAAATGGAGGACTGGGTATGATATCTTTCACGATCATTGGAAGCCCCGAAAGCGCCCATGGACTGGTGCTTGAAATCTCAAATGTTCCAGTACCGCCGGTCTGCCAGGGAAATGGGCCTATAGCTGTTTTCGTAATGCCTGAACTTGACTGCACAGGTTGAATCAGCGCACTCGCGCAACCGCAGCCCTGTTGCACCACTACTGCCCCTGCTTGCTGCAAAGTCAGCTCGGCGCAATTCTGAACCATCCCGCCTGCATAACTGGCGTCAATGCCAACATTGACAGTAAAAGACCAGCTTGTCCCGGATGGTACAGGAGTAGAACCAACCGTGTAAGAACACTGCCCTGGAACTGAAATACAGTCCCATCCGGGATCACCAGCGATACCAGCAAGGTTCAAAGGTGGCGATGGAAAGCTTCCATTATCTTGCACTACAATGATAGTGCCCGGCGCAATAGGGCCGCCAGTATTCGTTACGTTAATTTGATATGATCCCGTTCCCCCCGCTTGCCATGGTGTTCCGATTGCCGTTTTTTCAATCGCCATGGCACTGGCTGCTACAGGGAATAACACTGCTAAACATAGAACCCCGAACACCTTCAAAATGCGCCCAAATGCATTACTTGTTAATACGTTCATTTTCTCCCTCCCTTTGTTTCCATGCCACGTTTACCTTTCTGTAACCATGCTGTAGCGGACTTTATTTTACCCTGTGTATAAAAACGTCATCCTAACGCGTTGTTTGTTTCATGTTAACCCACCACATTCCAGACTCGCGATGCCAATTTTCCTTTGTATTGATTTTCCCCATGTATAATGTAGTATGTCCTACAATATAATCGGAGGAAACTATCATGCAACAGCAGGCCCCTATTCGCGATGTAAATCAACACTTATCCCGTTATATCGATATCGTTGAACAGGGCAGCGAGATAATCATTACCAGACGCGGCAAGCCTGTCGCCCGATTGTCTGCCATCACGCCCTCTCAAACCTTATCCAAAGAACAACAGCAAGCGCGTAAACGAACGTTGAACAGAATGAAATCAGGCTTTGACCTCGGCGGCGAACAGTTTGATCGGGATGCATCCCATCAGCGCTAAACGCTATTGCGTGGATACCAATATACTGATTTACAGTATCGACAGTGAGGCTGGAAGCCGCCACCAAAGCGCTATCACGTTAATGCATGAGATGATGCTCAGCGATTGCGTCCTGACACTACAGTCACTGGGTGAATTTTTTCATGCATCCACACGCAAAGGCAAAATGCCGAAGCCGGATGCAATAGCCCAGATCAACGACTGGATGACCCTGTTTCCAGTCATCAATGCCATGCCAACCACGTTGAATATGGCCATGCTTGCGGTGGATAAACATCAGTTCTCATTCTGGGATGCCATGATCATGGAAACTGCCGTTCAGGCTGGCGTCACCCATTTATACAGCGAAGATATGCAGCACAAACAAGCATGGAAGGGCATGGTGATCGAAAACCCTTTTATTCAGTAACAGCCTTCAACGCCCCCACAGACTGCCAACCATAGACCCGAATGCCGGATCGTTGTTGATTCTCATCACCGCCATATATCAGCGCCGACTCGCCAGCCACATCGCCTGCCAGAATTGCCCAACGATTTAAGCCTTTAAAAAAATCCGCCACCAGCGTTTGCCCGGACTTGATTTCAACAGCCACCAATTTGCCTGCATCTTCAATGATCAGATCAATTTCCAAACCACTTTGGTCGCGCCAGAAACAGAATGGCGGAATATCACCCGTGGCGTAATATTGTTTGGCTAACTCGGCAATCACGTAGTTTTCAAAAATAGCACCGCGCATGGCGTGCGCAGAAAGCTGATTGGCCGTGCGTATGCCCAATAACCAGCACAGCAAGCCAGTATCGTAAAAATACAGTTTGGGACTCTTGATCAATCGCTTGGAAAAATTATTGTAATGCGGCGGTAGTCGAAACGTAATAT
>CAZKME010000077.1:0-9258 GCA_964553725.1 uncultured Zetaproteobacteria bacterium
TTGCGAACAAACGTCCTGCGCGATCATCACAGCGATTCATGAATAGTCCAGGTTAGGGCGATTGATCTCTCTGACGGTATCGGTGAAAAACGTTGGTCTGTATTGTTCATGCCCGGGAAGAGCAGGCTTATGGCGGCGTACAGGCATGGCGCAGAGATGATTTGAAACGTCATTTGCGTGCGCTTTTGAAAGGCTGCTGATATTGTTGGCGGCAATCAATGACACAGGGAGTTTTGCGTGGGAATTTTGAACGGAAAAAAAGGCCTGATCCTTGGCGTAGCCAATAATAGATCTATTGCCTGGGGCGTGGCCAGAGCAGCGCAGCGTGAAGGCGCAATTCTGGGATTCAATTATCTTGGCGAACAGATGGAGAAACGCGTACGCCCGCTGGCCGAGAGTGTCGGGGCTGAAATTATTGCGCCGATGAATGTATCGGAAGAAGCCAGTATGGATGCTTTTTTTGCGCAGGTAAAAGAGCAATGGGGTGAACTGGACTTTATCGTGCATTCGATTGCCTTTGCCAATAAAGATGCCTTGCGTGACCGTTTTCAAAAAACGTCGCGGCAAGATTTTCAGTTGGCTCTGGATATCTCGGCCTATTCATTTATCGCTTGCGCCCAACGGGCAGCGCCATTGATGAAGGCTGGAGGCAGTATGGTAACCATGACCTACCTGGGCGCTGAGCGCACTATTCCCGGTTATGGCGTGATGGGCGTGGCCAAAGCGGCGCTGGAAGCGTCAACCCGTTATCTGGCTCAGGATCTCGGTCTGGATGGCATTCGCGTCAACTCTCTCTCTGCCGGCCCGATCAGAACACTGGCTGCATCCGCCGTTGGCGATTTTAAAAAACTGATGGAAAAAAGTGCGCGTGGTTCGATGCTGAGACGCAATGTAACACAGGAAGAGGTTGGCAATACCTGTGTGTATCTGCTCTCCGATCTAGCTTCGGGCGTGACTGGTGAAATACATTATGTCGATGCCGGATTCCATATTGGTGCCGGAGATCCGGGTATTCCAGACTGATGGAGCAATAACCGATGTCCGGATCCAGTACAGGCGATATTTTTCGCCTCACCACTGCCGGTGAATCTCACGGCGCGGCGCTGGTCGCGATTGTTGAAGGTTGTCCGGCCGGACTTGCTTTGTCCGAGGCCGATCTGCAACCTGATCTGGATCGACGCAAACCCGGCCAGTCGAAATACACCACCCAGCGCCGCGAAGCAGATGAAGTGGAAATTCTATCCGGCGTGTTTGAAGGCATCACAACCGGTTGCCCGATTGGTTTATTGATTCGCAATACCGATCAGCGCAGCAAGGATTATTCCGACATCAAGGATAAATTCCGTCCTGGCCATGCCGATTTCACCTATTTTGAGAAGTATGGCCGACGCGATTATCGCGGTGGCGGTCGCTCTTCGGCGCGCGAAACGGCTATGCGCGTGGCAGCTGGCGGCATCGCCAAAAAATTATTGTCTGAATCCGGTATTTCTGTGCTGGGCTGGGTGGATCAGATTGGCCCGGTTAAAACTGATGCGCTGCGTTTCGATGCGGAAGAAATCAATCGTAACGCCTTTTTCTGCCCGGATGCACAGGCTGCAATCAAGATGGCTGACTTTATGGATGCCTTGCGCAAACAAGGAGATTCCATTGGTGCATCTGTCTGTGTCGAAGCGCATGGCATGATTCCGGGGCTCGGTGAGCCGATATTCGACCGGCTCGATGCCGATATTGCCAAAGCATTGATGAATATACCCGCCGCCAAGGCAGTAGAAATCGGCGACGGATTTGCATGTGTGGAATCCAGAGGTTCCGAATTCGGCGATGCGATACGCGCCACCGGTTTTCAGAGTAATCATGCCGGAGGCATACTCGGTGGCATATCCAATGGCGATACCATTCGCGCCCGCATGCTGCTCAAACCAACGTCATCGATTCTTCAATCACGGCCAACGATTGATATTCATGGTGATGAAACTGAAATCGTGACCAAGGGACGGCATGACCCGTGCGTGGGCATTCGCGCCGTACCCATTGCCGAAGCCATGCTGGCGCTGGTGTTGGCCGATCATTTGTTAAGGCATCGGGCCAGCAGATTATGATGAAGTCGTAAAAAGTCTGTTTATGGCCTTTTTTCTGCATTAATCATCTTGCTCTCCGCTACCATGGTCGCCGCCGTGGCCGTTATTATAGCCATCACCATGCCCGCCACCGTAATAGCCACCCTCATAGCCATCGTAGGGGAAATAGTGTTCGCATGCAGTCAGCATGAATGCGGATATAAAAATTGTAACAACCATAATTATTTTTTTCATCATGACTCCTTCTACACAGGTTAGGTTGATATTCTAAACTTCAGAGCCACAGACAAAACTCTGGGTGGATGAGCGGCAATCCCACGTTGAGTCCATTTTCGGGATGGAATGAGATGCATGGTGGTTCCATGGATCGAAGTTCCAGATCGGAAATGGGCCAATGTGGGGAGGCTGATCGCCGCTCACGAGTTTTGCAATCGGCTCTTTAATTCAAAATAAAAACAGGGGGATAGTTTACAGAAACAGGTGGAATATGCGCTTGTTTTTGTTGTGCCGGGCGTACACAAACTATTTAACTACTTCCACCCACGCGCCGGTTAGCCCCGTGCGTGACATGAGCTGATCGATGTTGTCGCTGGCTTCCGCCTTGCTGGCATAGCTACCGACACGCAGGCGGTACCATTGGTGATTATTCAGTATTACAGGGTAGATATCACTGTGAACGCCAAGTTTGCCAATATGTGCCTGTTCAGCCGCAGCTTCAGCTTCGGTATAGTGCGACGACAGAAAAATAACATATTTCCCGCCTGAACTGGATGGGCTGGATGAAGCCGATGCGGATGTGTGCGATTGGCTTTGCACCACTGCGGGGCCGGATGGTGAAACGGCTGGTGATGGCATGGCTACAGGAGCAATATCATTTGTTGGCATGCTGTCCAGACGGATTTTTATTTTCGGTTGGGTTTGCTGGCTATCGAAACCATCTTCTTCAAAACCGTCATCTTCAAAGCCATCGTCTTGACTCGATGCTTTTGCCGGCGGGTTGCCATCGTGAATCAGATATTCACGCCGTTGCCGCCATGCTTCCCGCGTGAACAGATACGGATCCAGCGCCATTTCATCACGCATATCCGATGCGCTGAGCAGAAGGGCGCGTTCATCCACATATTTGAGCACAGCAAGGGGGATGGTGACGTAGGGTGCCAGAACGAATCCGGCCCAGAACAGGGGATCAGTTGCGGTCGCAGTGATAAAATCGGGCGTATTGCGTACGGAATTCGGCCCGTAAAACGGGTAGACTATATAGGCTCCTTTTGAAACGCCCCAGGTTGCCAGTGTCTGGCCAAAATCCTCGTTATGCCGTTCAAATCCCATGGGTGATGCGACATCCACCAGTCCACCGACGCCGAGGCTTGAATTGATCAGGAAACGCATGAGATCGCCAAAGCCCTGTTGCCCTTTACCCTGCAAAAAGTCGTTCAATACAGTGTTTATATATGTACTATTATCGAAGAAATTGGATACGGCCCTGCGCATCGGCTTGGGAACGATGGCGGTATAACCCTGTGCGGCAGGTTTCAGACTAACCCTGTCAATACTGTCATTGATTTTGTCGGAGACCCGGTTGCCTGATTCGATGGGGTCGTAATGGTTCTGTGTCGTGGCGCAGGCGCTGAGCATGAGCGACAGGATCATTACGAGAAAATGCACAGGGTGTTTCATGGCGCCGAATGATGCCTTGTTTGAAGAATTTTGCATAACAGAGAATTTGCGCTGGTGCTCATGGACAGGATTTGGGGTGCTGGCGGTGAATACGCTTGATATCGGCTAACATGGTTCCGAAAGGGTCGCCTCCGGGCTGGAGATATTACCTGTCATGTCTCCAAAATGACATATCGATGACTTACGCGTGCCGCAATTGACTTCTAACTTTTCCACTATCAAGGCAACAAGGAGGAGTATATGTCACCACAAAACGATTCTTTTTCCGACTATGTAGAAATTGAACAGTGGATTAGCAAACGTAACGGTTATATCGCATCGGAAGCGCTGGACAGTATGTCAGCAGCCATTCCGCCTTTTGATTTTGAAGAAGATGATGAGGATGATGATTTCGACTGGGAATAGCATCTGAGCAAGTTTTTTCGGTCGTATCGTTGATGGCGTTGTAAAAAGGCGATCACTATGCGTTCATTCTGCGAATTAACCCCTTGCTGGAAACTACCCTGTCGATAAACAGGATGCCGTCAAGGTGGTCGATTTCATGCTGAATGACGCGCGCCTCGAAGCCACTGGCGTCAATCTGTTGCGGCTTGCCGCGCACATCCTCGAAATGGATGCATGCTTCTGCTGCTCGGGGCACCATGCCCACCCAGTCCGGCACGGAAAGGCAGCCCTCACGCCCCAGCCTTTCACCGTTGCTGGATGCGATGACCGGATTACTCATGAAAATCAGGCCGTGATTTTTACATGGCCTGAGACTCTCGCGGCAATCCACCACAATCATGCGGCGATTCAAGCCGAGCTGCGGAGCTGCAATGCCAACGCCGCTGTGGCCGGCGCGCATGGTTTCCTCCAGCATCAGAAATTGCGCGGCCAGTTGTTGGTCAAAACATGTGACGATTGGCGCGGTTCGGCGCAGACGCTTATCGGGATGTGTTAGTATTTTCTGAACAGACAAGGGAAGGGCTGCGTTTTACAAAACAGCGTCATCCAGTTCGTGGATATCCACATTGACGCCTATATTATTGGCTACATCGGCCAGTGTTGAAGTCATGGCATGGCCCTGTTCTCCGGCAGCCACTTCCAGTACCATCATATATACACTGCCTGTATCCGATGCGCGCGACTGGGTGGAAACATCGACAATGGCCACGCCCAGTTCAGCCAGTGCTGCTGTGACGGCATGCACAATGCCGACTTTATCCGCTCCATGCACGGTAATCACATAATCCGGCTCCAGTGGCGGGGCGCTGGCTTCGGCATCGGAGATGGTTTGCGACTGGACGGATAATCGGGTGCGCTGCTCCAGTTCGGCCAGCGCAGCCTTGAGCTCGCCCATGCTGATCTGTTCAGGCAAACGCACAATCAGCATCATGGTGAAGCGACCGCGCAGCGCTGTCATGGATGAATCTTCGATATTGACGTTCAGGTGCTGCAATGCTTCCGCCACATCGCAAACGATGCCGGGTCGGTCGAATCCCGAGATAGATAATAGTATGCTGGACATGGCTAGGCTCCCTTCAGACAAATAAGGCTTAAGCTAGCCTGCCTGTGGAAAAAGTGTCAATTTTTTTCACGATGGTAGAGCCAGGTTGGTTAAACGGAGAATGATTCTCCACATCCACATCCACCTTTTTGATTTGGATTGTTATAGACAAAAGCGGATGATAACGCGTCCTGCTGAAAATCCAGCCGCAGGCCTGTTAAGGCTGTTTTATAAGACTCCGGATCCACATACAAATCGAAATCTTCAAACGATTTGACCAGATCGCCGGTCTGCGCTTTATCTACCGTTTCCATGATATATTCCAGACCGGAACAGCCCGCTGGCCGCACGGCCAGACGAAGCCCTTTCTTTTGCCCATCAGCCAGTATTTGTTGTACCCGATCAATCGCTGCCGCAGTTAATTTAATATCCATCATGATGATTTCTCCTTTTTTATACCGCTCACGAGTTTTGCAATTGGCTCTCCAGGCTGCAAATAAGACAGGTATCCACTTAGGTGTACAGGATCTAGGTTAAAGATGGTGCTTTTACTTTGCGTACCTTTGCGCCCTCTGCGGTAAAATATTTTGACTTTACGCTATTCCGGCCATGCTTTTGAGACGGTTGCGGCTGGAAACCAGTGCAGCCACCAATGCTTCGGCATCGCCCATCGTGTTGCCCGGGCCGAAACTGACCCGGATGGAGCTACGCGCCAGCGATTCATTTAAACCCATGGCCAATAACACATGCGAGGGATCGCGTTTACCCGACGAGCAAGCGGAACCTGAAGCCACGGCGAAACCGGCCAGATCCAGTTGCATTAATAACGTTTCGCCATCCATGCCGGGCAACAGAAACAGGCTGGTATTGGCGGTGCGCGCCGCATGTTCGGATATGATCCGGGCCTCCGGGATCTGTGCGTTGAGTTGCTTCTCAAAGGCATCCCGAACCGGTTTGAAAATATTGAAATCAATACTGCCGAGAACTGCTGCGAAACCGGCTATGCCCGGTACATTCTCGGTACCTGAGCGACGACCACGTTCCTGACCGCCGCCCGGAGCCAACTCCTGAAGCTTGAGGCCGCGACGCACCAATAGCGCACCAACACCCTTGGGGCCGCCCATCTTGTGGGCCGATAAACTCATAAAATCTACATCCAGTTGCCGGAAATTCACTTCCACCTTGCCAGCTGCCTGTACAGCATCGACCAGCATCGGAATACCGAGCTTTCTGCAATGTTCGGCGACTTCTTTTACGGGCTGGATAACGCCGCTCTCATTGTTGACCAGCATCATGCAGACCAGCCGCGTATCACCTTTGATTGCTGCTATCATACGTTCAGATGTTACGATACCGTCGCCATTGGGTCGAATGCGGATGATATCAAACCCGTGATTGGAAAACTGTTGTAAAGGTTTCAGAACAGCCGGATGCTCAATCGCCGTGCATACAACAGAACCGGATTCGGATGCCGAGAGTACGCTGTGAATGGCGATATTATTCGATTCGGTACCGCCGGATGTGAATACGATATTACCGGATTCACAATTAAAAAACGATGCCAGTTGGTCGCGTGCATCATCGACCATACGACGCGCAGCGCGCCCGGCCCAGTGCAAGCTGGAGGGGTTGCCAGACGCTTCTGTGGACGCCCGTATTACTGCATCAAGTGCGGCCTGAATCGGCGGGCATGTGGCATTGTAATCAAGATATCGCTTCAATTTTTACAGCACCTTCGGGCAATCGGGGCGATGACAGATAATCTTCCACATCACCGAGTTCAATATGATCCAGCACCGCATCTCTGGCGCACACCTGAGCAAGGCTGACCGCATCGAGAAAACGATAAATATGCTGACCGAGTGATTCCCACAATTGATGCGTATCGCAGCGATTGCCTTTGTGGCAGCCGCGTACGCCGTTTTCGCACATGGTGGTGCGAACCGGTTCATTCACCGCCCGGATGATTTCAGCAATAGAAATGTTTTCGGCATCTCTGGCCAGCAAATAACCGCCACCGGGGCCGCGTACCGACCTGACCAGCCCGCTCTCGCGCAGGCAGCGAAATAACTGCTCCAGATAAGACAGGGAAATAAACTGGCGCTCCGAAATAGCAGCCAGCGTGACCGGTAATTTCTTCTGCTTGTTCAAATCCACCAGTGCCGAGACGGCATAACGTCCTTTACTTGTTAATCGCATATCGAACCTCCGTGATACCAATAACCATGTATAAGGGTCGGATATTATAAAGCAGACTATTTTAGTCAAGTATATTTTTGAATTATGAAAGAGGGGTGTGAAGCATTTTTTCAAAATTCACTATTCAAAATTCACAATTCGCCATTCAAATCCCGCCGCCGAGGAAACGTTCGAGTTTTTCCTGCTCGCTCAAACGATCTTTTTCCAGTTTATCACTGGTCTTGGCTGGCTTGCCTTTGATATCCGGGTGAAAGGCGTCGACGCGTGCATTGACGTCATCAATCATTTTCAGCACATGGCCGAGCGCTTCAGCCACCGGGTTGGCCAGCAGATGGTGATCGAGATTGATTTTACCATCTTCAATCAGCGATTCAGTCGTCGCTACCACGGTGCCGGGAATGCCGACCACGGTAGAGTGGGGCGGTACATCCTTGAACACAACCGAATTGGCACCGATGCGCGATTGTTCGCCAATGGTAATTGCCCCCAATACTTTGGCACCGGCACCGACAATGACGCCGTCCTGCAAGGTAGGATGACGTTTGATTTTTTCCCATGTCGTACCGCCGAGGGTAACACCGTGGTATAGCGTAACATTATCACCGATTTCAGTCGTCTCACCAATCACAATACCCATGCCGTGATCAATAAAAAAGTGTTTGCCGATGCTAGCGCCAGGATGAATTTCGATGCCGGTCAGCCAGCGGGCGATGTGGGAGATAAAGCGGCCCAGCCAGAGCAATCCGGCATTCCAGCAGACGTGCGCCAGCCGGTGTATCCAGATCGCATGCAGGCCCGGATAGCAGGTCAGTGCCTCCCAGGCAGTGCGGGTAGCCGGGTCGCGATCAAAGGCGGTGCGAATATCTTCTCGAATAGTTTTGAACATCATGCCCCAATTCTATCAGAAATTTTCCCCAGTGCCTGTTCCGGTGCGGCAATACTCCACAATCCGGCTTGCAACAGGCGGTTACCACACCAATCCCGGAGCATATCAACATCCACTGCTTTAATGCAATTCAGCCAGTCCATTGGCGAAAGCAATATTTGTTCATCCTGTCTGCCGCCGAGATAGAGCATTTGTCCTTCGACTGAATCCAGCCCCATGCGGAACTGAACTTCCAATTGCCTTTTGGCACGCTCAACCTCTTCAGTGTGGATACTATCGGCAAAGTTTTCCAGCACATCGCGTATGACTGTTACACAGTCAGCAGCTCGCCCGGGCTCCATGCCGCAGGTCATGCTCCAGATACCGGCATCACTCAACATACTTAAATGAGAGCTCACGCTATAGGCCAGCCCGCGTTTCTCGCGCACCTCCCGGAATAATCGGGAGCTCATGCCACCGCCCAGTACCTGATTGCTTAACCATGCCTGTGGCCGCGAATCCGATGTGACCGTAATGCCATCAAAGGAAACCACGATCTGGGCTTGTTCACCATCGCGTTGCAATGATTGTACGCCGCCTGTCAAAGCGGCCGGCGGCGTTCGATCAATCGCACCCACGCTATCGGACTGCCAGTTCAGCGCAGCCACTGTATCGACCAGTTGTGCATGATCGATATGGCCTGCTGCAGCTATCAACAGGCGTCCGGCGCTGTAATGCTGACGCAGATAGTTTTTCAAATCATGCGCTGATAAGCCGTTTAAGGCATCGTGATTGCCCAGTACAGGCTTACCCAGCACATGTTCAGGAAACAAAGCTTCCACATGTTGATCCATAATCCATTCTTCCGGTGTATCCTCAACCATGGCCATTTCAGCAAAAATCACTTCGCGCTCACGCTGCCATTCAGCTTCGGGCAGTGCCGGTTCGCGCAC
>CAZKME010000078.1:0-9160 GCA_964553725.1 uncultured Zetaproteobacteria bacterium
TCATTCAGCCCTCCTCTAGACAATATGAATTCAACATGAATTCCCTTTAATCAAAGGCAACCTAGCCCCGCCAATACCCATGTCAAGAATATTCATTCACTTCGGATAAAAATTGCCGGAATTGCCCATTTTTCAACGCCAAACAAAAGGGTCGCTTGCAACCACCATTGCAAGCGACCCTGAACCGGCATAACACTGCCGGCTGTTTATTACCTAGATCCTGCAAGTACTCGCACATACATAGCGCAAGCTCTTGATCCATCTGGCATATTAAAAAAACACTCATCACCAATAAGGTGACTACTTATTTTTTTCAATACACCATCTAAACCAATATCTTACACTCTGCACGCACGATCACTTGCAGGATCTAGGTATTACTTAAAGTTCACACCGCGAATTAATTCTTTTTCGCAGCATAATGTCCTGATATGGCCTACCAGTTGCTGGATCTCTTCTTCGGTGAAGGTATCACCCCATGGCGGCATTTTAACCGATTTATTGATCGCTGGCCCACCGAATTTGATCACCTTGTAGATCTCGGTATTGGTGCGCTTCATCATATAATCATGATCGCTATGGTCGCGCGGCAGGATATTCATGGCAGGTACATTTACGCCGTCACCCTTACCATGCATGCCGTGGCACTGCATGCAATAGGTTTTATAGTTCAGATATGCCTCTTCCGCATGAAGCGCAGGTGATGCAATGAACATCAACGCCGCGACTGCAAATAATGTGTTATTTAGCCGCATTGAAATCCTCCTTGGACAACAGAACCAGGTAATTGACGATTTTTTGCAGATCAGCGGGCTTCACATGCATATTCGGCATCCAGATTTTGGGGTCCCAGTTCTTGGGACGTGCAATGTAGCTGAGCATAAATTCAGGCTGCAACCTGCGCCCTGCCGTATACAGCTCCGAACCTGTATAGCCGCCATAACCCGGTTCGATTTGATGACAGGACTCACAACCGTAGACCTTGTCAATCAGCACTTCACCCTGATCCAGCGTCACCTGCTTGCTTTTATCCAGGCTGACCGAGGCAACCAGGTCGTAGTGCGCCTTGAGATCCATCAGCTCTCCCGCCACAGCCTCGGCCTCAGGTTTGGTCAACTCTTCATGTTGCAATGGTTTGAGATACTTACCCCAGAGCACATCATATTTTCGGCCTTTTTTAGTTGCACTCTGATGCTGTGGCGTCGAATTAATGGCACGCAGATAATTCACACCCGACGGACGAATTCGTACTGGCTTCTGTAGCCATTCCACCAACCATTCCTTGCGGAATTTATTCCCCGCATAAAATAAATCCGGCGCATCACGCTTCCATAATGCACGGATTGTTTGAGGCGCAGGGCCCTTCAAATCATGACAGTATGCGCAGCGTGTTTTCAAAATCTCGGCACCATCTACCCCTGCGCCGGCCAGCGCAGGGAAAATCATGGCAACAAGAAAGGATAGCAACAGAACACGTTTCATTGTTTATCTCCCTGTGTATTTATCGATTTAGTTGTGGCGATGGCCACGTTTTTTGGTCAGCTTCTTACCCTTGAATACGGCCTGATCAAAGATTCCATATCCCTTTTTGATGGATTCAGCATAGAAAAAATCAGGTTCATATTTCACGCCCGTCCATGGATACCAATCATCTTTTGGAGAATCTGCATACTCAATCACGGTAACAGCGCCGCCCGGAAACTTGCCATTATTGGTAGATTGATAGTCGATATGATCATGGAAGATGAAGCGACCTGAATTATCCATATTGATAAACACATCATTATGCGAACCCGGAATAATTAATTGCGTATCAACATAATAAGGGTCTTTGACCGCCAAACCATCCTTAAAGCCAACCAGCATATCATGACCATGTGAATGCATCGCATGCATAGTATTGCCAGCGCCAATAAAGCGTACGCGGACAAAATCGCCATGTTTCACACGCAAAGGCATATCAAGCGGAAATGCCTTGGCGTTGATCGAAAAATAATTGCGCTGGTCGGTTGGGCCACCGCCCGTACCATACTTGTCTGCCGCTGCCGATTCCCAGCTACTCAACATCATAATGACATCTTTGGTAACTTTTTTCTCCAATGCATTCGGCTTGTCCGGATCGACAATGATCGGCCCCCACATACCACGGATACCGGTATGTTCATTGGCATTGACATGGCAGTGATACCACATCGTACCCGGTTTTTCTGCAATCCAGTGGTACGTATAAGTTGCGCCCGGCTGAATGCCTTTGGCCTGGGTAATGCCCGGCACACCGTCATTTTTCCAGTTGTTGTGCTGATACAGGCCATGCCAGTGGATGGTATGCGCCAACGATGTGTTATTGGTTACATGCACAGTGACATCATCACCCTGATGCACATGCAGCAGCGGCCCGGGAACCTGCCCGTCAAAGCCAAACACTTTGTATTTCAAATCAGGCGCAACCTGAATCTCAATCTCATCAATTGTCATGTTAAATTCATGTTTGGCCGCATTGGCCGGTATGGCTGTCGCCAGCCAGACAAACGCAAGCGCCAATAATGAAACAAGTTTACTATATTTGAACATAAATCACTCCTCCTCTGTTGCTTCCTGCATTATTAAGGAAACTTAATTGAATGCAAACCTTAATGGCCTTCATTAAAGATGTAAAGGTGATGTATGATAGGACTATTGTTCCAAAAAAAGCTCTTGCCATAGAAACTTGGGGCTATTTCTTGCCATACAGAATGCAGGCCCACAGAATGCGCTCATGAAAGAAATACTGGTTTATGGCGTCAGCGCCATCGCTTCGCTATTTATTTTCGGTTATTGCGTACATATTTTTGTCGGTGGCATGGTCAGCGAACAAACTGAACTGGTGTTGATCATTGCTGTGGTCTTGATTAGCGCCGTAGCCATGGCTTATTTCGCATGGGATACCATCAAACACACACGCTAAAAACCATCTGCAACTATTTGTATCGTTCGAGCGCTTTCCCAATCGCTTTATAGGTATCCTCATCGAATTGTTTACGGTGAAATACATGCTGGCATTTGGCACCACGGTTATCGATACCCGTCAGGCCAAATGATTTACCGGCATGATCGGAAAAAAACCGAATATCCTTCACCAGCGCAGTCACCGTACCGTTTTTTAATTTCAAGCGAATACGTTCCCGATTGATATCCAGCGAAACAGGTGCCTTCGGATGCATTAACATCCGACGCATTACGCGTCCGCCGCCCACCATCAAAAAGAAAAAGCCCAGAAACATCAAACCATAACCGACCATGGACTGATCATCATTGCCATACCAGAGTTTCAGTCCCCAGAGCAACAAAAAACCAACGGTCGGCACATAAAGCACCAGATCCCAGAGCATGCCCGCCTTGTCAGGCTGTAGTTCGCATTGCACTTCCTGCCAGTTTTTGGCCATTATTTTTCCTTACCCGTAGTGGATGTCAGTTCGGCCAGAACCGGATCAATCTCCGGATATAACATACGCCCTGGGTAAACCTCTTTCACGATGCCTTTTGCATCAATCACGAACGTCCACGGTTCGCCACGCACCTGAAAAGCATCATAGGCTTCCGGATTATAATACTGATCCATATGCAGAAAGAGCACTTTATGCTCGTATTTATTCAACATCGCCTTCATCAACTGCAACTGTTTGTCGCACTGGGTACAGTGACCGGGGGTGGCAAACTCCAGCACAATCGGCTTGTGCTGTTTGATGGCATCATCGAAAGATAGTTGATACATGCGCGGATCAGGGTAGCGATAACTGGTAATCTTGGACATATCGCCGCCGACATCGGCCAGTGTCTTGGTCTTTAATACCGGCGCAGGCTTGCCCGCCAGAAATACGCCGCCGCCGCCAACACTGCCGAAATCCGTATCGCAAGCAGCAAGGCCGCAAGCCAGCAGTACCGCCCATGCGAATTGCATCAACAGCTTCACCTGTTGTTTCTCCAGCCCGCACAGGTGCGAAAGATATTATAGGCCCATATACAGTTGGCCAGTAACACAATCGAACCAAAAATCCCCATGACCGCCAGCCACGGTCGCACCAGTTTCTCCACATCCGATGGCAGCAATGTCTGACTGGCCACGCCGCCAACCACACCGGCCACAGTGAAAAATACCACCATGCCAATCAGGCCAAAGTTATGCGTCCAGAAATGCACCTTGACCAGTTTCAGGCTGTAAATCGGGCGTTTGACCAGACGCGGCACAACATAATAAACAGCTGCAAAAATGGCCATCTCCACCCAGCCCAGCAGGTTGATATGGGTATGCGCCCGCACGATCAGTTTGCCGAACATGCGATGATCGACAAAATGACGGAAATCATGGATGCCGCCCATCAGCGCCCCCCATGAGAATCCGATAATGCTGTAGATTATACAGGCGAATATGAACCACAGGGTATATTTAACATACTCTTCTTCTTCCCACGGCTGAAGTGTCACTTGCTTGCTCCTGCATCCGGCTGCGCCGATTTATATTTGTCTCTAATATCAGGGTATTTTTCTTTCCATTCTTTCGGTGCCCAGGTTTTGACCATGCTGTCAATGAAGGGCGAATCGCCCTTGGGCGGCACCTCAGCCGAGGATGATCCCTGATCTGATTTCAATTCGGATAAAAACACAGCGATGGCATGAAGCTTCTCTTTCGGCATCTCGGCGACATAGGCAGCCGAGCGCTGGCCGGGGCGGTGGTCCATTGTTTCGTCACCATAATTGGTGACAGGATCGGTTAGAAAAGCATACATCCATGCCATCGTCCGGCGCGATCCGATACCATCGAGATCAGCTGTCCGCCCCATATTGGTGCCGTTGCGCAAAGCGCGGTGACAGGTCGTACAGCCATTCACACGAAAATATTCGGAGCCTTTCTGCCCTTCATCTGAAAAGTCGGCATGGGTTTTTTGCTGAAAAATCGGTTTGTCTGAGGTGGCAATAAAAAACTGCATGATAATAAAAGCGATGATGGCGAAAACAACAAATACGCCAGCCACTGTGAATAGTATTTTCTCGCCGGGCTTGAGGGGTTGCTGATTGGTAGACATGGAGCGGCATTATTCCGCCTGATGCCTACTTTGCAAGAAGAAGCGTTAATGAAGAAAGGCGCATAACAAAACCGGCGAGGTATCCCTGCCGGCTTTGTTATGTTGCAACCGCTATAACCTCAAGATTTGAAACCTATCCTGGACTATTCATGAATCGCTGTGATGATCGCGCAGGACGTTTGTTCGCAACGGATTCCGAAGAAGGCGACCGTAGCAGTGCATACGGACAACTGACAAGGGATTTGTTGCGGGCAAACGAACAAGCGAGGGCGCAGCAGTATTTATGAATAATCCAGGCTATTTAAGCACATTGGCCATCATCGCCTTGGACAAGGTTGCGCTCGTCAAGCGCCAGACAACGATGCTCTCGTCTTTGGCAATAATGAATTTCGCCCAGATATTCTTGTCAGCATTATTCACCAGCTTATAGTTTAAATGTGAATACGCCATGGACTCAAGATTCATCGTACAGGCGCTGTCATCATATCCTGCTTTGCCCCCTGCCGGCGCACAAATACCGCTGCGTTTTACCAAATCGACAAAGGTATCTGCATTCACATCAATTTTGGGCGCGTCATTCGCGATAAATGTCGAATTGGCATATTTACTGTGCGTATTCACTTTAACCTGCACCAGGTTCTCAGGCAACTGGGTTCTGATTGCCCCCTGAAGCTGATCGAAGTTAATGCCCGCTTCCAGTTCTGCTTTATTATTATTTTCAACACCTGATGTAAGGTGCCCAAATACAAAATAGAGCCCCCCATAACTGGCTGTTACAAGTAAAATTCCACACGTAATATAGAATAGCACCATCCTCAATCCATTGTTCTGATTCTGTCCTTTAGCCATCAATACCCTCCTTAGCCTCACGCAGCCTGCGCATCATAGATGCGGAAACAATACTATGGTTTACATCTTATGCAATGAAGTAGCAAAACAGCGTAGCTTGCCATGCGCCAGCCACCTCCTAGCATCGCCGCCTGTTGGAGGTGACATGAAACATTTTTTTGCCAGGCTATTGCTATTACCCCTGCTGCTTTCCATGCTGGCAGGCTGCCTTTTTGAAGCGGATCAGGGTGAACAGGCGAACCAGGTCATCAGCACCGTTCACAAGGGATTCCAGACCGACAACTGGCAGGATGTGATGCCGCTATACGACGATCAATTCCTGCGCATTCATCAACTTCATGCATGGCAACAAAAAATGACTGCACTCACCAAGCCGTTAGGCGCATTAAAAAACATCAAGTCCACCTTTAAACACTATGACCCGCGTTTGGGCGGTGTTTTTTACCTCTATGGCTTTCTGTTGCACTTCGAGCACGGCACCATTGCTGAAACCCTGACTATTTATAAAGACGCTGATAAAGAACACATGACTATCTCCGGCCATGAGCTCAGGCTCAGAAAGCACCAGTCATGAAAACAGCATACCGCGTTACCCACGTTATCGCTTTCATGCTGTTGTTCACGCTTGCTGGCTGCATGGCAACTGACAACCCCGTTCCAGCCAACAAAATCACGCAACTGGAAGGCGTATGGCAACAAAATGACGGACGGGTCACCATTCGCTTTTATGCCGACGAAACCATCAAGTTAAGCATGCCGGATGAGC
This sequence comes from uncultured Zetaproteobacteria bacterium, assembly GCA_964553725.1. Classification (GTDB taxonomy): domain Bacteria; phylum Pseudomonadota; class Zetaproteobacteria; order Mariprofundales; family Mariprofundaceae; genus Mariprofundus. The sequence goes on from CAZKME010000078.1 coordinate 6,676, forward strand.
ATCCCCCGATCCGCCTGATATCGCAAATGGAAGTCATCAAAGATGACCAGATCGGTTTTGGCGTTGGTGACCGCTGGAACGGGCCCGTCCACACCATCATCAGCAAAGATGGGCTGTCACTGCAACTCATTTTTCCCGCTGAACCGATACGAACCATGCACTTTCACAGGCAACTTTAACCTGTATGACAATGATGGATACGGTTACTCATATTTCTCCCGTTTTCGTGCAAAGAAGGCTGTTCTGTGCAATGGGGGAGTGTATCGGCCAAGGCATCACCCCGTGTCTTTTTCCAGGTATTTATCCATATTCAACAAAATAGTCTTGACCAGGTCTTCTTCGACATCAAACACTTTATCAGCGGCTGCGGTGGTGGCGAAATAGCCGCGCTTTTGCCTGTCTTTGTTGCCAATAATAAGTTTATACGGCGCTGTTTTTTTCTGCATGTAAATGGTCAATGCCAGTTTTGGTGAAAATAGCCCGTAAGTGGCCAGATCCGATGGTTTATCATTGACAAATGCCTTGATTTTACCATTTTTGATACTGAACAGGGTTTCCAGCACCTTCTCCATAGAAGCCTGTCCTTTTGAAGGTTCAAGCATATTCCATTTGCCGTTATCCTGCTCAATAACCACCCTGGGCTTACCTTTCTGGACAATCTCCAGCCGTTTCATTTTGACCGGATCAAAATCAAGAATGGTCTTATCGCGAAAAGCGTAGGTATCCTTGGCCGATTCAGTCCGCAGATCTGAATGGACGCGGTAGACCTCGGCATTACCCTTGAACATGGCATAAGAGATATTAAGTGTCGGCCCTTTTTCACCGAAAATAATAACAGTTTCCTTTCCCTTCGCCGTCAACCCTACTTCAATCTTGGGATTATTCAGACCGAGCTCTTTTAACTTGGACGGCTCCGGCTTACTGAAGAGGATCGCATCCTTTCTGGCCGTAACGATAATTCTCAAATACTTTTCGATGGCGTCTTTATCACCCTTTGTGACCAGCGGTTGCACAAGTTTCCATCCGTCATCGTTACGCACAACCCTGATCTCCAGATGATCCGCCAGATTATTGATCCAGAAGGACTTAACATCGGCGACGCTGAAGGGTAACAGCCTGAAACTCGCTGCTACCAACTGCTTTTCCGACTCCTTCTCTTCATCGAAAAAATGAAATGCGCCGGCCAGCGAGATCAGTATAATAATCCAGAATAATGTTTTTTTGGAAAAGTTCACACAGACCGCCTTCTTCTCAAGGTCACGCCAATGCCGATCACCAGCACCAATGACGGCACAATTACCATGGAACACCAGAAAACGATTTTACCCTGTGCTCGCGTCAGCATCAGCGGCGTTAATCCCGGTTCCTTTCTGCGAATGGAAATCAACACGTTTTCTTCAGCCAGCCAGTTCACCATATTCAGGAAAAAATCCTTGTTGCCAGCCAGTTTGAGGTGGGTATTACTGACAAAATCCGAATCGCCGACGACAATAATCTTGCCCCATGTCTTCATATTCTCCTGGATCGATTCAGTTTTTTTCTCGTTAAGCAACACCTCAACCGCCGCCACCGCCACGATGCTGATCGGCCCCCGAGTGTGTTTGTCCGGATTAAACTTCAGATCGGCTTCCGTGAGTTCACCTTTGACCGTCCAACTCTTGTCGCTCGTTTTTGCCAGATCATATCTGCCCTTGGCAGGATCTTCCTTGATGTGAACAGAACGGGCCGCCGGAAAGAATGTTGTCAGCTCAAAGCCGTTCGTAACCGGATGCCTTTTGTTGTAGTTTACCACCACGGGCGTCAGATAGTTGGCGCCGTACACCTGACTCAATGTATCAATAATCAGATCATTGCCGACTTCAAAACCGAGGTCAGCCAGATACGTCATCAGCCCGTTGGCGCCACCTGGATCAAGCATAAACAGAACCCGCCCTCCCTGATTAATATAGTCAGATATTTTATCCAGTTCGACTTGCAGGAAATTCGTTCCCGGCCCGCTGATCACCAGCACAGAGGCGTCTTCGGGTATTTTTGCAACGCTGAGCAGCTGTAGTTCCCGCACGTCGTGATTTTCCCGTTCAATGGCTTCCTTGACCAGAAAATAACCATCGCCTTTTTTGCTGTTTATCTGCTTCTCACCGTGACCTTTGACGAAATAAATCACCTTTGTTTCCTTACTGATCAGTTTAATCAGGGCATTGGTGATTTTATTTTCCGATTCGTTGACTACGATTTCCTCTTTATCGCCAAAACGCATCAGCGTCGTCCGATAGGATGAAACACGATATTTCACGGCTTCCGTCGGACTTCTGTCCGGATCAATGAAGCGGACTTTGAATTTTGGCGAATAGTAAGAATACTCCTGCAACAGATCGAACATCGCCTGCCTTGTCCGTTGATCACTACGGTAAAAGGCAATCACTTCCACATCATCTTTCAGGGATTTCAGAATTTTAACTGTCTGATCTGACAGGGTATAACGACT
>CAZKME010000079.1:0-8930 GCA_964553725.1 uncultured Zetaproteobacteria bacterium
TATCGCTAACCGATCGCCGTCGCGATTTGCGCCCCTGCACATTGATAATGGTGCAAAAGCTGCAAATAAACGGGCAGCCTCGACCAGCATCAAAGCTGGTGCCGGAGTTCATGGAACGTTTAAGTAATTTTGCCGGCAGAAACGGCGGAGGTGCGGATTCAATGGATGGTAATTCGCTTAGATAATTGTATGTGGCCTGCATCTTGCCTTTGTACGCATCCGTGAATACGTCATCAAGCCGCCCTTCGGCTTCACCGATAAACAACGATATGCCAATATTCTTGGCTTCCTGAATATCGGCAGGCAGTTCCGGCAGCATGGCAGCACAACCGCTAACATGAAAACCGCCGATACAGACCTGAATGCCCGCCGCTCGTAATTTTCTGGCAATATCCATGGTGCGCGGGAACTGGTTGGACTGCACGCCAGCGAAACCGACAAAACCGCCACCATCGGCGGCCTTGATGTCGGCAATAATCTGTTTGACCGGGATGCGGGTATTGGTTTCATCAAAAGCGCTGATGATGATTTCGACATCATTGCCGAGCACCTTGCGTTCTTCCACATCCAGGCAGAGGCCATAAATAGCAGCCAGTGAATTGGCCGGCACAATGGATCTGGCCCATTGAATGACATAACCATCTTCATCGTAATGCGACGGTTTAATAAGAATGACGCGAAATGTTTTCTTCTTCCCCATGAACCACCCCCGTGCAGCGAAACAGTAGCAGCTTCTGTTACGAAGTGAAATCTTTGCGCCGGGGTGTTTCGTTCAGCAGGTTTTACCGACTCGAACAGTATTACTTGAATTAAGCGTTTGAAAGTGATTCAATGTCATCCATGCAGAATAATCCACAGCAGGCGCTGGAAGAACGAATCCAGACATTAACCGAACATCTGGCCGCCATTCGCCGCAATATGGAAAAAACGATTGCCGATAATCACCGCATGCGCGAAGTAGTGCGTATCGCTGAAAATGAGTTGCGCAAACGCCGCGATCAGGTGCAGCAACTGGAAAGTGAACTGGAAAGCCTGCAAAATGGCCGCATGGAAGCAAAAGCCAGGGTCGAGCATGCCATTGAAAAGCTGGATGAATTGATAGTCAGTCAGGAGGAAGTTTCATGAGCCATGCGGTCGAGATATCACTCATGGGACGTAACTTTTCGATTCTGACCGATGAAGACCCCGGGCAGGTCATGGCTGCCGCCAATCTGGTGCAGGAGCATATTGATGAGTTGCGCAGTATGGGCGCATCTGTCGCCTCCGACCGCTTGCTCACGCTGGTATCTCTGAATCTGGCCGGTGAATTATTGAAAAGCGGCACAGGCAATCTGGATAGCCTGGAAGGCTTGATATCTAAACTGGACAGTGTAGTATTACAGGCAGAAGGTTTAGCGAAAGCACCCCTGCGTTGATCGAATGGCAGCATGTTGCCTGAGCCGATACTTGTCGATTGGGAGCTTACCTACTTTGGCCATGCGAATCCCCCTTTCGGGATACCTGAGGCCGAGGTGCGGCGCCCACCTCTTGTTAGAGGGTTCGACGACTATTTGTCATTACGCCAGCGCGGGGGTGCCCTTTTTTTGCCTGCCCTGTCACCCACGCAACGCGCCGTAAGTCCTCACACATGACATTGAAAAATCCCCCGATCATCAAACAGCCTGAAAATAAAGCCGCCCTGAGAACTACAGCGCTGGCCTACCGAGCTGCGCTGCCTGCCGAAAAACGCCGGCATTATTCCGATCAAATCGCAAACCGTTTATGTGCATATTTGGCCCGGCTATGTGTACCGGTTTCATCGTTGCTGCTGTATCGCTCCATGCCGTCCGAGGTGAATACGGACAGGCTGTTTGAATTACCGGATTATCGTATTTTTGCACCTGTTACCCATCATCACCAACAAATGGAATGGCGACTGACCACAAACCGAACGACATGGGCTGCCGGGCTGTTCGGTGTGCAGGAACCTGCCTCCGGCTCGCTCTGGAGTGATGAACCGGCGACCGTTCTATTGTGTCCGCTGGCAGCATTTGATCGCCAGGGCAATCGGCTCGGTATGGGCAAAGGCTGTTTTGACTACTGGCTCGGCAGTCACCGCCATGCCCTGATTCAGGTCATCGGACTGGCCTTTGCCGGACAGGAGGTCGCACATATCCCTGCCGAAGCGCATGATGCGCCGCTGGATTGCATCATCACTGAAAAAGAGGTCATTGAATGCCCGAAAGCATGAAAGTTCTAGTCATTGGAGATATTCTCGGCAGGGCTGGCAGACGCGCACTGCAAGAGCATTTGCCGACATTGATTGATATGCATCAGGTGGATTTTGTCGTAGCCAACGGCGAAAATCTGGCGCACGGGTTCGGTATTACGGAAAAAGTGGCCGATGAGATGTTTGCCATCGGAGTGGATGTGCTGACCAATGGCAATCACTGCTGGGATCAACGCGATTTTCTCGAACAAATTGAAGATGATGATCGCTATGTGCGCCCGATGAATTTTTCTTCTTTTGCGCCAGGGCGCGGCTGGACAGTGCAGGAAACGGCCGCCGGCTATAAAGTGGCAGTCATCAATCTGATCGGACAGGTGTTTATGGGTTCATGGGATTGTCCGTTTGCCGCCGTGGATCGGGCCTTGCAAGATATCCCCGCAGACGTCAACGCCATTCTGGTCGATATGCATGCTGAAGCGACCAGCGAGAAAATGGGCATGGGCTGGTATCTGGATGGACGCGCTTCGTTCGTTTATGGCACCCACACACATGTACCGACCTGCGATGACAGCATTCACGCCTCGGGCACGGCCTACCAGTCCGATATCGGCATGACCGGCTCCTACCAGTCCATTATCGGCATGAAGGTGGATGGCGCGCTAAGGCGCATGGTGCAACGGCTGCCGCAACGTTTTGAAGCGGTGGAACGCGGTGCCTCGATTTTTGCCACGCTGGTCAGTATTGATCCGTCAACACGCATGACAACAGCGATTGAACGCATTCACATCGCACCAGCTTAACTCGGGCGACTTCTGTCGGCAACGCAAAACTGATTGGTTAATGGGTAGGAAATAAATCTCCTTTCAGTGATTTCGCCAATCAGAAATAGCCTTATTATTACAGTGTTTTTTATGCCCTTTTCTTGACCATATGCAGGCTCGGGTGCAGCTTGGCGAGCATGAAATTAAGCGGTGCGGAAATCTTTGTTGAATGCCTGAAGCGGGAAGGCGTGGATACCATTTTCGGTTATCCCGGTGGTGCCGTATTACAGATTTACGATGCCATTTTCAAACAGGATTTCTTCAAGCATTATTTGGTGCGCCATGAGCAGGGGGCGCTGCATGCCGCCAGCGGTTATGCCCGCGCATCCGGACGTTGCGGTGTGGCGCTGGTCACTTCCGGCCCCGGCGCGACCAATGCGGTGACAGGTTTAGCTGATGCGCTGGCTGATTCGACGCCGGTTGTATGCTTTTCCGGTCAGGTGCCATCCGGCCTGATTGGTAACGATGCATTTCAGGAAGCCGACGTGGTCGGCATTACCCGCTCCGCCACCAAACATAATTTTCTGGTCAAACACGCCGAGGATCTGGCCCTGATTATCCGCCAGGCATTTCATATCGCCACTACAGGGCGGCCCGGCCCGGTGCTGGTGGATATCCCCAAAGATATCAGCATCAATATTTGTGAATTCAAGTGGCCGGAATCAGTTTTTATGCGCTCCTATCAGCCGGTCAGCAGCGGTCATCCGGGGCAGATTAAAAAAGCAGTCAGAACCATGTTGGCCGCCCAGCGTCCGGTGATTTATTCCGGCGGCGGCATTATGAATGCAAGCGGCAGCGCATCATTGTTGCGGGAGTTATCGCATACGCTGAATGCGCCGGTCACCAATACGCTGATGGGTCTCGGCGGCATACCCTATGACGATACCCACTTCCTTGGCATGCTAGGCATGCATGGCACGTATGAAGCCAATATGGCGGTGTCCCATTGTGATGTGCTGATTGCGGTCGGGGCGCGTTTCGATGATCGTGTGACCGGCAAGATTGAAGCCTTCGCACCGGACGCGACCGTGATTCATATTGATGTCGATCCATCGTCGATCTCCAAAAACATTCATGCTCATTTACCGATTGTCGGTGATGTGAAAGTGGTGCTGACCCAACTGCTGGAAGAGATTGCCCGCAAGAACGGCCAACCGGATACGACGGCGCTGGCCCTGTGGTGGGAACAGATTTCGGAATGGCGCGCTGTTGATTCGCTGCATTTCGATCAGCCTGAGGACGGGCCGATCAAGCCGCAAGCAGTTATTCGCAAGATGCATGCCCTGACTGAGGGTGATGCAATTGTGGTTACCGATGTCGGCCAGCATCAGATGTGGGCGGCGCAGCATTACGGATTCCGCAAGCCCAACCGGTTCCTGACTTCGGGCGGACTGGGCACCATGGGTTACGGTCTTCCGGCGGGGATGGGTGCGCAGATTGCCATGCCGGATGAACGGGTGGTGGTGTTTACCGGCGATGCCTCCATTCAGATGTGCATCCAGGAATTGGCGACAATGTATCAATACAAGTTACCAGTGATTATTATTATTCTGAACAATGCCTATATGGGCATGGTGCGCCAGTGGCAGGAGATGTTCTATGAGTCGCGTTATTCCCACTCCTATTTCGATGCCCTGCCGGACTTTGTGAAACTGGCCGAGGCATTCGGCGGCGTTGGTATGCGCGTGGACAAAGTAGCGGAACTCGATGCCACATTGAAAGCGGCATTCGAGGTGGATGGCGAAAGCTTTGTGCTGGTGGATGTTGCCGTATCCCGGGAAGAAAATGTATTTCCGATGGTGCCGGCAGGCGCGGCGCTGAACGAGATGGTGTTATCATGAGGCATACCATTACAGTGCTGGTAGAAAACGAATTCGGCGTACTCACCCGTATCGCCGGGCTGTTCTCCGCGCGCGGTTATAATATTGAAACATTGAATGTCGCACCGTTGCAAGATAAAACGATCAGCCGCATGACACTGGTTACGCGTGGTGATGAGCGCATCATCGAGCAAATCAAAAAACAACTGAACAAGCTGATCCCGGTGATCAAGGTTGAAGATATTTCACATGCCGTGCATCTGGAACGTGGCATGCTGATGGTCAAGGTACAAGCCGATGCGGACAACAGTGATACCTTGCTGGAGCTGGTGGAACGCTATGATGGCAAGGTCATTGATGATCATATCGACAGCCACATGATCCTTGAATTCACCAACAAGGCTGATGTCCTTGATGCGATCCTTACTGAACTGGAATCGTTTGACATGATTGAAACGACCCGCACCGGCCCGTTGGGCATGCGACGCGGCCTGGACGGGTTTACCGTTTAGACGTCTTTAGCGCCTCTACAAGTGTGATTATGTGATCGGGTGAAAATGGCTTTTGCAGAAAGTGCAAGTCCCCGATCAGCCCTCGCATATTACCGCGCCCGGATATGACGATGGTTTGAACCTTGGGGGCAAGCTGGCACACCTGCTGATGCAATTCATAACCATTCATGTGCGGCATATTGTAATCCGTAATGAGAACCCCCGGTTGAAGCTGCTTTGTTTTCATATGTGACAATGCATCTTCGGGGTGAGAAAATGCATGCACCAGGTGCCCGTCACTGGACAAAAGAAATGCAAGGAACTCACAGATATCAGGATTATCATCGACAATGTAAATGGGCATGGAAATACTATCTCCCCTTCAAGATAGTATTATATAGCTGAAAAAGACCTGCCTGTCAAATATGAATAGCGCGATCATCCGAATCGAGTACCGATTCATGAATCATTTCCGATAGCGTCGGATGCGGGAACATATGATGGGCCAGCTCCGCCTCAGTGGTTTCCAGCGTTTTGGCCACGCCAAGGGATACAATCATTTCGGTCGCTTCCGCGCCGACGATGTGCGCACCCAATAATTCACCAGTTTCGGCATGGAAGATGGTTTTAACCATGCCATCGGTTTCAGCTAAACCCATGGCTTTGCCGTTGGTGTTGTACGACATCCGGCCAACCTTGTACGGAATACCTTCTTCCTTGCAGCGGTTTTCCGTTTTGCCGCATGAGCCGACCTGCGGCTGGCAGTAGGTGCAGCCCGGCACATTGGCATAATCCACTTTATGCGGATGTTTTCCGGCAATCGCCTCGACACAAACAATCCCCTCATGGCTGGCCACATGCGCCAGCGCAGGCGCGCCAACCACATCGCCAATGGCATACACGCCCGGATGATCGGTGCGATACCAGTCATCCACAGCAATCGTATTGCGCTGAATCGCCATGGAGGTGTTGTCCGCGCCGATATTATCCGTATTGCCGATCACACCGACTGCCACCAGACAGATATCGCCCTCGATACTCTGCTGTTTCCCTTTGACTTCGTATTCAACCACAGCTGTGCCATCGATATTTTTGGCCGAGGAAACCATCGCGCCGGTGATTATCTTAATCTTTTGTTTTTTGAATGATCGAGCCACCAGCGTGGAAATCTCGTGATCCTCCAGCGGCAGAATCTGATCAGCCGCCTCAATCACCGTCACGTCGGAACCCATAGCCTTGTAGAAATAGGCAAACTCCATGCCGATGGCCCCGGAACCAATCACCACCAGTTTTTTCGGCAATGCCGTTGGTGCCAGCGCCTGTTTGTAGGTAATGATGACGTCGTTATCAACATCCATGCCCGGAAAAGCGCGTGCCCGCGCGCCGGTCGCCACAATCACATGTTTGGCCGTAACCTGCTTTGATGTGCCTTCTGCATCGTTCACCATCAGCCGATTGCCGGATTCAAATGATGCAAACCCTTCGATATGGTCGATGTTGTTCTTCTTGAACAAAAAGCCGATGCCTTTATTCAGTTTGGCCGAGATGGTGCGCGAACGCGCTACGGCTTTCTCCAGATCAGGATTGGCTTTAGTCACGCCCAAACCGAGAGCCTCGCCGCTATGCTGGATAATATTAATCACTTCGGCAGTGCGTAATAACGCTTTGGTCGGGATACAGCCCCAGTTCAGGCAAATGCCGCCCAAATGGGTGGATTCAATGCAAGCGACTTTAAGGCCCAACTGGGCGGCGCGGATAGCCGCCACATAACCGCCGGGGCCAGCGCCAATCACCGCCACGTCATATTCACCGTCGGCATTGAACAGGCCGGATGGTTTGAGATTCAGTTCAGCCTCTTCTTCAACAGCTTCTTCCGCATCATGCACGGCATGACCGATTTCTGCTGCGGCCTGCGCCTCCGGCGCTGATTCCGCCGCCAGTTCGGCTGCTTCTTCAGCCGGTGTCTCCTCTTCCGCCGCAGCTATTTCAACGCCGGAAGCTTCCGGTATATAGTCGGCAGGAATGTCCTCACCATCTTCGGCAATCACGGCAATCGCAGCACCAACAGGCACAATCGCACCTTCCGGCGCAATAATGCTGTGCAGAACCCCTTCATCGACAACTTCCATTTCCATGGTCGCTTTATCGGTTTCCACCTCGGCCATCACCTCGCCGGAAACCAGTTCATCGCCCTCCTTTTTCAACCAGCGGGCGATTTTCCCCTCTGTCATGGTGGGGGATAACTGGGTCATAAATACATCAATCGGCATGTCAAAACCTCTAAAAATAATAAACCACAAAGACACGAAGGCACAAAGAAAAACGAGTCATGGTTTCCTTCGTGTCTTTGTGCCTTCGTGGTAGGAAATCAGATAAGTACGCCAGCGGGGCGCTCAATGTGTTTCTTCAGGGCGGCGAGGAATTCTGCGCCTACGGCACCATCCACCACACGGTGGTCGCAGGAGAGAGTGAGCGTCATCATTTTCTTGACGATAACGCTTCCATTCTCAACAACAGCGCGTTCATCGGTGCCGCCTACCGCCAGAATCGCACCTTCCGGCGGATTGACGATAGCGGCGAATTGTTTGACGCCGTACATGCCCAGATTGGAAATCGAGAAGGTGCCGCCGGAATATTCTTCCGGCTTCAATGCACCGGCGCGTGCGCGCCCCGCCAGCTCTTTCACTTCGGCTGAAATATCGGTGATACTCTTCTGCTCGGCAAAACGAACCACCGGTGTAATCAGACCGCCGTCAATCGCTACAGCCACCGAAATATGGGCATGTTTGTGTATCAGGGTATCGGCATCTGTCCAACTGGCATTGGCCGCCGGTACATCCACCAATGCTTTGGCCACGGCCTTGATGATGAAATCATTGACGCTCAGTTTGAAAGCGCCGTCTGCCGCTTCATTGATCTGGGCGCGCAAATCCATCAAACGATCCATGCCCACGTCCACACTCAAATAAAAATGCGGCACGTTCTGTTTGGATTCGGACAGGCGGCGGGCAATAGCTTTGCGCATCATGGAGTTTTCCACCCGTTCATATTCATCGGCGTGATAGGGCAGCGGCCCCTGCGGCAAAGGCCGCACCGGTGGTGGCGTTAGCGCAGCCGTTGCAGCGCCAAGGCTGATGCCGCGTTTGGAGGCGCTTTCAATATCGGCTTTAACGATGCGCCCGTTCGGGCCGCTGCCGACAATGGCAGCCAGATTGATGCCTTTCTGTTTGGCCAAGCGACGTGCCAGCGGGCTGGCTTTGATGCGCCCCTTTCCGGCAACCGGAGCAGGTGTTGGCACTGCAGCAACCGGAACTGGCGCAGCCGTCTCAGGAATGGGTGCTTCCGCCGTATCTGCAACAGCAGGTTCTTCCGCACTTTCCGGCACATAATCGGCAGGTACGTCTTCACCCTCTTCGGCAATCACGGCAATGGCTGTGCCGACGGCAACGGTAGCGCCTTCAGGAAAAAGGATTTTGTGCATCACACCTTCATCCACTACTTCCATTTCCATGGTCGCCTTGTCGGTTTCTACTTCGGCCATGATTTCACCGGATTCCAGCGTATCACCTTCCTTTTTCAACCAGCGGGC
>CAZKME010000080.1:0-8431 GCA_964553725.1 uncultured Zetaproteobacteria bacterium
TGCGCGAGAAGTCCGTGGTCACATCCTATCAGACCGGCAATGTATTGACGGTGACCATGAAGCCGGTGGATATGGTAGCGGCGGCGCGAGATGATGATAAAACCATCAAGAGCGAGCGCGTATATACTGGCCAAAAAGTCACCTTTAACTACAAGGATATTGATATTCGCAATGCGTTGAAATTGATCGCGGAAATGTCCGATGTGAATATCATCATGTCCGATGATGTACAAGGCTTGCTGACTATGCGGCTGGTGGATGTGCCCTGGGATCAGGCGCTTGATTTGATTCTTATCGGCAAGGGGCTCGGCAAGGAAAAGAACGGCAATGTGATGAGAATTGCGCCGCTGGCTGTATTGAAAGCCGATGCCGATGCCAGAAAAGAAGCGCAAGACAGCGCTGAACAGATTGCGCCCCTGGAGACTGAATTTATCACGCTTGGTTATGCCTCGGTGAATGATGTCAGGACTATTCTGGAGGGGGGCACGGTCAACAGGACGAATACTACTGGTGCGACTGGAAATACAAACACAACCCAGACCAGCCAAACCAGCAGCGGGTCGTCCAATGAACTGAAACTACTTTCTTCGCGTGGCACGATTATGCTGGATGAGCGCAGCAATATGATGATTATTACCGATACGCGCGAACGTTTGAACAATATCAAACGGCTCATTGCAGTGATTGATAAACCGGCGCAACAGGTATTGATCGAAGCGCGTATTGTGGAGGCGTCGGACTCATTTTCACGTGATTTGGGCGTGAAATGGGGTGGCAGCTACAAAGATCAGGGTGCTGGCCGTTTTACGCATGCAATTAACGGTACTGCAGCAGGCACGAACGTCGTCGATCTCGGTGCTGCCGTGGCTGGTGCCGGTGGCGCGATCGGTTATTCGCTGGGCACGTTGAGCAATGCGCTGAACCTGAATCTGGAGCTCTCGGCCGCAGAGCAGGAGGGGAAGATCAAGGTGGTATCCAGCCCGCGCGTATTTACCAGTAACCTGAAAAAAGCAATCATCAAACAAGTTAGAAATATTTATTTCCCACAGTCGACCAGTACCGGACAACAGACTACGACAGGTACGAATACGGATACGCCTATTGAAATTCCTTTAACGCTGGAGGTGACGCCACAAATTACAGCGGACAAACGAATTATTATGATTTTGAAGGTAGATAAAGGAACACCCGTGGTTAGCCCTACAGGAAGTGCGACTGTCGATACCAAGACTGTGGAGACTACTCTGCTGGTGAAAAATGGTGAAACGGTTGTGCTTGGCGGGATTTACAGCAAAACAACCACGGACTCCATATCAGGAGTGCCTGTCTTGAAAGATATTCCACTGATAGGTTTTTTGTTTAAACGCAAACAGACGTCAAACAATCGTAATGAGTTGCTGATTTTCATCACGCCAACGATCATCGACGAGGCGGTCAGCAAGCAATAACCGACCGGATGAACGTTCACCACATAGAGGACACAGAGGAAAGACAGAGAAACACAAAACCATTTGTAGCTATACTTTGCCTACCTTCACGAACATCCTGTTTGGTAGCTCAATCGTAATGTTTGCGGCAAGATATAATGGTGATGTGAGTTTCATCGATGGCATAGACCAGGCGATTGGTTTCGTCTATTCGTCTTGACCAGAAGCCTGACAGGCTCTCCCTTAACGGTTCAGGTTTACCAATCCCTGATTCAAGCCATTTCTGGCTTCGGTAAATGATACGACTCTCATAGTTACTCCTGTCAATCAAAGCAACAGCAGCCTGACGAGCCAGTGCTTCTTCAACTTTTTAAGTAATGATACGATAAATCATCCTTGCATATTAAAAACCATCCTTTCAATTTGCAAGGTTAAATATAATTGACCGGAATTTGGATGATGTTTTCGCCAAGGCGCTCCATTCTTTTGCCTCTGTTGATCAGAATACCATATTTGGCATGCGTATCTGAAATGAATATTTCAAGGGCGCGAAGTGATTGCGGTTTCACCACAGAAGCCAGTTTTATCTCTACCGGGATCACACCAAAGCTCCCTTCCACGATCAGGTCGATTTCCGATTTATCGATTGTTCTGTAATAGGTGAAATCCATCTGCGTTGCCATGGTGGCCTGGAATCCCCGGATGATTTCTTCGATCACAAAGCATTCAAAGGAGAATCCTGCTACCGGATGGATCAGTAGCCTGTCCAGGTCTGTGATTTTGAGCAAATAATGCAGAATGCCCTGATCTCGAAAAAAACCTTTTTTTGATTTTTGCACTTTCTTTGCCGGATTGTTGGCGTATGCATCCATATTGCGCCACAGGAATGTTTGATGGACAATATCCAGATAATCCCTGACTGTAGGGACGCTTATTTCGAGCGCCCTGGACATGGTACTCATATTTAACTGATGACCGGAAAATTGCGCCAGTAGTGTAAGGAATCGCCTGAAACTATGAATATTCAGGCGCGGAAATAAGCTTCTAATATCCCTGCTGACATAATCGGCCATATAGTTTTCAAACCATTGTCTGTAAAACGCTTCATTATGTTCACTCTCTATGAGCGGCTCCGGAAACCCGCCTTTAAGCCATACGTTCATAGATTGTGCAAGGCTATGTGCGGGTTGAAGTTGCATCAGTTCATTGATGCCGCCAGCGCCGCTTAGTATGGAATAAAAATCAGAGAGCCCTTTCTCATAATATTCACATTGTTTGAAAGGTGCCATTTCAACCGTGGCTATTCTACCGGCCAGACTTTCGCTAATGCCCCTGATAATGTCCGGGGAGCTGGATCCGGTGATGATAAAACGGCCTTTGTTTTTCCTGTCCGCATCAATTACACCCCTGAGTGTTTTGAATATTTCCGGATATTGCTGTGCTTCATCAATAATAATATGCTCATGGTTCATTGTAAAAAATGCAACCGGATCACTGCTGATTAACTGATAGTCATCTGGACTCTCCAGATCATAATATTTCCAGTCAGGACGAAGATTTTTAACGAATGTTGATTTGCCGCATTGACGCGAACCGACGATAGCCACCACGGGAAACATCCCTAATAATATATCGATCTTGTCTCGAATGATTCTTCTTTTATCCATGAATATTGAATGCTACATTTAAATATCATGGCTATCAAGCAAATGCCGGGCAGTCATTCCGCAACTGCCCAGCTTTCAAAAATAGCACCACGTAAGGGGTGATATTGCAGTTGATCAGGCATCACGGATGCCAAGTAGATGGCACACTAAACCGCTATCAAAATCCGAAATGCTGCGATCCAGTGAAATATAAGCCTTGTCGGGAAAGGTGGCGCTGTTGTGGTATTTACTATTTTGAATTCAGTGGGGGGAGTGGGTGGCATCTCCGAAACGGAAGCGGCCAATGATGATTACAGAACCGATGCCGAGATAGCGTCGGCCAGAGATAAGCCTGATTCTGATAAACGAATTGAATCGTTACAAACCAGCAGTTTTTTATCACTTTCCCATGCCTGTAGTTGCGGCTGGAAATGTTCCCATACATCGAATGCAAAACGTTGCTGAAAGGCGCTGCGATTGATGCCGTCGCTACGCCGTAAACCCAGCCAGCAGGCTTCGGCGGCAGCTTGATTTCGCTTGAGAGATTCCTGCGTGTTGATGGCTACCCCTTTCGTTAGAGCCGTTTCGATATAATGCTCGGGCGTGCGGATATTGCTGTAACGGGTAATGCCGCCATCGGTTTGATCCCATTTTCCGGATGCGCCAGCACCGATACCGATATAATCGTGGTATAACCAGTAACCGTCATTATGCCTGCATGTCAGGCCGGGCTTGCAGAAGTTGGATATTTCATAGGCTTCATAATCTGCATCAGACAGTTGTTGGCGGGTCTCGAAAAACATAGATAATGCAGTTTCATCATCTGGCAGGGGATATGGATTTCGTGCATGGGTTGCAGCCAGCTTTGTATGCGGTTCAATAGTGAGTTGATAGCAGGATAAGTGTTCAGGATTCAGTTTAATCGCGGCATGCAAGCTAATCAACCAGTCGTCCAGACTTTGTCCGGGCAGGCCGTACATCAGATCCAGATTGATATTGCGGAATCCTGCCGCGCGGGCGATGCGATATGCTGAGATGGCTTCATCGGCTCCGTGAATGCGCTCCAGCCAGCGTAACTCGGCTGTATCCAGACTTTGTACGCCAATCGACAGGCGATTGATGCCTGCATTCCTGTAGGCGCGAAAGTTATCTGCATCGACCGTGCCGGGGTTGGCTTCCAGTGTGATTTCAGCATGATCCTTTATGCCGCAACAGTCGCGGACGGAGTCAATGATCGCTTCAATCAAGTCAGGCGGTGCCAGCGAAGGCGTACCGCCGCCAAAAAATATCGTGCTTAATTTGCGTCCGGCAAATATGGGCGTTTCAGCCCAGTGTTTTAATTCCGTGATCAGCGCTTTTTGGTAAGCATCCCAATCCGGTTTTTTCCGTTCATGTGAGTTGAAATCGCAGTAATGGCATTTGTGCACGCAAAACGGGATATGCACATACAGTTGTAGCGGGGATGGCACGATTAGCTTACTCCATAATGAACCGCAAAGGGCGCAAAGTTACGCAAAGGAAATTCAAAAAAAGTTTACATCCGGCTAGCCAGAAATTTGTATATAGCGAAGGCGCTTACATACTGTTGATTTTATCCTTCGCGTAACTTTGCGACCTTTGCGGTAAAAAAAGTTTTGATTCGGCCTGTTATTTCAACACCACTTCATAATGCGCCGGTGCAAAATGATCATTGCTTTCGAGTGAAATTTCTTTCTTCAGGAACTTTTCCAGTTGTAGTACGCTTTCATTTTCTTCACCCAGCATGAGATCAATGATATCCGGGTGCGCAATCACCGTCAGCCTTTCACACGGATAAGTGCGCGCCTCCGCGACCACTTCGCGGAAGAGCTGATAACAGATGGTGGACGGGCTTTTGGCCAGGCCGATGCCGTTACAGCAGCTGCATTCATTAAGCAGAATACGACCGAGTGAATCGCGGGTGCGTTTGCGGGTCATCTCCACCAGCCCCAGCTCCGAGAATTGTACGATATGGTTTTTAGATTTGTCTCGTTTGAGTGCTTCTTCCAGCACTTCAATCAGTTTTCGTTTGTTATCCTCTTCCTGCAAATCAATGAAATCAATCACAATAATGCCGCCGAGATTGCGCAGGCGCAGCTGATGTACGATTTCATGTACCGCTTCCAGGTTGGTTTTAAAACCGGTTTCCTCCATGTTTCTGGAGCCTACAAACGAGCCTGAATTCACATCAATCGCAATCAGCGCTTCGGTCTGGTCAATGACAATATGGCCGCCCGATTTAAGTGGTACGCGACGTTGCAGCGCCCGATTAAGGGTTTCTTCAACACCATAAACATCGAAAATAGGCCGCTGACCCGGATAGTAATACAACTTTTTAGCGACTTCCGGCATAAAGCGCCGGGCGAACTTCTTCATTGTTTCATAAGCTTCACGCGAGTCGATATGGATTTTTTCCACATCGGCATCGACATAATCGCGCATGACGCGCAAATACAGGTTTAATTCTTTATGAATCATGGAGCCGGGGGCGGCATTTTTTGTCCTTTTTTCAATGTCGGCCCACAGGCGTAGCAGGAAATCGAGATCTTGCTGTAATTCAGGCTTTTCCTTACCTTCGGCAACGGTGCGGATAATGATGCCGCCCTGTTCGAGTTTCATGGATTTGCAGATATTCAGCAGCCGTTCGCGTTCATCAATATCTTCAAGCCGTCTGGCGATGCCGGTATGATCCAACTTTGGCAGGTATACCAGATAGCGTCCCGGCAAACCGATCTGGCTGGTTAAACGCGGCCCCTTGGATGCAATCGGTTCACGCGATACCTGCACCATCAGATCCTGCCCATCTCTGAGCAGACTGGAGATCGGAGGTGAATTGCGGCGGAATGATGGTTTGTCAGCAGTTTCACCGCCACTCTCGGCCTCATCAGCATGCTCCATCGCTTCGGTGAAACCATCATCGTTTGCTTTGACCGTAGCGATATCGCCGACATAGAGAAAACCCGCCTTTTCCATGCCGATATCGACAAATGCGGCTTGAATGCCGGGCAGCACGCGCTGAACGCGGCCTTTATAGATATTGCCTTTCAGGCCGCGCTCACGCTCGATATAAATTTCTTCAGGCTGACCGTTTTCGATGCGCGCGATGCGTGTTTCAAACGGTGCCACATTAACCAGTAATTCTACACTCATGATGATTGTCCCAGTGATGACCCCGTAAAAAAACCGAGCATTTGTCATTCCCGCGAAGGCGGGAAACCAGCCTTATCCATACATTGTTTATTCTCTGGATACCCGTCTTCGCGGGGATGACGATTATTTACAAGCTCACCTAAAATTTATGTAAGCGAAAGTATCCACCACGAAGGCCACGAAGTACACGAAGAAGGTAGATGGTCGAAAGAAGTTCAGAAATTACTGGATTTCAGACAGCAGTTGCAATGTGGTGCGAACAGGCAGGCCAATCACATTATCCAGCGGGCCTTCGATCGATTCAATGAAGCTGGCCGCCCCGGCTTGTACGGCATAAGCGCCAGCTTTATCGAGCACGTCATTATGGGCCAGGTAGGTATCGATTTCAGCTTCGAGCAATGTTCTGAAACGCACGCGGGTAACAACATTCTGTTGCGCCAAGCGTTCGCCCATACGCACGCAAACGCCGGTAATCACCCGATGTTTCTGGCCGGATAGTTGTTGCAGCATGCTTTTGGCATGCATCAAATCGCGCGGTTGCCCGAGCACATGCTCGCCAATCGCGACCAGCGTATCGGCGGCAATCACCGGGATGCCGGCTGGAGCCTTGCAGGCCAGCGCCTTGTTTCGACTCAACCGGCTTACCATATCTGTTACGGATTCCGCCGGAAGAGGCGTTTCATCAATATGGGAGGGGCGCACTTCAATAGTCAGGCCGGCGCTTTGCAGCAGGGTGAGGCGGCGGGGAGAGCGTGAGGCAAGGATGATTTCCATGTCCGAATCCTAACGCTGCTTCGCCTTGACGGCACGAAAGACATGCATACGATGCACGCTTCGTGACTGATTCTTCTATTCATACCTCGCTGCAACGCGCTATTGAACTGTGCCAATCCGATATGGCGCGGGTGAATGCGTGTATTCACCAGAATCTACAATCCGATATAATGATGATTCCCGCCATCGGCCATTATATCGTCAATAGCGGTGGCAAACGTTTAAGGCCGTTGCTGTGCCTGCTGAGTGCGCGCCTGTTCGGTTATCAGGGTGAACGCCATATTCCGCTGTCCGTGGTGGTTGAATTTATTCATACCGCATCATTATTGCATGATGACGTGGTCGATTCATCCGACCAGCGGCGCGGTGCACCGTCTGCCAATGGCGTTTGGGGCAATCAGGCATCCGTACTGGTGGGTGATTTTCTGTTTTCGCGCGCATTTCAGATGATGGTGTCCGATGGTGATTTGGCCATGCTGAAACTGATGAGCGACGTCACCAATGCGCTGGCCGAAGGCGAAGTGTTGCAGTTATCGCGCACCTTTCATCTGGAGATGACCGAGGCTGAGTGTCTGGAAGTGATTGAGCGCAAAACTGCCGTGCTATTCAAGGCCGCCAGCGAAGTGGGCGCACACACAGCAGGCCAGTCTGCCGATATGGTGGCTGCCATGGCGGAATACGGCATGTGTCTGGGTGTGGCATTCCAGTTGATGGATGATGCGCTGGATTATCTGGCCGAGGCCGAAGATGCCGGCAAACCTGTTGGCCACGATCTGGAAGAGGGCAAGATTACGCTGCCTCTGATTTACGCCATGCAACAGGATGCGGAGCTGGCAAGCCGGGTTGAGATTATTGCCGAACGCGGTTCGTATGAAGATGGTGACAGAGCGTGGGTGCGTGAACATGTCGCAGCTAAGGGCGGTTCGGAGTTTGCCATGCACCGGGCAAAAGATTACGCCGAGCGCGCCAAACTATTGTTGCCTGAGCATGCCGATGGCGAGATTCGGGATTTGCTGGCCGATCTGGCGGATTTTTCCGCCCACCGCCCTTATTGATTTTTGTTGCACTGGCCCGCGATGCTTTTATGATGCGCGGCCTGTTTAATGGATACAAACAAGTCGGGGTGTGGCGCAGCCTGGTAGCGCGTACCGTTCGGGACGGTAAGGCCGGAGGTTCGAACCCTCTCACCCCGACCATTTTTTTTTCAATTGATGCGAGACAGGTAATCTACCAGCAGCAGTCCGCCGCCGCTAACCCGCACTATTCATGAATCGCCGTGATGATTGCGCCGGGCCTTTGTTTGCAACGGATTTTTGCGAAAAAGGGCGTAGCCATGTTTACGGACGCCTGAACAAAGATTCGTTGCGGGCAAAGGAACAAGCAACGGCGCGGCAGCATTTATGAATAATGCGGGCT
>CAZKME010000081.1:0-8387 GCA_964553725.1 uncultured Zetaproteobacteria bacterium
GAGATCAAAAAGGTATTGGCCGCAGTAGAAGCTGGCGACAAGGATACTGCTGCGACCGCATTGAAATCGGCGACTTCGCTGCTCGACCGCGCAGGCCGTAAGCATCAGGTTCACCCCAGTCAGGCATCCCGCCGCGTATCCCGACTGAATGCAAAAGTGAAAGCCATTTCCTGATTACCATTCACTTCAGGAGTCCAGTTGTTGCCTGATTAAACGTCCTAACGCTTCAATAGAAAATGGTTTTGTGAGTATTTTTTCATAGTCTATGTCTGTTAACTGGGCCTTATCATAGCCTGTCGCAAAAATAATATTCATATCAGGCCTTATGGTCTTAATAATTTTCGCCGCCTGATCGCCACCCAACACAGGCATCACGACATCTAGGAGACACAGGTCAATATCTTCAGATCGCAACTTGAAAATATCGACAGCCTCCTGACCGTTACTCGATGTGAGAACCCTGTAATTCAGTGATTCCAGCACCTCTCTGGTGATCTCGATGATATGTTGCTCATCATCAGCCAGCAGAATCAACTCGCCATGCCCTTCTATAATACCATGCTGTTGCACCGAGTGACCAGAATCCCCTTTGACTTGTAATAATGGCAGATAAATATGGAAGGTTGAGCCTGCTCCTTCAATGCTATCCACCTCAACGAAGCCATGATGTGTTTTCACTGCGCCAAAGACCATGGACAGGCCAAGGCCTGTTCCCTTTCCAACCGCCTTGGTGGTAAAAAACGGCTCAAACAAAGAATCAATAAAGTCGCTCTGAATGCCACAGCCATTATCTTGCACACTCAGGTGAGCATAGGCACCTGATGTGAAATATGGGTGTTTCTCAAGAAACAGATCATTCGTATGAAATCTCTCAAGACGCACGGTAATGGTTGGGTCAGCCATGCCTTCGAGCGCATCACGGGCATTATTGACCAGATTCATCAGCACCTGATGCAATTGCGTGCCATCACCACTGATGGTTAAAGAGTCATGGCAAATATCCTGATGCATGGTGATCGTTTCAGGTACGGATGAATGCAGGAGTTTCAGCGCCTCCTTGATCAAGGCGGGCAATGGTAGTGGTTTCATGCTGACCTTACTCTTGCGAGCAAAGGTAAGCAGTTGTTTGATTATTTCGGCAGCACGACAGGAAAGCTCTTCAATATTGGCGAGTTTCTGTACCACATCGGGCATCTCCTGTGCTCGCTGCTTGGCCAAAAACAAGTTGCCTGTTATGCCTGCCAGCATATTGTTAAAGTCATGGGCGATACCGCCAACAAGCGTGCCGATAGCCTCCATTTTCTGAGCTTGGTGGAATTGATTCTCCAGGCTCTCTATTCTGGTGAGGTCAGATTGAATACCAACAAAATGGGTTAGCGTGTTTTCATTTTCGGAGTCATTATAAATGGGTGAAATGGTCAGCGTCGCTGGATAGAAGCTGCCGTCCTTTTTTCTGTCGGTTATTTTTCCACGCCATATTTTCCCGTCGCCAATGGTTTTCCACATCATTGCATAAAAAGCACCATCTTGATGGCCGCTATTTAACACGCCTGGCGTCTGACCAATGACCTCTTCGGCAGAGTATCCGGTAAGTTTCGTGAAGTAAGGGTTGACATACTCGACGATGCCGTCTTTATCGGTGATGACAATAGATTCGCCAGCTTGCTCGATGGCGGAAGATAGCTTGCATAGCAAGCCCTCTGCATGCTTACGCTCGGAAATATCGCGGACAGAAACCAGATCGGCAGGCCTGCCCTGATACTGGATCAGGCTCCCTGTCATCTCCACCCAAAGAGTAGCCCCGTTTGCACGACGACAGCGAATTTCATACGGCGTTTTCGGCCCGCCACCTGTCATGCGTTGCTTATAAATTTCGGCAAGGCGCTCTTGCTCATCCGATTGGATGATATCGAGAAAGTGCCTTCCTACAATATTCTCAACTTTCTTGCCCCACATTTTGGCAACGGCAGGGTTGGCATAAACATCTATGCCATCTTGCACAATCGCGATGCCATCGGAGACCTGCTCCACAAGCGACTGATACATATCTCTGCTTTCATTAAGTTGATACTCGTTGTTTTTGACTGCTGTAATATCCATCCATGAACCAATGATTTCATGCGGTGACCCATCATTGTTTTTTGTCATCTGCAACTGATCTTCAAGCCAGACGTATGCACCCGAAGCTGTTTGGAAACGATAGTTTCGCTTGCTATGCCCAGTCGCAAAAAGCGTGGTTATACTGCTGAGAACAACGTCCAGATCTTCAGGGTGAATATGGCTAATCCACCAGTCCGCAGTCATACACTCAACGGGTTGAAAGCCAACAACATCGTATACGTTCTGACTAATGAACGTCGGCACAAAGCAACCCGTATCCTGCGTTGCCCGTGATGCCTGGCGGAGCAACTTTGGAGCCGGAGCCTTAGCCTGCCACTCACAGCGATACAGTACCGCCGACGAGGCATTGATGATGCGCTCCAACTCCCGTTTTTCTGCGAGGATTTGCCCATATTCATTCATGCTGTGCACTATGTCGAAAAGGTGCAAGTGTTGCAATCAGCCTTCGATCAAGCGATCCGAACAAAACGGGCACCCACAACGGGTGCCCGGAATTGGCATGAAATGGCTCCCCGAGCAGGACTCGAACCTGCGACATATGGATTAACAGTCCACCGTTCTACCAACTGAACTATCGGGGAATTCAAAGAGCGCGAACCGTACGGAGCCGGACTATTCATGTCAATATGTCCTGAATAAATAAAATATAGGCCATGTTCAAACAAATCTATTGCTCTGAATTGCTGTAATATTAATGAAAATCATGGAGTATTGAGTGATGCACAGATAAAACGCCTTTTTCGGGCTGGCTGACGTATCAGTGCATATCATCAACAGGCGGAAGTAGAGGGGATTTTTTGAATTTCGGAGCTATCATGAAGTCGGACTGGTTGGCTGGCGTCATATTGACGCTGTTGTTTCTGGTGGCCTGTGAATTCTCATTTTTGCCGGTTCGTTATCTCGATAACCTGGTTTATGATCAGTTCACAGGCCAAACTGATCTGAGCGCCGAGACGCCCATTGTCCTCATTGATATGGATGATCAGGCGCTATCCAGTGACGGGGGCCGATCCGGGCAGGCCATGGCATCTGTCATCACCAGACTGTCCGATGCCGGTGCGCGCGTGATTGGCATGGACGTATTATATGATCAGCCTTCAACCACTTCGCCGGAAGCGGCGATTGTTGAAGCGGTGCGCCGTTCAGGCAATACCCTGGTGCCGATGTTTATTACTGCTGATTCAGGGCATGATTATTCAAACACAGTATTGCCGAATGGTCTGCGCCGCCTGATGATCAAGCATGTTAACACGACAGATGTCGATAGCACGCCAGTGCAGGCTGCCAGCCTGCGCTATCCGTACGGCCAATTGATTCAGGCTGTAGCCGGTGCCGGCTATGTGAGCGTGTTCGGGGATGACGACGCCATTGTGCGCTCCGAACCACTGGCCATTGTCTATGCCGGTAAATATTTTCCATCCATGCCGCTGGCGCTTGCCGCCAGGGTATTGAACATCCCGTTGAATGATATTCGCATCAATCTTGGCGTGGATATCGAGCTCGGCGCGCACAATTTTGCCACCGATGCCCGGTTGCGCATGTACCCGACTTTTTATGCCGCCGTGAATGGTAGCAGTTTTACATCTTATGCGTTTCGTGATGTGCTTTCGGGACGTATAAGCGCGGATCATTTTCGGCATAAAATTGTCCTGATTGGTAACGCAGAAAAGACGATTGCAACGCCGACAAGCATGATGGCACCGCATGAATTTACTGCGCATGTGTTGCAAAGTCTGTTGCAAGATCAATATATCAGTCGTCCGGCCTGGACGCATCTGCTCGAACTGGCTCTGCTGGTTCTGGTTGGATTGTATCTGACTTTTTTATTGTCGCGCCTGAGCCCCATTATCGCCCTGCTTGTTTCGGGACTGTTGCTGATCGCGTTGATCAGCGCCGGATTCATCATGCTGAGCATGTATGCGCTATGGATTCAGACGATTGCTGCGGCTTTACTGTTATTGGTCGGACATGTGCTGTTTGCGGCCAGGCGGATGTATTCCAGTCAGGGCCGGCAGAAGAAATCTGCCGCTAGTCTGAATGAAACCAACAAGATGTTGGGATTCTCGTTTCAGAGTCAGGGCATGCTGGAGCAGGCGCTGGAAAAGTTTCTTATCTGCCCTGTTGATGGTGAGATGGACGCTGTTTTTTACGATCTGGCGCAGGCTTTTGAACGCAAACGTCAATATGAACAGGCCGTTACCTGCTTTGAACATATCATCAGTCATGATCCGGCCTATCAGGATGTGCAGACGCGTTTGATTCAGGCGAAGAACGCACAGGCATCGCAGACGTGCAAGGATCCCAACGCTGCATTATCATCGTTGCTGGGCAGTGCGGATAATAGTCCTACGCTGGGGCGCTATGAAATTATCTCCGAGCTTGGCAAGGGTGCCATGGGCACCGTATATCTGGGCAAAGATCCGAAAATCAATCGCCAGGTTGCGATTAAAACCATGGCATTGTCACAGGAATTCGAGGCCGATGAGCTGGAAGAGGTAAAAGCCAGATTCTTCCACGAGGCGGAAATCGCCGGCATGCTCAATCATCCGAATATCGTCACTATTTTTGATGCCGGTGATGAACATGATCTGGCTTATATCGCCATGGAATTTCTTGATGGCATTGATCTGGTTCCATACACCAAAAAAGGCAAACTGCTGCCTGTCGCCACGACGTTGCAAATAATCGCCAAAGTGGCCGAGGCGTTGAAATATGCACATGAGAACGGCGTGATTCACCGTGATATCAAACCAGCCAATATCATGATTCTGAAAAACAAGAGCGTCAAAGTCACCGATTTCGGTATTGCGCATATTATCGAATCGAGCAAGAAAAAGGCCGGCACCGTATTGGGGACGCCGTCTTATATGTCGCCCGAACAACTCTCTGGTAAAGAGCTCGATGGCCGCTCTGATCTATTTTCGCTGGGGGTGATGTTGTATGAACTGGTCAGCGGCATTCGTCCGTTCAGGGGTGAATCGATTTCCAAACTAATGTTCAAAATCGCCAAAGAGCCGCATGTGGACATACGCCAGTATCATGCCGATGTGCCGGACTGCGTCTGTACGCTGATTGATAGTCTGCTGACCAAAAAAGCAGACTTGCGCATTGAAAATGCGGGCGAGGTGGTGGCGCAGATTGGATCTTGCCTGCACGAATTGAAAAGCCAGCGGGGTGGGCAATCATGATGACGTATGAAATGTATGCCATGACCGATGTCGGCATCAGGCGGGAACATAATGAAGATTGTGTGGCGGTATCGGCAGAGCATGGGTTCGCCATTCTGGCGGATGGCATGGGTGGATATAATGCCGGTGAAGTGGCCAGCGCCATGGCTGTTGAAATGATCGGCAAGACGCTTGCTGAGCGAATGCCTGACATGGAGCAGGCGCAGATCAATGATCAAACCGGTTTTACCGAAGAATCCATGCTGGTGCGACAGTCTATCGAGGCGGCCAATGAAGCAATTTACACGGCGGCCCACAACAAAGTCGAATATGCAGGCATGGGCACTACTGTGCTGGTAGCGGCTCTCTATGGTAGCCACATTACAGCCGCGCACGTGGGCGATTCACGCATGTACCGTTTGCGTGATAACGTGTTATCCCATGTTACTGAAGATCATTCACTGGTTCACGAGCAGGTGCGTCGCGGTTTACTGACGGCAGACGACGCCCGCAACTCAAGGATTAAAAACCTGGTCACGCGCGCGCTCGGCGTGGAACTGGGCGTGGAACCGGATTTGCTCGAAGATATGGTCAGGGCAGATGATGTTTATGTATTGAGTTCGGATGGTTTAACCGATGTAGTTTCCGATGAAGCCATATCCGAGGTTCTTAGGACTCATCAATCGAGACTGGAGAAAGCTGGGCATTTGCTGATTGATATGGCCAACAAAGCTGGAGGCCCGGACAATATTTCCATTATCCTGATCAAAGTGGCAACAGCCAAAGCTAAAGGTGGATTTTTCTCCCGGTTTCTGCAAAGTTGATTGCACAACATAATGTCGGGCGAATAAAAAGGTTCATTGCAGGATGACTTACGTAAAACGAATAAATGAAGATCTGGCTATCCCGGAATCATTTCACTTTGAAGCTCTGGATCTTTTTGCCGGTTGCGGTGGGCTATCTCTCGGCTTTGAATCAAGCGGCATTCGGACTACCGGATACGAGATGGAAGCGGACTATGCCGAAACATATCGAAAAAACCTTGCTGGCGATTGCATTTGCAAACGACTACAGCTTGGAGAGCAATACCCAGCCGCTCAAATCATCGTCGGTGGGCCTCCATGCCAACCATTCAGCGTCGGCGGTAAGCAATTGGGGCTCAAGGATTCGCGGGATGGTTTTCCCGTATTCATTGAGGCCATTGAACAAGTTGACCCCGACATTTGGCTGTTCGAAAATGTCAGAGGGCTCCTGTTTCGTAACAAACACTATTTCGAAGAGATTATCACCCGACTAAAGGCGCTTAATTATATTGTCGAATATAAACTGCTCAATGCTGTCAATTTTGGCATTCCTCAGAATAGAGAGCGACTTGTCATCGTAGGCCATCGCGGAGTATTTGAGTTCCCAAGAGAAGTAGCAGGCAACAAGGTTACAGCTAGTGAAGCATTGGGGTCTATGGCAACGGCAATACCGGATAACGCTAAATTTTTAACGTCGAGCATGGATAAATATGTCGCAAAATACGAGAAAGCATCCAAGTGCGTAAACCCCCGGGATTTGCATCTTGACCGTCCGGCCCGCACGCTTACATGTCGCAATCTTGCCGGAGCGACGGGTGACATGCAGCGGTTGCGGTTGCCTGATGGAAGACGTCGCCGTATCACAGTGCGTGAAGCAGCACGGCTTCAGAGTTTCCCTGACTGGTTTCACTTCAGCGGAACTGAAACCAGTCAATACTATCAGGTTGGGAATGCCGTTCCGCCTGTATTTGCAAAGGCGATCGCCACATCCGTGGTGAACTATTTGAATTCCGGGAAACGATTTATCAGTTCGGATATCCTTTACCGTAATCTACCAAAACAATCTGAGCTCTTCGTTACGGAACCTGAAAAAGGGGAATACGCCATGCCTGATTTTCTACCAAAGAGCAAAAAATCACGTTCCGTAAAGAAAGTGCTCAATGAGGCATTGCACATACTAAATAGCCTTGGCATACCGTTTGACGGACTGACACAGCGACGGCTGGAGCGGATGGGTATGGCATTCCTGGCTGTGCTTGATGTAAAGCGAAGCAAAGACTGGCCGCATGCAAAACAGAGCGGAGATGGTTGGGCTCCTCAAACCCGGCAGCTTATTGACTATATCAACAAACATTTCGAGGAATCTATATCGAGCGGTTCCTATGATGATATCCGACGCAAAGATTTAAAACTTGCAACAGTTGCTGGTATTATTGAGCACAGTGCCAATGATCCGAATGCCGCAACAAATAATCCCACCCGTGGTTATGCACTGAGTCCGCAGTTTGCCTACATCGTGCGATCTTACGGCAAGCAGAGCTGGGACGATGACATCGATGAACTTCTGGCAGAGACAAGAACTTTGCGGGACAGGTTATCTGATATCCGGGATATTGAGATGGTAAATGTGACATTGCCGGATGGTCAATCACTGACGTTTTCTCCCGGCGAGCACAACGACCTCCAGAAATCAATTATCGAAGAATTTTTACCACACTATGGATTTGGCTCCCAGGTACTTTATGTTGGAGACACAGCCAACAAGTTCCTGCTATGCGACAAGGCAAAGTTAGAGCAGCTATCTTTCTTTGAACTCACACACAATGAACTTCCAGATGTTCTTGCGTATAGCACATCGAAAAACTGGTTGTTTCTGATTGAGGCCGTTCACAGTTCAGGCCCGATAAACGCTATCAGGCTGGAAGAGCTCAAACGTCTGACAGAGACTTGCTCTGCGGAAATTGTTTTTGTGACCGCATTCCTTGATCGGGCAACATTTCGAAAATTTGCACCGGACATTGCATGGGAAACAGAAGTGTGGATTGCAGATTCCCCTGATCATTTGATCCATTTTAACGGCGATAAATTTCTTGGCCCTTACAAGACATAGAATTTGGAATGCGATGCAGACAGCCTGAAACCACAGTTGCTTCAAGCTATGACCAGGACTGATTTGAACAAGCGTTCGTATTTCACTATCCAGTAGTCGCTATGAATCGACTTCAGGCTCCAAGAGGGGCCCTTTGCCCCGTTTGGCGCGCATATAGTTCAGGCTGCGGGCAAGCAGAGGCTTGCG
>CAZKME010000082.1:0-8335 GCA_964553725.1 uncultured Zetaproteobacteria bacterium
GCGCGCACTACACCGATGCCGGAAAAATCATGCTGATTATCGAGCCGGTGATTCTGCGCCCGCTCAGGCAGGAGTGGGAAGTAGCCAAAGCGGAAATAGAACTGGCGCTGGAAAAGGTGGGCAAGGCAGAGTCAAAGAGTGTGCGCACCAGGGGTATGCAGAAAGCGCACAGTCTGTTGGGCGCATATCTGGATCGATTGAGAAATGTGCGTGTGCTTGATCCGGCTTGCGGTTCCGGCAATTTCCTTTATCTCGCATTGATGCATTTGAAAGATTTGGAGCATCGCGTATTACTCGAAGCCGAAGCCGTGGGTTTAGGAATGCAGTTGCCTCAACTCGGCCCGGAAGTAGTCAAAGGCATCGAGATCAACGCCTATGCCGCCGAACTGGCGAGAGTGACGGTGTGGATCGGGCAGATTCAGTGGATGATTGGGCACGGTTTCTCGGCCAACAGGAAACCGATATTGAAATCGTTGGATACAATTGAGAATCGTGATGCGTTGATAGAAATTCAAGATCAAAATCTTTCACCGCAGAGGACGCAGAGTTACGCAGAGGAAAGTCAAAAACGAACCACGAATGAACGCGAATTAACACAAATAAAAGAAGCTGAATGGCCGGAGGCTGAATTTATTGTTGGCAATCCACCATTTCTTGGAGACAAGAAAATGATTGCAGAGTTGGGCGAAGAATATGCCTTTGCCATTCGCAATCTATATAAAGGCCGAGTGCCTGGGGCCGCAGATTTCGTAGCCTATTGGTTCGTCAGAGCAGGCGAACATGTGCAAGCGAATAAGACAGAGCGAGTTGGCTTTGTGGCAACGCAATCCATGCGTGCAGGAGCAAACCGCAAAGTGTTGGAGCGTATTCTTGATACCGTTCCAATCTTTGAGGCTTGGAGTGATGAGCCTTGGGTTGTGGATGGTGCGGATGTTCGAGTGTCACTTGTTTGCTTTGGTGAAAATAAAAACGAATTTGTTTTGGATGGGAAACCATCCAATGAAATTCACGCGGATCTGTCTGCAAGTAGTATAGATTTAACCAAATCTGTTGTTCTTGGAAGCAATCAAGGCTGTGCCTTTCAAGGCCCAGTTAAGGTTGGAGCTTTTGATATTTCGGGTAAACAGGCTCGGAGCTATTTAGTATTGCCAAGCAATCCAAATGGAAGACCAAATAGTGATGTTGTGCGCCCGTGGTCGAATGGTCTGGATATAACTCGCAGACATCGCGATATGTGGATTATTGATTTTGGTATAGATATGGACGTAGCCGCAGCCTCGTTATATGAACAGCCTTTTGAATATGTTATGGAATTTGTAAAGCCATTTCGAGAAAAAGGGCGTAGAGAAATCCGAAAAAAATATTGGTGGCGACATGGAGAAACTGTACCAGCTTTGAGGGTTCGGTTATCTCCTTTAACCCGATATATTGTTACCCCTCGTGTTGCTAAGTATCGTCTGTTTGTCTGGTTGGATAAAACAGTGCTTCCTGATAGTCGGTTGTATGCATTCGCATTTGAGGATGATTCTGTTTTTGGCATCTTACACTCGCGCATCCATGAAGTATGGAGCTTAGCAACCTGCTCAATGCATGGCGTCGGTAACGATCCGACCTACAATGCCAAGTCCTGTTTTGAAACATTCCCTTTCCCCAAAGGTTTTGATTTTCCTCTGCGTAACTCTGCGTCACCAGTGATGGGCAGGATGCCCGAATGCCGTGGGCGCATGGATGCGCAGGAACGGTCGGTGAAAGATTTTGACTTTGACCCTATAGCCCAAGCCGCCCAGCGCCTCGATGAACTCCGCAACAACTGGCTCAACCCGCCGGAATGGGTGGAGCGCATCCCCGAAGTCGTGGAAGGTTTCCCTGATCGCATCATCGCCAAGCCCGGCCACGAAGCCGATCTGAAAAAGCGCACCCTGACCAATCTCTACAACGCCCGCCCCGCATGGCTGGACAATATCCACAAAGAGAGTGACGGTGCCTGGTCTTGCTTTGCGGATTGAGGATAAGGTGATCGAAAATCGCAACCAGATGTTAAAAAAGGGGCGAGTATGAAATCCATTGTTTCAGTTGAATTGATCGAAAAGAGCATCCTGCTTATTCGTGGTCAGAAAATAATGCTCAGTATGAACCTGGCGGAACTTTATGGGGTTGAACACCGCGTATTGATGCAGGCTGTCAAACGCAATATAACCCGGTTTCCGGAAGATTTTATGTTTCGGTTATCATTACAGGAGTTTGCCAACTTGAAATCACAATCTGTGACTTCAAGCTGGGGAGGCATGAGAAAACCTCCACATGCTTTTACCGAGCATGGAGCACTCATGGCAGCCAGCGTGCTGAATTCAAAGCAGGCGGTAGAGACAAGCGTGTTCATCATTCGCGCCTTTGTACGTTTGCGTGAAATGATTTCATCGCACAAAGCTCTGGCCGAGAAACTCGATGAATTGGAAAAGAAGCTGGAAGGCCACGATGCCTCAATCACCGAGATAGGGCGGACATGTGGCGGGTACGGCACGAAAAGAAATTGAGGCTCAGACCGGAAAAAGTATTGTGAGTGCAGAGAATGCGGGGGCCTTGCGATTGGGACATAAAAAGAGGTAATGAATTTGAATGGGAAGATTCCATCAGTGGCGGCACTGGTCTTAATAAAATGAAATTTACGTTGGGTATAAGCATTCCAATTGTTCCCGATGCAATTTTGCAGACAGTGCAAAAGATTGCTTTAGATGGTGATACCTTGCAGTCAGATGATGGCATCGAGTGGTATCTATTCGATGTGGATGGCGAACTGATTGATGTGCTTTGGCTTGAAGATGAGATGAACCGGTGACGGTGCATAGTCTTGCTTCGGGAATTCAGGGTGCAGTTTACCTTTTTATCAAGAAGAAACCGGAACTTGGCATTTGATCGCGTTATGAAAACCGAACTACCGCAGCGCTTCGGGCAGGTTAAAAACGACATTTTCCTCTTTCACGCTCAGCGTGCTGATGTCTGAAAAACCGTGATCAGCAAGCCAGTCCGTGACCCGTTTGACCAGAATTTCAGGGGCCGAAGCGCCAGCGGTAATGCCGACTGTTGAATCGGCTGAAAACCACTCGGTCTGAATATCTTCCGGGCCATCAATTAAACAAGCCAGACTGCCGGCCCGCTCCGCTACTTCGCGCAAACGATTGGAATTGGATGAATTTTTTGAACCGATCACCAATACCACATCACATTGTTGGGCTAATGCTTTGACCGCCTCCTGGCGATTACTGGTGGCATAACAAATATCTTCGCGTTTCGGCCCGATGATATTGGGGAATCGGGCTCGCAAAGCATCCACAACATCACGCGTATCATCCACGCTCAACGTGGTCTGGGTGACAAAAGCCAGTTGATCCGGGTCGTTGACTTGCAAATCATGCACATCTTTCGGCTCGGAAATCAATAACACCGAACCCTGCGGAGCCTGCCCCATCGTACCCTGAACTTCCGGATGACCGGCATGGCCGATCAGAATCACCTGCAAGCCGTTCATATAATGACGCAGCAGTTCCAGATGCACTTTGGTGACCAGCGGACAAGTCGCATCAATCACATGCAGGCCACGCTGATTACCCGCTTCACGCACCGCCTTGCTAACCCCGTGGGCGGAAAAAATCAGCAACGAGCCATCAGGCACATCATCCGTGCTTTCCACAAACACAGCCCCCTTGGCGCGCAAGTCCTCGACCACGAATCGATTGTGTACAATTTCGTTGCGCACATAAACCGGTGCGCCATAGACCTGCAAGGCCCGCTCGACAATTTCAATAGCCCTGTCCACGCCGGCGCAAAAGCCGCGCGGTTCGGCCAGCAGTACCGACTTCGGTTTGATTGTGACAGGTTTGGATTCTTGCTGCATTCGTTAGCCCCTTGCGCTACGGTTTCGGGCCAACACTAACAAAATCGAAACGAGGTAACAGCCATGACAGACTACAGCATCAATCCCGGCGACGCCGCACCGGCAGATATCGAACTGGAGACCTGGCCGGAAGGCCGCTTGAAACTGGGCGACTTGCAAGGCCAGTGGGTCATCCTGTATTTCTATCCCAAAGACAGTACGCCGGGCTGCACCACCGAATCCTGTGAATTCCGCGATGCCCTGCCCGACTTCTCGGCTGCCAAGGCCGCTATTATCGGCGTCAGTCGCGATTCGGTGAAATCGCATGGCCGCTTTACCGAAAAACAGGGCCTGAATTTCCCGCTCATGGCCGACACCGAAGAAGCGCTGTGCAAAGCCTTTGACGTCATGCAAATCAAAAAGAATTACGGCAAGGAATATCTTGGCGTGGAACGCTCCACCTTTATTATCAACCCGGAAGGCGATATCGCCTTCGCCTGGCGCAAGGTGCGCGTCAAGGATCATGTCGAAACCGTGCTGAGCACCCTCAAAGAGCTGCAATCGTGAGCACCAATATACGGCGCGACTGAAGCAGCACTGCCGGATCATGTTAAACGGTAAAAACATTCTCATTGGCATCGGCGGCGGCATTGCCGTCTATAAAGTCGCCGAGCTGGCTCGCATGCTCAGCAAAGCCGGCGCAGACGTGCGCTGCGTGATGACAAAATCCGCCTGTGAATTTGTCACCCCGCTGACCTTTGAAGCGCTGACCGGCAATCCGGCCCACACCGAATTATTCGACCTGACATCCGAGCGCGAAATGGGCCATATCGCCCTGGCGCGCTGGGCCGATGCGGTGATTATCGCACCGGCCACGGCCAGCCTGCTGGCCCGGCTGGCGCACGGCATTGCCGATGATCTGCTCACCACCATCATGCAGGTCTGCGACCAGCCTGTATTGCTGGCCCCGGCCATGAATACGTCGATGTGGGAGTCCGAAGCCACACAGCGCAATGCACAAACACTGAAGCAGCGCGGCATGCACATGATCGGCCCCGATACAGGCGAACTGGCCTGCGGCGAACAGGGGGCCGGACGGTTGATTGATATTCGCGCCATGCTCTCGGCCCTGTTACCCCTGCTCAGTGATAAACCACTCATCGGCCAGCACTGGGTGATCAATGCCGGCCCGACCATGGAAGCCTGGGATGACGTACGCGTCCTGACCAACCGCGCCAGCGGCATGCTCGGCGCACTGCTGGCTGATCTGGCCTGCATGATGGGCGCATCGGTATCACTGATTGCCGGCCCCGGCACGCCGGACACGCACCCCGGCGTGGTGCGCAGAGATGTGACGACGGCATTGGAAATGCTATCGATTTGCGAACTGGAAGCCGCCCGCGCCAGCGTATTTATCGCTACGGCTGCGGTCAGTGATTTCCGCTTCGCCGAATCACATCAGGGCAAACTCAAACGCGGTGATAGCGCCAGCATGATGGTGGAGATGACGGCCAATCCGGATATCGTCGCCCGCATCGCAGCCATGCCCGCACGGCCAGCTAAAGTTGTAGCATTTGCGGCGGAAAGTGAAAATCATATCGAGCATGCCAAAGCCAAACTGGTCGGCAAACAGGTAGATGCCGTGGTCGCCAATGATATTGCCAATATGGGCACAGAGCAGGCCGGCGGCTGGTGGATCAGCAAATATGGCGAACAGCTTGCCATCGACGCCGAATCCAAGCTGGATTTCGCCAAACAGATTATTCAACATATTACGGAGTTACACCGATGAGCACTGACAAGCCGACCGTTCACATTCAAACCTTGCCGCATGGCGAAGGCATCGACCTGCCCTTTTATGCCACCACCCATGCCGCCGGTGCCGACCTCCGCGCCGCTATCGAGGCCGAAATTATCATTGCGCCGGGCGATCACGCCTTGATCAAGACCGGCTTCGCCATGGCGCTGCCGGATAATTACGAAGCGCAGATTCGTCCGCGCTCCGGCCTGGCGCTGAAACACGGCATTACCGTACTCAACTCGCCCGGCACGATTGATGCCGATTATCGCGGTGAGGTTGGCGTGATTCTGATCAATCATGGCGGTGAACCATTCATCGTTCAGCGCGGCGACCGCATCGCCCAGATGATTATTGCACCCTTTGTGCAGGCGGATTTTCAGACAGTGGACAGCTTATCGGAAACCGAACGCGGCAGCGGCGGCTTTGGCTCTTCGGGAAAACGGTGAGTCCCTCGCACCTCCCAACGACAAGGGTGGCATATGCCACCCTTGTGAATAATACTGACCAAACAGGGTTTAGAAGTGATAGGATATGGTTGTGGTTGCGCTCCAGAGCTTGGCTTTATTTCCCGTGGTTGTTCCCAGCGTGCCAAGATTAACATTGGTCCAGTACTGCATCCATTCGCCGCCAAAGGAAAGATTATCCTGTAAATAATATTCAGCGCCAAAACCATAACTGAATCCGGTTTTGGATTTGGAGGATTCCACGCCGGCTACCGTCTTTTTAAACTTGGCCGTAGTGCCGCCGATCAGGGCATAGGGTCTAAAGTCCACCGTGACAGGAAACTGGAACTTGGCCAGGTAGGAGATGAAATAACTGTCGGATAATTTGACATTGCCTGTGGTGCCGGAAGAGCTGGAGCCAAATCGCAATTCGGCACCCAGATAGTCGCCGATATCAGCACCGACTTTGCTATAACCGCCGAATGCGGTCTTTTTCATGGAAAGGCCTGTATTGTCCTTAAGTTCAAGCCCGAAAGCACCAATGCCGACGCCTGCATAAGGACGGATATCAAAATCGTTGTCCGAGTCAATCTGGCTATCATTATCGCCATCGAAATCCTGCGCCTGCGCATTAGCAAGCGGTATTACCATCAAACACAGCGTAGCCAGCGTGATATGTAGATATTTAAGCATATTCATTTTTCTCCTTTCAATTAATAGTAGCATCAAAAACAGATAAATAGCCCGGCCAAATCAAGATGCGCTGATCAGCCTTCGTTAATTTGTGTATCCCATAAATCGCAAACTGGCTCTGAAAAAATTCAGAGCCAGAGAGAGATCCGACGCACACATGAGGGGGAGGGGGAGATATGCGCATCGGACAAAACGAACATTAGAATTGCGCTGTGACCTGTGAGTGAACATGGAGTTAAAAAATATTTATTCAGAAGCCAGCAGAAAGGGATATGGAAAATAGGTAAACTAATGGGATGGTCCGTTCCGCTCCCATACGGCATCGCAATGTGCCAGAGTAGAAGAGTCCGGAAAGGATAATCTATTCACCAAGGAGCGAAACGAACCATGAGAAATTATAGCGGAAGTAAAACGATTAAGACAATAGGCATTGATTTGGCAAAGAGCATCTTTCACCTTCATGGTGCAGATGGTCAAGGAGAAGTGGTTACTCGCAAACGGTTAAGTCGCAGCAAGCTTGCTGAATTCATGGCGCAACTGACACCTTGTCTGGTGGCGATGGAAGCATGTGGCGGCTCGCACTATTGGGCCAGGAAGTTTCAGGCTATGGGGCATGATGTCCGGCTTATCAGCCCTCAATTTGTGAAGCCGTATGTGAAGAGCAACAAGAACGATATGGCTGATGCCGAAGCGATTTGCGAGGCGGTGCAACGCCCGACCATGCGCTTTGTTCCCATCAAGAGTATTGAGCAACAGGATATTCTGAGTATTCATAGAGCAAGAGAGCAGGTTGTTCGCCGTCGCACAGCACAGGGCAATCAGATCCGTGGGTTATTGATGGAATATGGACTGGTGATTCCAAAGGGTATGCGCACACTGCATGTCCATCTGCCTGACATACTGGCGGATGCGGATAATGAATTGACGCTGATGTTTCGAGAGCTGCTTCAAGGTTTATGGGAAGAATTGATCAACCTGGATAATCACATCGCCACCTATGATCAACAGATTAAAACCTTGAGTGAGCAAAGCGCAGTCTGTAAACGTTTGATGACCATTCCCGGCATTGGCCCGATGGTGGCGACAGCATTGGTTGCATCTGTTTCTGATGGCAAAGCATTTAAAAACGGGCGTGAAATGGCAGCTTGGCTGGGGCTGGTGGCGAGACAACATTCTACAGGTGGAAAACCAAGACTTTTGGGCATCAGTAAGCGAGGCGATGTGTATCTTCGCAAGCTGCTGATCCATGGTGCCAGAGCTGCATTACGTTGGGCGGACAAGAAGCATGACAAGCGCAGCATGTGGGTGACAGCCTTGAAGGAGCGCAGAGGCCAGAATATTGCAGCTGTAGCATTGGCCAACAAGATCGTTCGTACGGCCTGGGTGTTGATAACCAGAGATAAAGAATATCGAACAACAACAGTAAGCGTATAAAAAATGGACAAATGCTCAACGCTCACCAAAGACCTGAGCAGGATTTGAATTTCAGCAGATTGCGTGGATTGAGTAAGATGATGGCGACAAAGG
>CAZKME010000083.1:0-8115 GCA_964553725.1 uncultured Zetaproteobacteria bacterium
CGCCCAAGCCGCAGCCGCCCAAGCCGCAGCCGCCCAAGCCGCAGCCGCCCAAGCCACAGCCACAGCCACAGCCGCCCAAGCCGCAGCCGCCGCCTAAGCCGCAGCTGGCCGCACCCAGAGCGACGGCTCAACAGATTGACCCATCGTTGGAAGCGAAATTTCTTAAAATGTTGCTTATTCGGGTTACAAGAAACAAACACTATCCGCCACGGGCAGAGGAATTCGGTATTACCGGGAACGTTGTTGTCGAATATGTTCTAAATCGTAGCGGGATGGTTTTATCTGCAATGATAAGCAGCTCAGGCGGTAATAATATGTTGGATCGGGCAGCACTGAAAGCTGTGCGTACAGCCCATTTCGATGCCTGGCCGGATAAAGTCTTTACTGGACAGATAAGTAAGAAATTTTCAGTGGAAATTGAATACAATATTGAAGGATAAGGGAAGCCATATGTTGATAAAATTCTGGATGACGGTATTCGTTTCGATGCTCTGGACCTCAGTAGCATATGCCGGTGTCATTACGGTATATACATCGCTGGAACCGGCAGAGATAGCGGACTATGTGACGGCAGCGAAACAGGACATGCCTGACCTTAAATTAAATATCGTGCGCCTGTCGACCGGCGATTTGGGAGCCCGGCTATTAGCTGAAAGCAAGCGTCCCAGAACGGATGTTATCTGGGGATGGGCACTTACCGATGTGTTGAATCCGCGCATTCTGGGCATGCTGGAAGAAAATCGACCCCGGCGTTTCAATGAAATGCCAGACAAGTTCAAGTCAAGTAACGGCTTATGGTTTGCTCCCACAGGCTATATGGCAGCATTTTGTGTGAACACCCGGCGTCTGCAACAGAAGCATTTGCCGATGCCGACTAGCTGGAAAGATCTTACCAATCCTGCCTTTCACAATGAAGTGGTTATGCCGAATCCGGCATCATCAGGTACCGGTTATCTACAGGTGGTTTCTATTTTGCAGGGATTTGGTGAGCAAGAAGGCTGGCGTCTTCTGGAATCACTGAATGCAAACGTAGGGCAGTATTCCAAGTCCGGTTCGCGTCCATGCAGTATGGTCAGTATGGGTGAATATACGGTTGGAGCATCGTCTGCGATTGCTGCTGCTGAGGCGATTCGACAGGGTTATCCGGTTAAAATGGTGATTCCTTCCGAAGGTGCGGGGTATGAACTTGAAGCCAATGCGCTGATGAAATCATCGAAGCATAAAGCTGATGCAAAACGTTTTCTCGATTGGACGCTATCGGCTAAAGCCGCCAAGCTGTACCATAAATATAAGGCGATTGTGTGGACGAAAGATCAGGCCGGAAGTGGCTCCGGCAAGCTTTCCCACATCGCCAACCACCTTGATCAAACATTGTTTGATATGGACTTCGTGCATTCAAGCAAACACCGTAGTGAAATTATTGCGGCATGGCGCCAGCGTATTGAATTCGCCAAGCCAGCAGCCCAAGGCAAATAGCATGTCTGTTCGTCTCGACGCAATCAGTAAGGCCTATGAACAAACCAGCATCTTTGAGAAGCTGTCTTTACAGGTGAATGAAGGGGAATTCCTTTGTTTACTGGGCCCGTCAGGATGCGGCAAAACAACACTTTTGCGCATTATTGCAGGTTTTGAAGACATCCATGCGGGAAGAGTTCTCTATAATGACCATGAGATCACTACACTTTCACCCGGAGCACGTAACTTTTCGATGGTATTTCAGGGATATACGCTGTTTCCTCACATGTCTGTGTTCAACAACATTGCATACGGCCTCGAGTGTCGAAAGCTTACAAAACATAAGATAAAAGAGCGCACTGAAGAGATGCTGGAGATGGTGCATTTATCCGGTTTTGGGAATCGCTACCCCAGCCAACTTTCTGGCGGCCAGCAGCAGCGTGTCGCCATTGCGCGTGCGCTTGTGGTCAAGCCGGATGTGTTGTTGATGGATGAGGCTTTTTCAGCACTTGATGCCAAGGTCAGGGTGGAATTACGCAGTGAACTTCGGCGCATGCAAAAGTCGCTCGGGGTCACCACTATCATGGTCACACATGATCAGGAAGAAGCGATGGAACTGGCCGATAGAATTGTTTTACTCAACCATGGATGCATTGAACAGATCAGTACGCCCGAGCAACTGTATTATCGCCCTGCAAACGCTTTTGTAGCCGACTTTGTCGGTGAAATGAATTATTTACAGGTCAAAGCTGAAGCCGATCAGACCCTCCGTCTGGCCGGTAGTCGTTTCACAGTTGCTACGACGATAGCGGAGAGTATAACCAGTTTCGCTATTCGACCCGAAGATATTGAAATATCCGTGGCCCACGGCGATGCAGTGAACACCTTTGACGTCGTTGTACTCGAAAGTGCATTTCTGGGTGCGTTCACCCGCATTCTGGCCAGCCTTCCAGACGAACAAACCCTACTGTTGCAACCCGGCAGCAGTCAGCGCCTTTCCATCAAGGCCGGAGACAAACTGACCATTCGGATTCCTCCTGAATGTATTCAGGTATTGCCAGTGACTAAATTAAAATGAAACCATCATTTATGCAGACCCGTACTGACAATTCAGAGACCCGACCGAGCCTTTTACAGCCAGGGCTTTTGGTGTTTGATATGGATTCGACACTGATTCAATGCGAATGCATTGATGAAATTGCCGGCCACATCGGCATGAAACCCGAAGTGGCGGAGCTTAATGATCGCGCCATGCGTGGAGAAATGGATTTTTCCGAATCCCTGACCGCCTGCCTGGCCTTGCTGGCCGGAACAGAAGTTGCAGCACTTGAATACGTCTATGAAAAACACGTTATTCTGACCGAGGGAGCAGAAGCACTGATTCATGCGATGCATGCTTCCGGCTGGAAGATTGGCCTTGTTTCCGGTGGCTTTACATATTTTACCGAACGCCTGAAACAACGCCTTGGCCTGGACTTTACCCATGCAAACCAACTGGAAGTGGACTGTGGCAAGCTTACCGGGCGCGTGCTTGGTGATATTGTCAATGCGGACGCAAAGGCAAACTGGCTGGTAACGAAAGCGGCTGAACTGGGCATTCCGCTGGCTCAAACGGTTGCGGTTGGCGACGGAGCCAATGATTTACCCATGCTCAGAGTCGCCGGGCTAGGCATTGCATTTCATGCCAAACCTGCTGTGCGCGCTGAGGCGAACGCTATCATTGATGATGGCGGGCTGGGTCAGGTATTGCAGTTTATCGATCCACCGGGCTGTCGTTCAGGCCCCTGACCGGTGTCACGAAACAACGCCCCACCCTGTTTTACCAGAGAAATTAAATACAACTGGAGATCATCATGAAAAACCTACGCAGAAATTTTTTACATGCCCTGACCGGGCTGACCGGGCTGATGTTTGCTATGGCGCATATCAGTGTAGCAGCGGAAGTGCCGACTGCTACGCCGATCAAACATGTTATTGTGATTGTCGGAGAAAACCACAGTTTTGATAGCCTGTTTGCCACTTATGTGCCGATACAGGGACAAAAAATTCATAACTTACTATCGCAAGATATCATCAAATATGATGGTACACTCGGCAAAAACTATAAAAAAGCATCACAAATGCGTGCGACAGTGCATGATAAATATTCGATATCCCCCGGCGGGAAAAAGCCGTATGCCTTTCTGCCACGCCCGAATACCGGCATGGCATTTGGGCAGCGTTGGCCAGCCAACAGTGAAGATCAACGCTTCCCCGCCCAGCTGCCCAACGGTCCTTTTCAAATTACCAAATATGTGCCCTATGCCTATGGCAGCAGTGGCAACCCGGTACACCGGTTTTTTCAGATGTGGCAGCAGTATGACCGTGGTCTGAATGATTTGTTTGTCTGGACAGGTGCCACCGTTGGCATTGGCCCGGACAACAGTGCGCCCGCGCCTGTTGTATCCAACAGCCTGCAGGGTGCTGAGCCCATGGGCTATTACAATATGCTGCAAGGCGATGCGCCGGTATTCAGGTATCTGGCCGACCATTTTGCCATCAGCGATAATTATCATCAGGCTGTCATGGGTGGTACAGGCGCAAACTTCCTCGCCATTGCCACCGGTGGTTATGCCGCATTTTACAATAAACATGGCAAACCAACCGTGCCCCCCGCCAATCAGATCGAAAATCCGGATCCACAGTCCGGCAGCAATAATTTCTATAAAAACGATGGATATCATGGTGGTTCCTATGTGCAATGTGCGGACAACTCTGAACCGGGAGTAAAACCGATTCATGATTATTTGCACTCACTGGACTATCATGTATTCAACGAAGGTAATTGTAAAAAAGGCACATATTATCTGGTGAATAATTATACATTGGGGTACACGCCATCAGGTAAGCTGCGCAAACTCGGCAAAGATGAATATACCCTGCCGCCTCAATATGGACGAACCATTGCCGATTTATTATCCGAGAATGGGGTCGATTGGAAATGGTATACTGGTGGACGCAATGGCGGCAACTTTAACCCCACAGAATATTGTGGTGTCTGCGACCCGCTCGTGGCATTCAAATCCATTATGACGACGGATAAAAAGAAAAACCTTCAGGGTATCAATGCGTTTTTCAAGTCCGTTAAAGCCGGCACATTACCGCCGGTTTCATTCATCACACCTTATGAAAGTGAATCCGGTCACCCTGCCGATAGCACGGTAACTTCTTACGAAAAATTCCTGAGTAATATTATTAATCAGGTGATGGCCAATAAAGAGCTTTGGCGATCAACCGCGATTCTGATTACAACGGATGAGGGTGGCGGTTATTACGATTCAGGATATATCCAGCCTATCGACTTCTTTGGCGATGGCCCGCGTATTCCGTTGCTGTTGATCTCTCCCTATGCCAAGTATGGACATGTGGATCACAACTATACAGATCACGCATCGCTGATAAAATTT
The DNA here is from genome assembly GCA_964553725.1 of uncultured Zetaproteobacteria bacterium. GTDB lineage: Bacteria > Pseudomonadota > Zetaproteobacteria > Mariprofundales > Mariprofundaceae > Mariprofundus. Next base: position 4,902 of record CAZKME010000083.1, read on the forward strand.
ATTGAACACAACTGGCACTTAAAAACGATCTCAACATTCAGCAGAGATAACTTGCCAAATCCTGTGGCATCAAAGAGCAACCCTTATCAACCAGACAATCGGCCCGCCATTGGCGACCTGATGTCCTTATTTGATTTCAACCACTTCCGTAAGGACTTGCCCGCTGTTCCTGAATTTTAACAGATGAAGCCCGGCGTAATGGTAAAAGCAAGCGCTATAGTAGCCACCATAGCGCTATGTGTTTTTGCTATTTATCCGATCGAAAGTGTCCTGAAACTTGCTTTTTTGCAAGAGGATGGAGCCTGGGGATTCGGAAATTTTGCATATTACACCCGTTACCCGGGCTTTCTCGATGCACTGTGGCATACCCTGAACGTATCCCTGTGGGCGACGTTAATCACCGTTGTGCTGGCGTATGGGTTCTGCTTTGCCCTGTATCAAACATGTTTGCCTTGGAAAAACCTGTGGCGTGCTATCATTATGCTGCCATTGATTGTTCCATCACTGATGCAGGCGCTGGGTGTACAATTCATCCTTGGCCGAAATGGCATCATCAATCAGTATTTTGGAACAGATTTTGATGTGTATGGCTTCTGGGGTATTTTGATTTCAAATGCTGTGTATGCACTGCCGCATGCATTTCTGGTGTTACAGGTTGCCCTGGCTGCATCCAGCGCCCAACAGTATGAAGCAGCCCAACTGCTCGGAGCCGGTAGTCGCCGCATGTTTTTCAGCATCACGCTGCCACATTCGATGTACGGCATACTTTCAGCAGTATTCCTGGTTTTCGCCATCAACATTAGTGAATTCGGCAACCCTATGGTTATTGGCGGTGATTATAATGTATTGGCCACGGAAATTTATAACCAGGTTGTTGGTCAGGCAAATCTGAACATGGGGGCAGTGATCGGTGTTTTTCTACTGCTTCCGGTCATGTTTACGGTACTGATTGAGCAATATCTGGCACGTCGCCAGTCGATGCTTGCCAGTGCTATAAACATCCCCTACACCCCACCGAAAAATTACTGGCTGGATCGTTTTTTTCTGCTGTATGTCGGAACCATCGCATCAGTGATTTGCTCTATCATTGTGGTGGTCGGAATCTCCAGCGTATCCAAACTATGGCCATACGATTTAACACCCACGCTGGCACATTTCAGCTTTGGTGCATCAAGCGTATTCGAGATTTTGGGTAACAGTATCAAAATGTCACTGCTGGCAGCAGTTTTGGGAGGCGTGTTGGTGACAATGCTTGCCTGGGCCTCAAATTCATTGAAGCCGCTGGCTTCCAAAATAATCTATGCACTGGCAATTCTACCTGCATCGATTCCCGGCATGATTATTGGTTTTGGTTATGCATTAGGCTTCTCTGCTACGGATATATTTTCAGATTCCGTATTCGGCGTCATTTTTCTGATGTCAATTTGCACGGTTTATCATTATCACGCACAGGCCTTTTCGATTCTGGTTAATCGTTTAAAGCAGCTTGATAAAGCACTTGATCAGGCTTCTTCCATGCTTGGAGCAAGTTCATGGCGCACTTTTCGCAAGGTGACGCTGCCGTTAATTTGGCCTGCGATTGCCACTGTAATGGTATTCTACTTTATTCAGGGCATGGTCACATTGTCAGCTCTGATTTTTCTGGTGACGCCACAGACTTCGCTGGCAGCTGTGTCCGTATTAACATTAAACGATACCGGTCAACTGGCTCAGGCAGCAGCATTATCAAGTATGATTATGCTGATCGTTCTGGCCTCCTGGCTTGTAGCGCAAATCACCATGAAGCTGAATCATCACCGTCAGAAAAACTTGCGCGCAGCTCTCTGAACTTTTTACGAAGCGATCACTTTTCAGTAACCAATTCGGACGGATTCTCCGACATGGGTATATTCAAATAACTCCAGTATATCTGTATTGCGCATGCGGATACAACCGTGCGAAGCAGGTGTGCCGATTTTATCTTCTTCGTGGGTGCCGTGGATATAAATATAACGCGCATGCGTATCGATCTTCCCCCGACGATTTTTGCCGGTTTCACAGCCTGTAAGCCATAAAATCCGGCTCAGAATCCAGTCTTTGTTCGGATCATCTGTTGTCGGATTATAAATACAGAACGGTTCCCGAGCCCGAAAAGCTGTGAACAAAGGCAAACCATCGCCTGTTTTTTCAGCGATGCGGTGTTTGCCCAACGGCGTCTGAAAACTGCCCTGCCGGTTGCCTGTACCGGCTGTCGCCGTAGAAACAGCATAGGCGTGCCATACACCGGTTTTACGGCGCTGGAACAGTCTCTGTTCGGAGATGGAAATGACGATCATGGCGGCAATCTACACAATGCTTGCACTTTCATCACTGTGCCGAAACGCAGGGCTTGAAACATGCGGTTATCACCCCTACACAGAACCGGACTGAGGATTGCAGCAAGGAGATTCAAGCGTGACAGCGAAAAAAGACGTGACAACGAAAAAAGACAAAACAGCCAGCACAGAATCCGAACTGGATGAAAGCATTCAGCTGGATGAAAATGGTGATGAAACAGGTTTGGAGACAGAAAGTCAGGAACTGGGTCCGCTTGAGGTGGCCGAAACGGAAATTGCCGAATTAAAAGACAAGCTGCTGCGCATGCATGCCGAAATGGAAAATCTGCGCAAACGCACCCGGCGCGAAGTAGCTGACGCACACAAGTTCGGCGTTGAAAAATTCGCCACGGCATTGCTCAATGTGGTGGATAATCTGGAACGCGCGCTGGAGGTGGAAGAGGGTAATGAAGCGGCTGTACGCGAGGGCGTGCAACTCACGCTCAACAGCTGGCACGATATGATGAAGAATTTTGAAGTCGAACGTATCGACGCAGTGGGTAATGATTTTGACCCGCACCTGCACGAAGCATTAACCCAGATGCCCGATGATGCGCCGAAAGGCACTGTGACTGCCCAACATGCGGCCGGTTATACCTTGCATGGTCGTTTGATTCGTGCGGCCAAAGTGATCGTATCCAGCGGCCCGGCGAATTAAAGGCAATGCATCGCAGATAAACGCGGCTATAAGAAAATGGCTATTCAGCACGATGATAGTTGCCGTTAAAGTCTTGGAGGTGCGACTTCAGTCGCGCTAAATTCCTCAGAAATGCGCAGCTAAAGCAGTACCTCCAGGGTATGCTGAATAGTTACGATAAAAGAATGGTTTTCTTGGCGTCTTTGCGACTTGGCGTGAAACG
>CAZKME010000084.1:0-8042 GCA_964553725.1 uncultured Zetaproteobacteria bacterium
AATAACATGTGCGATTATACGCCTGTAGTGCGTTAGATTGTCGTGATATGATTGAACATGAAACGATAATGTGGTTGTTCCACATTGAGTTTCATGCGATTGAGTAGCGCGGCAAGATGACGTGAAGACTGGATGGATAGTGTATATGTTATTTCGTAACAACGCCTAAGTGCGTGGCGTGAGTCACAGAACGCCTGGCAAGCCCAACGCATGATTGCGCCATGCATAGACCGAAACGCAACTTGACCCTGACAACACGGGTATTATTCACAATCTCCCTATGGCTGCTGGCCCTGATGATGGCGGCTTGTTCGACAAACATTCAATTCTCGGCGCAGCTTGAGAAATCTCGACAGGGGTCTGCGCAGCAGTCACAAAAGCCTGTTGTGACCAGTGCCAGCCAGAAAAAGCAGCGGTTTTTCGCCATCATGAAGCCGATTGTACTATCTGAGAACGGACGCATTTCAGAATTACGGCAGCGCATCACGCAGCTCAAGAACGCTTTACATCTGGATCGTCAGCAGCAGGCGTGGCTGCAACATACAGCGACCCAATACGGGGTAAGCATGACCGCGCAGCCAACGTATGAACAATGGCAGGCTTTGCTGCTTCATGTGGATATTATTCCGCTGGAAATGGCGCTGGTGCAGGCCGCCAATGAATCGGCATGGGGGCAGTCCCGTTTTGCGCAGCAGGGTAACAATTATTTTGGCCAATGGTGTTATAAGAAAGGCTGCGGCATGGTGCCGAAACAGCGCATCGCTGGCGCTGTACACGAAGTGAAGCGCTTTGATAATATGCGTCAATCGGTACGCGCTTATCTGCACAATATCAACACATCGCCCGCCTATGCCGACTTGCGCAGTATCCGCCATAGTTTGCGGGTGCAGAGCAAACCGCTGGATGCGCAAGCATTGGTCGTCGGCCTGAAATCCTATTCCGAACGTGGCATGGCTTATGTGAGAACGATTCAATCCATGATTCGCAGCAATCGCGCCCTGATCAGGCAAAGCTAAAATATATTTCTACGAGCCGGTCGCCGCTCACGAGTTTTGCAATTGGCTCCTACGCTTGAGAATGCTGAACGCGTAGGGGTAGGCGTTTTTCTCATCCGGCTGGCGGGATTCACGGAATATTTCCTGCCAAAGACTACAGTCAAATTCGGGGAACCATGCATCCCCCTCGAATTCAGCATCGATTTCAGTAATATATAAGCGCTCGGCCTGATTGAACAGCAGGGCATAAATTTCTGCGCCGCCCATGACCATGATCTCCCCTGCTTCCGGCACGGTCGCTGTGGCCTCGTCGAGAGAATGTACCACTCTACAGCCGTCAATCTGCAAATCGGCCTGCCGGGTCAGAATAAGATTGGTGCGTCCCGGCAGTGGCCGACCAATGGATTCATACGTTTTTCGCCCCATCAGAACAGGCTTGCCCATGGTCGACTTTTTAAACCAGGCCATATCGGCAGGCAAATGCCACGGCAATGCATTATCTCGCCCGATCAGGCGATTTCTGTCCTGACCCCAGATGAGTGAAATAATCACATTGTTTTCTTGCCTGTTTTGAATCATGAGGAACACCACCCCGGCATCGTTTTTTGTGTTGTTGAAATGACGATATCCCCCTCTCTCTCGCCATCACAACCCGAATAATGCGTGCTAATAATTGGCGCGCTAATTCGCGAGGCAAGACCACACCCCAATATTTTTCACGCATGGTATCCCAGGTTGTCAATTTCATAAAGTATGTGTAGAATGGTTGTTCGCGAGATAGGAAATCATGAATATCTATGAACTGAACAATCCAATCTTCAAGGATGTCGTCGTTGCCAGCCTGGACGCGATTATTTGCGCCGACGACGATGGCAACATTATTCTGTTCAATCCGGCTGACTCAGGACATTTGTGCTGATGATCTGGTCGTGCTGGGTGATATCACCCAGTTGCAGCAGGTCATTTTGAATCTGGTCAACAATGCCCATGATGCATTGCAGGGTGTTATTTTACCTGAGATTATTGTGAATCTGACGCTATTCACCCCGGACGCAGCATTCAAAAAACGCTGCGGCAACAAGGTTGCAAAAAAATATGCCCATTTGAGTGCGCTGGATGCATCGGCGGCCATTTTGTTTGCCACCGGTTATGATCAGACGCATGTACTCGATGAGCACGCTATTGATTCAAACCGCTGTAGCGTGATTAATAAACCCTATGCCGTGGACAAGCTTAGCCAGTTGATTCGTGGCCTGATTGATTAAGCTGTACTTTTTCCTGTTCAATATAGCTATCGCCTTTAGAGTTCACAACCAGCATAAACAGGGGTGAAGATGGCCGGTTACGACGTATTTAATGGTGATGCCGACGGCATCTGCGCACTGCACCAGCTCAGGCTGGCCGAGCCGCGTGAGACTGAACTGGTGACTGGCGTGAAACGCGACATATCGATGTTGCAACGGATTCATGCTGAAGCTGGCGATCAGGTCACTGTGCTGGATATTTCATTGGACAAAAATCGGGATGCACTGATCGGCTTGCTGGCTCAAGACGTGAATGTGCAATATTTCGATCATCATTTCGCCGGAGCGATTCCGCGATCAGGCTGCCTGGATGCCCGCATTGATACGTCCGCCGACACTTGCACCAGTCTGCTGGTCAATCAGTATCTGGATGGCACATATTTGCCATGGGCGGTAACGGCGGCATTCGGCGATAATCTGTTCGATGCGGCACGGCGAGCGGCAGCGCCGTTGCATTTATCTGATGCGCAACTGCAACAGCTGGAGCAGTTGGGCACGCTGATCAATTACAACGGTTATGGCGTGACGCTGGACGATCTCTATTTCGCGCCGGACGCGTTGTATCGCGACATCAGCCGCTACGAGAATCCGTTTGACTTTATTGCGAGCTCTGCGGCTTTTAAGACGCTGGCCGAGGGTTATGCCGCCGATATGGCGCAGGCACGTCAAATGCCTGCTGAAATCGAAGAAGATGCCTTTTCAGTGATAACATTGCCTGATGCAGCCTGGACGCGACGCGTATCCGGCGTGTTTGGCAATGAACTGGCGCGCGGCGCGCCGACCCGAGCCCATGCGCTAATGAGCGTGCTGCCGAATGGTCACTATCGCATCAGTGTGCGTGCGCCGCTAAATAATAAAACCGGCGCGGATACTCTATGCATGCAGTTCCCCAGCGGCGGCGGACGCAAGGCTGCTGCCGGCATTAATGATTTACCCGTGGGTATGTTTGACGCTTTTGTGGATGCGTTCAGGGGTCAGTATGGGTGACGGACATGGCTGATATTCTGGCCGGTATCCATCCGGTAAAACATGCGCTGGAAGCGGGCGCGGCGATTGATGAGTTGCTGATTGAGAAGGGCAAACATCACCCGCGTCTCAATGAGTTGATTCACCTGGCCAGGAAAAACAGCATCCGCTTTTCTTTTGTGCCGAAACAGGCATTGATACGCCTGGCTGAAGGCGTGCCGCATCAAGGCGTGGTGGCAAAAATGGCCATGGCCGGGGCGATGCAAGCGGTTTCTTTTGACGGCTGGTTTGAAACATTGGATATGGATGCGTCGCCGCTGGTGCTGCTGCTCGATCAGGTGACCGATCCGCATAATCTGGGCGCTTGCGTACGAACAGCGGAAGCGGCCGGTTGTGCGGCGGTGATTGTGCCCAAAGATCATGCCGCCGATATGCATTCGCCTGTGGTGGCAAAATCAGCCTGCGGGGCGCTGGCCCGGTTGCCGGTATTTCGCGTCACCAATTTGAAACGTTGCATTGAGCAGTTGCAGCGCAAGGGCTTCTGGATAGTCGGGCTGGCCGGTGAAGTGGATGTGTCGATTTATGAGGCAAGGCTTACGGGTGCGACAGCTGTGGTGATGGGTTCTGAAGGTTCGGGCATGCGCAGGCTGGTGCGCGAATCATGTGATCAACTGATTCATATTCCTATGCCGGGAGTAGTGGAATCGTTGAATGTGTCGGTAGCCACAGGCATTGCCCTGTTTGAAATGAACAGGCAACGGGGCGATTAAACGAGATGTCTGGAGGGGTCAGGCGGTGATTTTTTCGTTTGCTTCTTCAGCTTCTTCAGCCGATATGCGGATGAATTTTTGCCCGCAATACTGGCATTGACCAGAACCGTTTTTCAGGTTGATGTAAACCAGCGGATGTTGCCCATTATCAGAGCAGGAAACAATTTCTTCTGTTGCTTTGATGATATCGTTGCGCATTTTTTTACCCTCCGTGGGTGATTATATCCCCATAAAAAAGCGGTCGTATTGTGTCGGCGAAGCTGATAATGTCAAGTTGTAACTATTCAGCACAATGACAGTTACCCGTTAAAGCTTGGAGGTGCGACTTCAGTCGCGCTAAATGCTACAGAAATGCGCAGCTAAACCAGCACCTCCAAGGGCGCTGAAAGTTACAAAAAAACAACGCACGTTAGGGAGCATGTAATGGCTGGAACAGACAGGGTGTTGATTGAGGGGCTTGAAGTGCGAACGGTGATTGGTATTTATGACTGGGAACGCGAAATCCGTCAGACCGTGCGCCTTGATCTGGAAATGGCATGGGACATCGCCAAAGCGGCACAAACAGACAGCATCGAAGATACGCTGGATTACAAAGCCGTATCGAAGCGATTGATTGCGTTTGTGGAATCTTCCAGCTTTGGTTTGATTGAAACGCTGGCCGAGCATTGTGCCGAGATTCTGTTGGCGGAATTCAGGGTGCCGTGGTTGCGGCTCAAAATGTCCAAGCCGGGAGCGGTGCGCGGCAGCGAGAATGTCGCCGTTCTGATTGAACGCAGCTCGTAGTGCTGATGACTACTGTGCTGATCGGCATGGGCTCGAACATTGAGCCGGAGGAGAATCTGCTTCGGGCCGCACAGGCGCTGCGCAGCGAGTTCGGCAATGTACGGTTTTCCACTGTGTATCGTTCAAAAGCAGTGGGTATGGATGGGGAAGATTTTTACAATGCCTGCTGCGTATTTCAGTCGGCGCTTTCGCAACAGGATGTGCGCCGGCACATGAAAGCGCTGGAAGATGCGCAGGGGCGTGACCGTTCCAGGGGATCATGGAAGCCACGCACGCTGGATCTGGATGTGCTGATGTATGACGATGAGGTGATTGATGACGAGTTATATCAATATGCCCACGCATCAGTACCAGCCTCCGAACTGGTGGTGATCGAATCGCCGAAATCCCCTGCAGGCCAGAGCCTCACTGTAGTGGATTTACATTTGTGACCTTTTTAAAATGGTACCTAGATCTGAGAAATAAATCGGCTGACTTTATAAATCAAAATCCCACGTTTGTTCCTGAGATTACTAACGATGAGGTTTTTGTCGGAAGTGGGACACTAAGTTGCTCGTCTATCCTCGAAACAGTGCTTTTTACAAAACCCAACGGAGGATAAATCCAGCTTACACTATTTATCGAATAATTATTAGGAAAAAAAGTTAATTGCTCTGTGGCTCGTTCATTACAAGATACTTTGTAGGTTTCAAAATTTCCCAACCCTGTCTGGATGCAATTGCCGATAGCGATAGTATTTTGGAGCGACTTCCTCTGATAAATTTAATCGTAGGGAAACTTTAATTGTTCGTTTCTTCCTCGATTTCCATTTGCATCAGCTCTTTTCGGGCAGACAGATAGGTGTGTCCAAACAACATTGAAATGACGATTTCCCGGATCATTTCTGAAAGTGAAATAGATGCTTTATCAGCAAGCGCCTGTATATCTTCTTTCATCTTGCCGGGAATCCATACTTTGAGGCCTTGCGTATTTTTTTCCAAATCCCGCATCACATCGGGTTCAGGTTCTCCTACTGCATCTTCGACTGGTGTGCCCCTGCTTTTTGAAAATAAAACAGGGCGGGTTAACTGATAATGGGAGTCTTTCCGTTCAATCAATCCTATCAAATCATACCGGCCATAAAGATACGCGAATAAAGACTGGCGAATCAGATCGGATCGGGATGTATTAAAAAATGAGCAACTTTCCGTCAACACAGTATCCATCAACTCAGGCAGCCAGAATTTGATGGCCACATCGCCATATTCAAGCAGATTGGAATAATCACGGCCTGTTTGCGTGATAGTATAAGTCGGCTCTTCTCCGGCTTCATCCAGTTCATCATGGTTTGGCCTTCCCCGCCTTCTCCATATTGCATCAAAAACACCCATTAAAGTTCCCCTACGATTCAACTTGAGCTGATTGCAGCCTGTCGTAGCGTATTGATCTACTGATTCCAATGTGATTCAGTGCCATTTCGCATTACAATAACTGCTTGAATATGTCGCAATAAATATTATTGCATGCTACATGTTTATGAATATAATTCGATATTTAATACAAAGTATGTGGCATAATATGGAGTATATTGCTATGGAATTGAAGCAGTTTGTTATTGCAGCGACACAAATTGGAACGGTTGAGACACGAGTTGAGGCATCTGGATGGTCGATATGTTTTAAGGATCGCGCCAGCGGCCATAAGTTACCTTGCACAAACAGAGGCGGAGAAACCCGCTGTTGGAAGAATGCGAATACCCTGATCAATCAATTGCGGAAGACCGGTTATCGGGGGCGCTTAATCATCCCAATCAGTGCCGAGCAAATGCTGTTCGGCTGAAGATCAAGGAGAACGGTCATGAAATATTGAAAAACGCTGCAGCCAAACATGGCAGAGGAACATCAAGATGAATCTGCCTTTCTACACTAAAGAAAATGCGCCGCACTTCCATTTCAGAAATCCGTTTGATGTCGTGCTTGAAGAAGTATCCAAAGAGCTGTCGCCGTATGTATGATAAATAAGATGATTTCTTGCTCATCGAATCAAAGTGCATACAGTCAGTTCTTGGTCAAGGGGGCGATGTGACCGATCAGGCAAATATCAACACACAAACCGCGAATAACGCGCACCTGCTCTTTCAGGATATTGCCGACGTTATCCGGCAGGCCCGCCAGCAGGTTCGGCAGGCCGTCAATACCGCTATGGTGCAAAGCTATTGGCAGTTGGTCATTTGATTGTGGAACATGAACAACAGGGGCAGCAACGGGCGGCCTATGGAAAGCAGCAGCTTCAACAGCTTTCAAAACAACTGACAACAGCGTTTGGCAAAGGTTTTGATGCCAGCAACCTGCGGAATATGCGCCGTTTTTACATGGCATTCCCAATTCAAGAGACAGTGTCTCTCAAATTATCCTGGTCGCATTACAACTGCTTGAGCCGTCTTGAAAACGAAAAGGCCAGAGCTTGGTATCAACAGGAAGCGATTGAACAAAGCTGGAGTGTTCGTGCTTTGGATCGGCAAATCAGCAAACTTTATTATGAACGTATTCTATCCAGCCATGATTCCACTTCGATTGCGCTTGAAGCCAAAGAGAAGATCAACGCCATGGAAGCAGAGCCGCAGCTACGCCCAAAAGATGTGTTGCGCGATCCCTATATTCTGGACTTTCTTAACTTGCCCGATCAACACCTGCATGAGTCCGATCTGGAACAGGGGTTGCTGGATAATCTGCAATCCTTTCTACTGGAATTGGGGAAAGGCTTTGCCTTTGTTGCAAGGCAGCAACGCATCCGCACAGAGGATCAGGATTTTTACATTGATCTGGTATTCTACAATTTCAAACTCAAATGCTTTCTGCTGATTGATCTCAAGCTGGGCAAGCTCACACATCAGGATGTCGGGCAGATGGATAGTTACGTCCGCATGTACGATCAGCACCAGCGGGCGGAAGATGATAACCCCACCATTGGTCTGATTCTGTGCAGCCGGAAAAGTGAAGCCGTGGTAAAATATTCGGTACTCACCGACAGCGAACAACTCTTTGCCGCCAAGTATCTACCCTATTTGCCGACCGAAGCGGAATTGAAACATGAACTGGAGCAGGAGCGAGCGAAAGTGCAGTCGCTACTGATGGAAGGCGCGAGTGAACAATGAATACACTGACGCTGATTTTTTGATGTAAGCACTGACCATATTAAGACGAAAACATAGGGATAAAAAAATAATGGCCAACACAAGCAAAGAA
>CAZKME010000085.1:0-7960 GCA_964553725.1 uncultured Zetaproteobacteria bacterium
TTGATGGGCAGGATGCCCGAATGCCGTGGGCGCATGAATGGCCTGTGGTGAAAAGGCTTATGAATGATTCGATTGGAGAACACTGCACTGATGGAAAATTATTACGTTACCACGCCGATTTATTATGTGAACGATGAGCCGCATCTCGGCCATATGTATACAACCATTGCCGCTGATGTGCTGGCGCGTCATCAGCGAATGAGCGGGCGTGATGTGTTTTTTCTGACCGGGGTGGATGAGCACGGGCAAAAGGTGCAGCAGGCGGCTGAAAAGCGCGGTATCACTCCAATCCAACTGGCCGATCAGGTGGTGGCACGTTACCAGAGCCTGTGGCCGGAACTGGAAATATCCAATGACGATTTTATTCGTACCAGTTCCGAGCGGCACAAGGCTGGCGTGCAGTCCATGTGGCGGCGGTTGGAGAATGCTGGCACGATTTATAAGGATTTTTATGAAGATTGGTATTGCGTGCCGTGCGAAGCCTACTGGACTGAAACGCAGTTAAAGGATGCCGATTGTTTGGGAGCAGACGGTCTGGGTGCGAAACACTGCCCGGATTGTAAGCATACGGTGGATAAGATTCAGGAAGAGTCCTATTTCTTCCGCCTGAGCGCATTTCAGGATCGGCTAATCGAACACATCAAAGCCAATCCGGATTTTATTGCGCCCGCATCGCGCCGCAATGAGGTGCTGAGTTTTGTAGAGGGTGGGCTGCGCGATTTGTCTGTTTCGCGCACCACCTTTTCATGGGGCGTGCCGGTACCGGGTGATGAGAAACATGTGATTTATGTCTGGATTGATGCGCTGACGAATTATCTGTCCGCACTGGGGTTTCCCGAGCATGATCAACCCAAATACTGGCCCGCCGATGTGCATTTGATTGGCAAGGATATTCTGCGCTTCCATGCGGTCTATTGGCCTGCCATGCTGATGGCAGCTGATTTGCCATTGCCCAAACGTATCTATGCCCATGGCTGGTGGACTGTTGAGGGCGAAAAGATGAGTAAATCCAAGGGGAACGCGCTCAGACCTGCGGAGTTACTTGAACAATATGATGCCGATGTGTTGCGTTATTTTCTATTGAGGGAAGTGCCGTTCGGGCAGGATGGCGATTTTTCCTTCACATCTTTGAAGCAGCGCTACAATTCAGAACTGGCCAATGATGTGGGCAATCTGCTCAATCGTTCCCTGGCTATGTTGAATAAATATCGCGATGGCATGCTTGGTGAGGTGGTCGAAGAGAATGAAAGCGACCGCGCCCTGATTGCCGATGTGGAGGCCATGCAACGCGAGGTGTCCGATTATCTGGACAAGCAGGCATTTCACCTGGCGCTGGAACGTATTAATGCGGTGGTGCGTCACGGCAATCGTTATGTCGAGGATAATGCGCCGTGGGCGCTGGCCAAGCAGAGGCATGATGCACGTCTGGATACGGTGCTTTTTCACCTGATTGAAACACTGCGCCTGGTGGCTTTGCAACTGCTTCCGTTCATGCCTGAAAAAATGACCAGGATGCTTGTCCAGATCATGGCCTGTCCGGTTGATGCTGATTCGATGCGCTACCTGGATGATGGCGGCTGGGGCTTGCTTCAGGCCGGTCATCAATGTCAGAAACCGGAGCCGTTGTTTCCGCGCATGGACTGAATCGCCAATCCTGCTAAGCTTTAGCCTTCATGCCGAAAAAAATGTTTCAGCGCTATATGCCCGATCACAGGACAATACGTGATCAAAAATGTTTGCAGTGCTTTGGAAAGTTACTGCATAACCCTGCGCTATGGCATTTGAACCGGCATTCTCTGGCCCGAGCTTTTTTCATCGGGCTGATCTGCGCCTTTATTCCTGTTCCCTTTCAGATGGTGCTGGCTGCTGCCGGCGCAATCCTGATCAATGCCAATTTACCCATTTCCGTTGCGCTCGTGTGGTTGACCAATCCGGTGACTATGCCGCCGGTATTTTATGCTTCCTATAAACTCGGGGCATGGGTGATGAATCTTCCCGAACAGGACTTTCATTTTAAAGCGAGCCTGGAATGGGTGCTCAATGGCATGGGCATGATCTGGCAACCGTTTCTACTGGGTTGCGCTATATTGGGAATTATCAGTGGGATTCTTGGTTATATCACAGTCAAAATAGTCTGGCGCTGGCTGGTGGTTCGCAGGTGGCGGCGCCGGCATCAACAACATCACACTGCCTGAGTTTTGTCTGTCCGGGCGGCTATAGAACAATCCATCGCAGCAGCAAGCCCGAAAACGAATCGCGGCACTTTTTCTATCAGGCATCAACAGGCAATCAGTGGCGGCAGCATCAACCGCGCCTATCGTATTGAAACTGACACACGCAGCTTTTTCTTAAAACTGAATCAGGCCGACAAGCTGGCCATGTTCGAGGCTGAAGCATCTGGCTTGCATGCGTTGGCGGCAGCGAATGCAATACGCGTGCCACTGCTCGTTTGTTCTGGCGCTGCTGCCGGGCAGAGCTGGCTGGTGACTGAATATATCGAGTTCGGCACAGCTGTACCCAACTCAGAACGACAATTTGGCCGACAATTGGCGGACTTGCATCGGCAATCATCGGCTCAGTTCGGCTGGTTTCGCGACAACACCATCGGTTCCACAGTGCAATATAATGGACAAATGCATGACTGGGTCGATTTCTACCGGGAGCGGCGTTTGCGTGTTCAGTTTGAACTGGCTTCCCGCAATGGATTCAGCACCTCCTTGCAGACCAAAGGCGAACGGTTGATGGAAAACCTGCATGTTTTTTTTACAAATTACAGGCCGAAACCTTCCTTGTTGCATGGTGATTTATGGGGTGGTAATTATGCCTTTGATGCGGTGGGACAAGCGGTGATATTCGATCCGGCAGTTTATGATGGCGACAGGGAAGCCGATATCGCCATGACCGAGTTATTCGGTGGCTTTAGCGCGGATTTTTATGCGGCTTATAACGATGCCTGGCCACTGGATGCCGGATATGCGGTGCGTAAAACCTTGTATAATCTCTACCATATTCTCAATCATGCCAATCTATTTGGTGGCGGTTACGCCGCTCAAGCCGAGCATATGACTGACCGCTTACTGGCTGAAATCTAACTCGGACTATTCATCAACCGGTGTGATGAGCGCGCAGCAGTATTTATGAATAATCCGAGCTGACTGTAAACCCGGGATCCGATATTAACATTGGATACAGGATGTAAGCAGGGTAAACTTCGGGGACAAGCATGGCTTATTTTCTTTGCGGCGTTGGCAATCAGGCTTGGAAAATAAAAGCTTCTGCGTGCGCCGGAGCTTTTTCTTTTTCGCTCATTGAGGAATCGTCCTAGTACGGCTATCTTCCGCGCCTTGAGAAATCTACAGGGAAACAGATCATGTCTCCCCGAATCTACCCGGAATAAGGATACCACAATCATGGCAAGAACGTTTAATTTCAGTGCAGGCCCGGCAATGTTGCCGACAGCCGTAATGGCGCACGCGCAGCAGGAAATGCTGGATTGGCATGGCTCGGGGATGTCGGTCATGGAAATGAGCCATCGTGGCAAAGAGTACATGTCCATTGCTGCCAAAGCAGAGAAAGATCTGCGCGAAGTGATGAATATCCCTGATAACTACAAGGTACTCTTCCTTCAGGGCGGCGCTTCTTCCCAGTTTGCAATGATCCCGCTGAATCTGCTGGGCGATCATCAGAGCGCTGATTACCTCAATACCGGTATGTGGTCGAAAAAGGCGATTGCCGAGGCCAAACGCTATTGCACAGTGAATATCGCCGCAGATACCTCGGACAACGGTTTTACCACCGTGCCGACGCAAGCGGAGCTGAATCTGAATTCCGATGCGGCTTATGTGCACTATACGCCGAACGAAACCATCGGTGGTGTTGAGTTCGATTATATTCCGGAAACGGGTGGTGTCCCTCTTGTGGCGGACATGTCATCCACCATTCTTTCGCGTCCGGTTGATGTGTCCAAATTCGCCATGATCTATGCCGGTGCGCAGAAGAACATCGGCCCGGCGGGCCTGACTATTGTAATTATCCGCGAAGATCTGCTCGGTAAAGCCGCAGACAATACGCCTGCTATGTTCAACTATGAAATCCACGCTGGCAACGGTTCGATGTACAACACGCCTGCAACTTATAGCTGGTATATGGCCGGGCTGGTCTTCGAGTGGATCAAACAGCAGGGCGGCCTGGAAGCCATGGGTAAGATCAACAAACGCAAAGCCGATAAACTCTATGCCGTGATCGATAACAGTGATTTTTACGCCAGTCCAGTAGCCAGAAATGGCCGTTCATGGATGAATATACCGTTCACGCTGGCTGATGCTGGTCTTGATGCCGCCTTCCTCGCCGGTGCAGCAGAATGCGGGCTGATCACGCTGAAGGGGCACCGTTCCGTCGGCGGCATGCGCGCCAGCATCTACAATGCGATGCCGGAAGAGGGCGTCGATGCGCTGGTTGCCTATATGCAGAAATTTGGACGCAATCAAGCCTGATGACTTCGTACGGAAAGTAAAAATCACACTGTTGATATGGGCTCACTCTTGATCCATTGCCCTGCTTCGTAGATTGATCCCAAGATCCGACATTGACATGCGGCATGCGTCGCATGTCAATGTTGGACTTGAGATTGATAGCTGCCGGGGATGCGCTATTGCACCTCATAGCGTCACGGCTACAATCGCCTGCTTTCAAATTTATACGACAGGATTCCCTTCATGCTTTCTACAATTCGCAATAATCTGGCACCGCGCCATCTTGGTCTGGCCGGGCTCTGCCTGTTGGCATGGGTGTTTATAGCCCTGTTCCGTTACGATCAATACGGCATTGAAGAAGGGGCGGCGCTCGATTTGCTGTTGAACTGGTCGGTCGTTCACCAGATTGCCAGCCCCGTCGCTTTTTTTGGCGTGCCAGACCTGCGCGCCATCCTGTTTATTCCGCTTGATCTGCACTGGGTGGGCAGCCTTGTCGCTGCCAAAGTATATACGATGTTCTTTTTATTCGGTACAGCACTGCTGCTGTATAACTGGGGCGAAGAACGCCATGGCAGTGAAGCATCGATGATCGCTACATCCCTGTTGCTGATTGCCCCTATTACGTTGATGCAAACCGATGCTATTGGCAGCGGCGTGTATCTCTTGTGGGCTTTTGCTATTGCTGCCATTTTAGATCAGTTGATGCATGCCAGTGAACGCACTACGCCGAGCTGGTTGTTTCTCCAAATGCTGATGTGCGCCTTTGCCGTCAGCCTGCACCCCATGGGCCTGGCTTTGCCGCTGGTGGTGATCTGGCGCTGGTTGCGTGAACCGGTTGAGCGTAAAAAAGCACATCGCATGATTTTGTCTGTAAGTGCTGCCACGCTCATCATGTTATTGCTGCGCTGGGGCTGGTATGGCATGGATGCTGCTTCCGCCAACCCGCTTACAGTTCTGGCCGATGCATTGATTGGTTCACCGCTGCTGCATGCTGCAAATAGCTGGGGTATGGGTTTGATTGTTGCTGATCTGGGCATCGCGGCCATGATCGCGACGTTATTGATTCAAAAGCTGGATATTGATTCCACATCGTTGATGCTGATTGTGGCCAGCGCAATTGGCGCTCTGCACGCAGATCATGCATGGGTGCTGATCTACTGGGCTACAACTGTTTATCTGGGTGTGCCAATGCTGATTAAACTCAATGAACGCATTGGTTGGCGCGGCATGGCAGGGCAGCGGGGACTGGTGCTGATCGTTGTTATGGTTATTGTTGTGATGGTCACGTCGACGGCCAAAGCCAGTTATGCCACGCGCCATATGGAGTTGAAAAGTGATACGGATCAGGTGATTGCCGTATTACAAAAAGAGGCGCAAGCTGCCCCTGTTGATCAGTTTATTGCTGCCAGTCAGTGGCCGGCCAGAACATTGCTGGTTACGCGTCACGATGTATTACCACTACCTCCGGCCAGTTCCGATATCCAGGATTTTGAGGCCAAAATCAAGGGTATCACCCATCTTGCTTTTAATTCGAAACAGAAAAACATGCATGAACTGGCACGTAATATGGCGGCATTGAGCCACAAATATGAAACCATAGCTTTGATGCCTGGCGGCGTGGTTGTTAAAATCAAACAGGCAGAAATTCATACCGATGATAAAACGGTTCCTGCGACTTCACAGTAATTACAAGTTCATAAAATGTCATGCTCGCGCAGGCGGGCATCCAGAGTGTTAATGACTTGAAAATCCTGCATTCCCACCTGCATGGGAATGCGCAGCAGTTTTGCTTACGCGGCTTTCTTGAATTCAGGCATTTCCAGCAGTTGAATAATATCGTCCGGCTTGCTCAATACATCAGCCATCGTATAGGAATCCAGCACATCCAGAAATGCCTTGCGTGCTTTATACAGTGCATGTCTGAGCATACAGGCAGGGGATATAACGCATGTATTTTCCTCATAGTCAAAACATTCCAGTAAATTGAAATGCGGTTCGGTATGGCGGATGACCGCACCGATATTGATATGTTCGGGCGGAAAGGCCAGCACCATGCCGCCTGATTTTCCGCGTATGGTTCTAATCCAGCCGCTCGAAGAAAGGTTGTGTACGACCTTGACCAGATGGTTGCGGTTGATATCAAAGGCTTCCGAAATTTCAGTAATAGTGCACCGGCGATCCGGATTCAGACCCAGAAATAACAAAACGCGCAGTGAGTAATCTGTATATTGGGTAAGTTGCATGCGGGAAAGATATATTAAGTTGACAGCTTTTGTCCAGTGTCGTTATGATGGCGCCACATACTATGGGTATGGAAGATACTAAGGAGGAAGATATGAGTTCTGTATATGATCAACTTGGAGGAGAGGCGGCCATCAACGCTGCTGTTGACGTGTTTTATCGTAAGGTGCTTGGCGATAAATATGTCATTCGTTTTTTTGAAGGTGTGGACATGGACAAGCAGGCTTCCAAGCAGCGCGCCTTCCTGACCATGGTAACCGGCGGACCTAACAGCTATACCGGCAAGGACATGCGCGACGGCCATCGTCATTTGATCAAAATGGGCTTAAATGATTCTCATTTCGAGCATATTTTATGTCATTTGCGTTCAACACTGGCCGAACTGGGCGTGGCTCAGAATCTGATTGATACGGTAATCAGCGTGGCTGAGTCCACCCGCGATGACGTACTCGACAGGTAAACGATATGCATTTAGAGACTTTTATTCCTGTATTTCTGTTTTTCGTTGTGTTTGGGCTGGTTCTTCCTGTTATACTTTCAGGTATAGCAGAAAAAGGGAGACTTATGCCTAAAGAGGCTCCACCTGAAGAAAAGAGTTTATTTGGGCAACTCGGCGGCGATGCTGCTGTAAACGCAGCTGTTGATATATTCTATCGTAGAGTGTTGGCTGATGCTTACGTTATCCGCTTCTTTGAAGGCGTGGATATGGACAAACAGGCTGCTAAGCAGAAAGCCTTTCTGACCATGGCATTCGGTGGCCCTCATAACTATACCGGCAAGGATATGCGTGAAGGCCATCGTCATCTGCTCAAGATGGGCCTGGATGACACCCATTTTGAACACATTCTTATGCACTTGCGTGCCACGTTGTCCGAACTGGCAGTGCCCGATAATCTGATTCAACAGGTGATTGCCATTGCCGATAGTACGCGCAACGACGTCCTTGACCGCTAAAGCTTTGATCTGACTAACCGGAAGGGGGCTTGCGCTCCCTTCCTTTTTTTTGTAAAACTGAGCCTTTCAGTTCAGTGGGAGGAACAGCATGCCAACAATAAAATTTGAAGGTCAGGATTATTTCTGTGCAACAGACGAAACAGTACTGGAATCACTGGAGAGGCATGGCGTTATGCTCCCCTCATCATGTAAATCCGGCACCTGCCAGACCTGCCTGACCCGAGCGCTCAAAGGCAACCCTCCGGTCGCCTCACAGAAAGGGCTCAAGGATACGCTGGCTGCTCAACATTATT
>CAZKME010000086.1:0-7923 GCA_964553725.1 uncultured Zetaproteobacteria bacterium
CAACTATCACCAGCCGGGAAAGGCTGAACCTAAGCGTAACGCCATACAAGGTTGAATCTGCATATATGTTTTGCAATTGGCACCTTAATCTACCATGGGCGGGACAGGCAGTTTCCACTGAAAGACCCGTTCCCGCATACCGGGCAAATCAATGGCGATTTCCATGCTTTTGAACTGCTTTTCGTTAAAATAAGGGAACGTCAGTACACCCTGAATATGGTGCAGTTGACCGCCATAATCGCCCTCGTAGAGAATTTGCCAGCCGGTTGCCTTTTGTGCTTTGCTGTTTCCGTGTCGAATCGTGGTGATGTTAGCAAGGTTCCAGGGCGGTATCGAACCCTGATGCGTATTCAGATAGATCACAAAATAAGCGCCCTGTTCGTTGGGCAGATCATTGCTGGCCACCAGATAGGGTAATAGCCGGTTGAGTACGCGAGGGATATAAATCACATCCAGATACAGATCACCTGCCCCGAAGTCACTTTTCCACAAATGTCTTTTAAGGAATCGCATGGTTTTTTCGGGCAGAACGGTCGGGATATTGCTCAAAAAATGACTCTTGAGATAGCGATTGATCACCGCTGCCTCACGATCATTGAGGTCAGCCCGGTCAGGTGCTTTCATGCGTCTGACGATTTTGTCCCATTCCGCTGCGGTTCTGGGTGTTTTTTCAATCAGGTCTTTGCTGTGGCATGTGCGGGTGCAGTTGCCTTGATAGAGTTTCTTTTTCTCGGCGCTAGACAGTTTTGCAATCAGTTCGTGTTTATACAGGAAGAATCGTCCCTGGCTTTTCATGCTGTCTAAAATCTCTGCCGGCGGCATATCGAACATGAACATGAGTACGAGCACAACGGCTGCCCCGGCCAACAGGGTAAATGCAGTAATGCTGATAAACAGTGTTTTCACGTGGTCTGCGATTTGCCCCGCGTTATCCTTTTCACACCAATATAAACGCCAAAAAACATCAGCGCGATCCACACTGCAAAGCCGCTCCACAACAAGGTCCAGTCCAGCGTGCCGAAGCTGCGGGTATATTCGTATATCTTGCCCTGAATGCGCTGAATGGTCGTGATGCGGGCGGCCTCCCCGTGTTTGGCGACAAAGTAATCGATGATTTCCTTTTTGCTCATGCCCTTGTTGATCAGCTTGCCGACATCATCTTTCCATTTCAGACCGCAGCTCATATTACAGTCCGACAATACCAGCGGGCATTCGCACGGGCAGGCCAGATCCACTACGACTTCATTGACGGTTAAGGCCTGTGCGCTGATCGGGTTCAACACCCAGCCCATCAGCAGCATAGTGCAAAAAAGAAATGATCTCGTCATAAGAGCCTCTTGCAAAAGTCGTGAGCAGCAATCTGCGTCCCCACTTTGGCGTATTTTCAGACTGAATCTTCGAGGTATGGAACTACCATGCCCCTCAATCCAGCCTGAAAATCCACTCAAAGTGGGATTGCATCTTATCCACCCAGACTTTTGCAAGTGGCTCATAATTCACCCTGTTTTTTCTTACGGGAGCGCAGGAACCAGACCATCAGCGCTATGATGGCGATCAGCCCCGTCCCGAACAGAATATAGATAAAGGTTCGTATATTGCGCTGCATTTCATAAGGCGATGACCTGGAAACTTCCGGGCCTGACATGGACGTGTATTTAATATCAACAGACGGTTTCGGGTCTTTTTTGTTATAAGCAAGCTTGAACACGCTTTCCTGCCCTTCGGCAATATTGTGTAAATCATAGGCCGTATGATTAAATCCCTTGAGCACCCTGATGGTGGCATCGTCCTGCGCCACAGCGGCGCGTCCGTCAGGGGTGATTTTGAAATCGGTGCTGCGCAACGGCTGCTGAATATCGACCTTCATGATTTTGATGGGGTGGTTGGATTTTATTCGATAGTCGAATACGCGTTTCTCGTGTTTAACGTCAAACTGCGGGGTATGAAAACTGAGATAAAAATTAGGGTAGGGCAGCAGCAGGCTGACTTCATCATATTCGCCTCTGTTGATGGTCTTGTAGAGCTGGCAAAAATGCTGACCGCCATACGAAAGGCTACAGGCATCGCTGATAACGGAACCTTTGGGTACGAAAAAGCTGGTTTTTATGGGGTAATCCGCGCCTTCCTCAAATTTTCCGTCATAGATGGCCAGAATGCTGGGCTCATCATATTCCGGCCAGATGGACACCCGCATGCGGCCAATGGACAGATTTTTGGTAGCCGCACCAACGCCCAGGGATTTTCCGTTGTCCCCATCACATCCGGTGCCTAAAGCGGCTAGCAGGACAACAGCAGCCAGATATGTTATGCAATGTATCCGTCTCATCATTGGTCGCTCCTGTCTTGTGTCAGTCGACATCATATCATGGTTTCTTTCGACAGCGAGGAAAAATCCGCACCATATCTATCCGAGGCATTCAATCATTCAATTAAATTTAATAATTTGATTTAAATCAAGGCGAGTGGATTTTAATTCATGTCTTATTGCCCACAATCGAGATGTGAAGTGTGCACAAAGATTTAACAAGATGTAGCAGATGTAAGAGAAAGACGTACCAGGCACAAAAAGATGCACCAGATACAATCGGTAGTAGCTGGATACTGGATCCAGAGCAGGGCAGAAAAGCAAAAAAAGGGAGGCAAAATGAAGAAAAGCAAACTTATGAATTTCATCGTGGGACTGTTTTCGGCGGTTTTCATGATGTTGGGCGTTGCAAACGCCGCAGAAACGATTCCACCATGGCAGCATTCGGTGAGCGCTACAGAGGGGGCGAAAGATTCGCCGCTGCATGATCCGATGTTATTATATAATGCAGGCGGTCTGGATGGCCGGGTTGCAGTGATCGGCATTCCAAGCTTCAGAACCTATCGGCACATTGCTGTCGGCGTCGATCTGCATGAAGTCGTGTATGGCGGCCTTAACGCCGGTAATAAAAACGGCACCCCGGATGGCAAGTATCTTTATGTCAACGACAAAGGTGCCAACACCATTGGCGAGATTAACCTGCAATCCGGTTTTCTGGAAAGGCTGATCGCCCTTCCATTCCCGTTTGGCGTTCACCATATTGCTCTGAGCCCCATGGGTAAATACCTCTATGGCACGGGTGAATATACCGGCAAGATGCTTAAAATGGAGATTAAAACAGGTAAAACTCAGGTGATCGACTGGGGCCCGGCACCAAGTGCTCCGGATTACCTGGATGTGGGTAAAGCCAATACTCCAAGTGACGGGTATATTTTCTCGGGTAACTATTATCACTCCACCGTGGGCGTATTTTCAGCCAATCCGTTCAAACTGATCAAGGAAATTCCGGTCGGCAAGAACCCGCATGGTACGGATGTGATTCCTGAGGGCACCAAGGTGATTGTCAGTGATAAGCTGTCAGCCACCATGAGTGTGATTGATACCAAAAAACTGGCCGTGATGAAAGTATTGCCAACCTGCGCCGGCCCGCTGCATTCTGTGATGGATGTATATAATAAAGACGGCGGCGCCTACAGGGCAGGTATCGACAGTCCCAAGGGTTTGACTTCCAAATATGCTTATGAAAGCTGCTTCGTGGCCGATTCCAACGTGAAAATTGATTTGCATACACTGGAAGTGGTGGATGAGATTCCGACCCACTACAGAACAGGTCATATCGCCATCAGTGCGGATAACTCCTATGTCATGGCGTTGAACAAGTTCTCGACTGGTCTGTTCAGCCCGACCGGCGTTGTTTATCCGGTCAACTTCGAAATGTGGGATGCGCGTGAAAGCAGCCCGACCTACGGCAAGACCCTGAGGATTATGCCGGTGGACGGTGAGCCGCATAATGCCAAGAGCATCATGTCCTATTTGATTAAGGACTGGACCATGGGTCAGGCCGAACATGGTTTGATTCCGGCTAGTAAAGGCAGGCTTACGCAACTCGAACCTGCGCACAAGGCGAAAGTCACGCAGTATTTAATCCCCAAAGAACATGCACGCCCTGGTATCCAACTGGTTAATGGCGTCAAGGAGATTCATATCAAAGCATTCAGCTATGGTTATATCCCCCGTCAGGTCAGGGTGAACAAGGGCGATAAAGTCAGGCTGTTTGTCACCAATATCGACAAGGCTGCCGGTATTACCAAAAACCCGGATGTTACGATGGGTTATACGATCTACGGCCCTTATGGCCTGAGAACAAACCTGGATCTTCCACGCGGCGTGACCACTGTGGCTGAATTTACAGCAGATATCGCAGGCGAGTATGAAGTCTTCTGTCAGCATTTCTGCGGCCCGCTACATCTGGAGATGCGTTCAACATTCTATGTTGATGATCCGAAGAAGGATGCCTCCGATCTGGTACAAGGTGACTATGATGCTGCTCAGCAGCTGCCTGGCTTGCTTGAAGAGGGACAACTCACAATAGCCGAACGCGTCAAGAGTCTCTGATATGATGATTTCTTACGCACAGAACGATAATCAGGCGATTGCTCCCTCCCCGAACGGGGCGGGGGGAATGCCCCAAAGACTCAAAGTAAGTCGGGAGGTAACACATGCAGAATAACAAGCTTAAATTAAGTCTAGTCGCGATGACGGGTTTTGCTGTCCTTATGTGGGCGGGAACATCTGCGGTTGCTGCTGAAAAGCGATGCACGGCAGGCGGGGTGAAGGTGGAATGCCCGACCCAGAGTGATGCGGCCTTGAAAAAGGCATCGGCTGCTTTCGAGAAAGAAGCCGATGACATGGCCAAGGGTAAATCCGGCAGTACTTATGGTATTTCGGTATTTGATTACCTGACCGGCGTTGGTAAACATGCTGCAAAAGGCAGCGCAACGGCTGGTGAAAGTGGATACGGTAGCAATCATGCCGGCGATACTGGCGGCAGGCACACAGAGCTATGGGATCGTAAGGCGAAGCCTGCCAAGGGTGAAGCGATATATAACCAGTGGATGAATAACTGGTCTCCTTCATTCAAGACAACGTTTGTCCCTGGTGCTGACCCGAATGATGGCAAGATGTGGTATTACAGCTATTGTATCGCCTGTCACGGTTGGACATTGCAGGGAGACGGGCCCAATGCCATTGAACTGGATCCTCGTCCAAGGACGTTGACCAAGGGCAGCTATATGGGCAAGAAGACCAACCTTGAGCTGTTCACCGTGATTAAGGGCGGTGGTACAGCGGTATCCCTATCTTCATCCATGCCTGACTGGGGCAATGTGTTGCAGGATCAGGATATCTGGAACGTGATCGCCTTTATTCGGGCCATGCAGGATGTTAAACCGCCGAAAGATGTGAATGCCTATCTGACTCCGAAATCAACCTTCAAGCCTATTGCGGGTGATGTGAATCCACTCAATGCAGCGAAAAGCAATGACTTTGCGGATGCTCAGGAACTGCTGGAAGCAGGCATGGCGGGCCGGGGCGGAAAAATCTTGGTCGGTGGCGGTTATGTTGAAGGCGGTCTGCGCAAGGCACCGAAAGATGTCGCCAAGAAGGTATCAGCAGGATATTAAGGCTTTATCGCCTTATGTTGCCTGTTGAAACTATGTTGTTTAAACCCAGGACGGAGATGATGTTTTGAGGATAAAATCTTCTACTGGAATATACCAAAGAAAAGGGATGAATCCGTGACGGCTCAATCCTCTGTGGCCGTCACGGATGAATCTTTAGCAGTTGAACCCGGTTTATATCGGCATTTCCTGGTTGCTTTAGATTCATCGGACCACGCCAATGCCGCCATGCTCAGTGCGCTCGCACTGGCAGAATTAATCGACAACCCAAGTATTTGCGGCACCCATGCCTATGCAGCCCAGCTACATGATGTGCGCTTCAGGCAGATGGAAGGCGGCTTGCCGGAACAGTTTCGGGAAGAGCAGGAACTCGAACGTCAGCGCGATGTGCACGATGATCTTATTGGCCGGGGTCTGTCTATTATTACCGATTGTTATCTTGATCAGGCCGAGCGGAACTGCCAGAAGGCCGATGTTTCTTTTGTTCGCTCATCTCTGGAGGGCAAGAATTACCGCATCCTGACCAAAGAGACGAATAGTGGCACACATGATTTGCTGGTCATGGGTAGTCTGGGCCTTGGCGCCGTAGAAGGCAGTCGAATCGGAACCGTATGCCAACGTGTCGCCCGCCGTTCGGATATTGATACCTTGATCATCAAGCAGCCTGAACGAACGATTACAGATGGCCCCATTGTGGCCGCGATTGATGGCTCGGCCAAGTCCTACGGTGGTTTAATCACGGCCATGTCATTGGCTCGCCAGTGGGATGTGGAACTCAAGGTTGTTTCCGCCTTCGATCCCTATTTCCATTATGTCGCCTTTAACCGGATTGCAGATGTGCTGTCTGATGAGGCGGGTAAAGTGTTCCGCTTCAAGGAACAGGAGAAGTTGCACGAGGAAATTATCGATTCCGGGCTGGCAACCATTTATCAAGGTCATCTGGAAGTGGCCGAAAGCATTGCCGAAGATATGGGTGTACCTATCGAAACGGTGTTGCTCGATGGCAAACCCCATGACGCGATTGAGAAATATTTACACAAGGTCAAACCTTCGCTATTGATTATCGGAAAACTGGGCATTCATGCTGATGCCGGGCTGGATATCGGCGGCAATGCGGAAAACCTGTTATATAACGTAGATTGCGCCATATTGCTCAGTCAGCGTGAATATACGCCCAAGCTGGATGTCATTGCCGACGTCACAACGTCCTGGACGACGCAGGCGGAACAGGCCATGACAGTCGTGCCTGATTTTGCCCGAAATATGGCTCGTATGGCGATTCTTCGTTATGCCCAGCAAGAGGGGCATACCGTGATTACGGAGAAGATCGTCAAGCAGGCAACCACCAAGCTGTGCCCGATGGCGACCGATGCCATCAGCCAGATTGTGGCGGCCAAAGATGCGGGCGAGCTGGATCGCGTCAGTTCCGGTGATAAAGAAGAGAAAGGCTTTGCACATATAGTCTGGTCGGCAGATGCCGGAGCTATGCTGGCATCGGTCACGAATCCTTCCGTACGGGAAAATCTGAGACACCGGAGCGAGAAAAAAGCCAGGGCGGACAAGGCTGATGAAGTTCAGCTGCACCACATCAAATCATTTCTGAGCGAAGCTGATGCGGATGGGGCGGCTACGCCATCAAATGAGCCGTTATATTGGCAGGCGCTGGCGCTGGCGCGCCTGATGCGGGTTCCCGAAGGTTTTATGCGCGATAGTTGCCGCCAGAAAATCGAGGTTTATGCCAGAGGCCACGGGCTCACAGAAATAAGCCTTGAAACGGCGGAAGCCGGACTGGCACAATCGCGCCAGAACATGTCGCAAATGATGCCAGCCACGCCATCTTCTGAATCAGGCGCTGATGCGATTGAGCCGTCTGTCGGAGAGAACAAAAGCAAGTGTCCTTTTGCCGCCATGGGCGGGATGGAACCCGGCAAGCTGGCCGGTGACGGGGCGGATTTAGGATCGGAAATGATCCCTTGGTCAGCCGATGCCGAACTGCGTTTGCGTGCTTTGCCGGAAGGAGTTAGTCGGGATATGACGCGCAAGGCGGTTTCCACGATTGGTGCGCAGCGTGGCCTGAGTGAAATTACGCAGGCCTATCTCGAAGATATTCTGAGCGTGTTTCAATCTGGTTCCATGCAGGTCAGTGAAACCATGCCGTGGGATAGTGAAGCCCGTGAAGGCATCAATCGTGCTCCGGACATGGTGCGCGGCATGCTTACCAAAGAGATTGAAGGCTGGGCAGAGCGTCAGGGTTTTGACCATGTGAATGTCGAAGCTGTCAATACAGTAAAACAGGAATGGGCGGACAGGGGCGTCTTTCACCTCGACCCGGACGATCCCAGAAACAGTCAATAGTCCCATGCGGATGATTTCCCTGTGAACACATTGTGAACGAACTATCGCTACTGGCCATCAATCTGACTGAACGCTGCAATATGC
>CAZKME010000087.1:0-7865 GCA_964553725.1 uncultured Zetaproteobacteria bacterium
AAACCAATATCTTACACTCTGCACGCACGATCACTTGCAGGATCTAGGTATGAGCCAATTGCAAAACGGGTGAGGGACTAATCTGTTGCTTCGGCAAAGGGTCGCCAGAATCGTTGCATGGCTTCGTCCGGAGAAAATTCCGGCAGGTTCTCGAACCATTGGCGAATTAGCGGGGCATCTTCGGCCATATTCAGCAGGCGGAATCCGGCATCGCCATGCTGGCGCGTACCGACCGCATCGCCGCCGCCGCGTAAGCGCAGATCGGCTTCGGCCAATTCCAGCCCGTCGTGCGTATGAACCATCTGTTTTAATCGCGCCATGGCCGTTTCAGAAACCTGCTCACCGGCAATCAGCATGCAGAAACTCTGTGTCGGCGAGCGCCCTACCCGGCCACGCAGCTGATGCAGTTGCGCCAGGCCATAAGCTTCAGCTTGTTCGATCACAATCAGATGCGCTTCGGGCACATCCACGCCCACCTCCACGACCGTAGTGGATACCAGAATTTTACTTGTTCCCGAAGCAAAAGCAGCCAGCGCCGCCTGTTTATCTTTCGATTTCATACGCCCGTGCAAACCCAGTACATTGGCATTGGGAAAATACCCTTTAAGCAATTCCACCCGCTGATCGACCGAGACGCCATCTTCATCTTCATCAATGCGCGGCACGATCCAGTAAATTCGGCCCCCCGCATCCAGAATACGCTGCATGCCAGCAGCCAGCGCTTGCATTTTGTCCGAGGCAATCACGCGTGTTTCCACCGGTTTACGCCCCGGCGGCATGCCGCGCATGATGGATAAATCCATATCACCGTAAAGCGACAAGGCCAGCGTGCGCGGAATCGGCGTGGCGGTCATGCCGAGCAAATGGATAGCATCGTTATCGCCATGTTGTTTTTCAGCCAGCGCCCAGCGTTGACGTACGCCGAAACGATGTTGTTCATCCACCAGCGCCAACACCAGATATTCAAATACCACGTCTTCACTTAGCAAAGCGTGCGTGCCGACAATAAGTTTTAGCTTGCCGCATTGTAAATCTGCAAGGATGAGCCGCCGCGCCCTGGCTTTGGTGCTGCCGGTCAACAAGGCGACCTCAAAGCCAAGCGGTTCAAACAGAGATTGTAGTGTTTCGGCATGCTGGTTCGCCAGCACTTCGGTCGGCGCAAGCATGGCGGCTTGATAACCGCAGCCAGCCGCCTTGGCCATGGCCAGCGCTGCAACCCATGTTTTGCCCGCTCCGACATCACCCTGCAACAATCGATGCATGCGTTTGCCCGATTGCAGATCGGCTGAAATATCCTGCCAGACGCCCTGTTGCGCTCCGGTCAATGGAAAAGGGAAACCATGCAATAGCTGTTCACTTTTCTGCTCCACCCGCAGCGCAATAGCCGGGCAATCAGCCTGTTTCTTCTTGTCCCGCATCAGGCAGAGATAAACTATCACCTCTTCACTTTTCAGCCGTACGGCGGCATTTTCAAGCCCCTCACCATGCCGCGCATCGGGCAGATGCAACTGCATCAACGCCTGACGTAATCCGGGCAGTTGAACCAGTATATTATCGAGAGGACTGATAGCACTGGCCGGTAGCATGGCCAGCACATGCCGAATCATTGTACTGATACGCCTTCCACCCAGCCCGGCCAGCGACGCATAAACAGGTTGAAACCCCGGCACAAAGGTTTCGGCCACACACCACTCGGGGTGATTCATCTGCCAACGGCCATTCCAGCGTTCAGCCATGCCGCGCACGGCAATTTCGCGCCCCTCGGATAATCGGGCATCACTCATCATGTAGCCGGAATGGAAAAAATTAAGTGGAATCGAACCGCTGTCATCGGCCAGCGTCAAAATCACCTGGCGGCTGCGTCCGAATCCGCGCGCCTGCCGGCTGACAATACGCCCCTGAACCCGTGCGCTATTGCCTTCGCTAAGCTGATTGACAGGAATCACATGGCGATCATCAATATAATCCTTGGGCACATGCAACAACAGATCACCAAGGCAAGCTATGCCACGGCTTATCAGGCGCTTCTCCAGCGTCGCCCCGATTCCCGGAATCATATTCAACGGTCTGGCAAAAAGTTCATACATGGGCTGATATTGACTGATGACGCCATGCATCTCAACCGAAGACATTCCTGCACGATATTATCGTGCAACTTGTGGCTATCCAGTATAGTTGCCTTGGGGAAGTGACTATTTAGATTGCCTCTGATTTTTCCAAGGGCAAGGCAAGAAAACGTAGCTTACTGCTGTAAGTGAGGCTTTCTTAACGTGGCCATTGGGAAAATCAGGGGTGAACTGAATAGTTACGCATATTTTTACTTGAATGCAAGCATATATTCACCTAAAGTGCGCCGCGTTTTACGGAGGTATAGTCATGGCTAAGCGTTGTGAAGTATGTGGAAAAGGTCCGATGGCCGGCAATAATGTCAGTCACGCGCATAATACGACCCGGCGTCGTTTTCTGCCCAACCTGCAGCAGGTTCGTGCTGTTGTTGATGGTCAGACGCGCAAGGTAAAGGTATGCTCAAGCTGCCTGCGTTCCGGAAAAATCCAGAAAGCAGCCTGATCAGGCCGCGCTTTTATTGAATTTGAAAAGGGCGTCTGGCAACAGACGCCCTTTTCGTTTGCCCGTTCGTTATTGTCCCAAAACTCAGAGTCAAAACCTTGCACCACAGAGGGCACAGAGAGCACAGAGGAAAACCGAGAAAGGAAATATCGACAGGTTGAATTGAGTAAGCACTTTCAATACCTATTCACCTTCATGCTTTTGACTTTCCTCTGTGTAACTCTGTGCCCTCTGTGGTAAAAGTTTAAAGTTTTTGACTGTTACTTCTCCAGTCTGTTGATTATTCAAGCGGTTCGGGCAATCAAATCCATTTCGACTTTTGCACCCAGCGGCAATGCAGCCACCGCCACAGTCGCACGGGCCGGACGATGTTCACCCAGCCAAGCGGCATAAATCTCGTTCACCAGCGGAAAATCGCCCATATCCGTCAGAAAAATATTCACTTTCAGAATATCCGTAATGCCAACGCCGGCTTCAGTCAGAACGGAACTCAGGTTTGCTGTCACCTGCCGCGCCTGCGCCTGCACGCCATCGGCGACCAGCTTTCCCTGTTCAGGCAACAAACCAATCTGGCCTGAGGCGTATAGCACCCCGTTCGATACCACTGCCTGACTGTATGGCCCCACGGCTTTGGGCGCTTGATCCGAATGAATGACTGTGATTGAACTCATGGCTTTGATTCCTTCTGTTCGTCTGATTTGAATGATGCGTGTCTGCGACTGAAAAAATCGCGCAAGGTTTCAGCCAGCGCCCGGCTTTCCCGTTTGCCGCTCAGGCCCACCTGATTGCGCCGCCCGACACTGACTACGCCATCAATCGCCTTGAGGGAGCGCAATACCTGAGCCAGATGCACGCGACCTTCCACTTCCACCAGAAACAGGATTTCGGTCATGGCACCGCCGCGCTGTTTCAGTTTAATATCTTCAATACTCGAATGTGCATCGGCAATGCAGCGGGTAACGCGAGCCAGCATACCGCGCAGATTTTGTGAGCGCACTTCAATGCCGGTTTTGAACAACTGGCCCTGTTGTACCTCCCATTCAACGTCAAGCAAATTACTTTGCTTGCGCTCGCCAATCACAGGACATTTGCGATGATGCAAGGTCATGCCTTCGCCTGAACTGAACAGGCCCAACACGGGGTCGCCGGGAATCGGATGGCAACATTCGGCGGCATGCATCAGCGTGCGTTTCATGCCGATCAGTTTTAGCGGCAGCATACTATCCTGCTCCACGGCTTCGAGCAGCTTGTGGATCACAATTTCGCCACGCCCCAAACGAACCTTCAAATCGTCCAGATCCACACATTCCAACAGTTTTAAAACGCTCTTGCCCACATCTTTCACACCCACCGACTCGCGTAGTATTTTCTTGCCGAGGCGGGCGCTTGTTTCACGTTCCTGACGTTTAAACCATTGGCGAATGGCATGTCTGGCGCGCGGCGTTTTGACATATTGCAGCCATTGCTGGCTGGGCGATTGATCAGGGCTGGTCATAATTTCAATCTGATCGCCATTTCTCAAGCGGGTGGAAAAATCCTCGATTTCGCCATTGATGCGCACGCCAATACAATGGTGTCCGATTTCAGTATGCACCGCATAGGCAAAATCCAGTGGTCGGGCACCGCGCGGCAAGGGAAAAATATCGCCATCCCGGCTGAATACATAGACTTCCTGCACAAATAAATCGAGGCGTACATTTTCGAGAAATTCACCGGGGCTATCGGTTTCCTGTAACATCTCCGTCAGCTGCCTGAGCCATTTGAAATCATCCTTATTATCAGATGCATCGCCTTCCTTGTAGGCCCAGTGGGCCGCGACGCCGTCTTCGGCATACACATGCATATCTGTGGTGCGAATCTGTACTTCAATACGGAAATTTTCCGGCCCGATCACAGCCGTATGCAAGGATTGGTAGCCATTGGGCTTGGGCAGCGCAATATAATCCTTGAAACGTCCCGGCACCGGCCGATACAGGCTGTGTACGACGCCCAGCGCCTGATAACAGGTGGATAAATCATCAACGATGACACGGAATGCCACCAGATCGAAAATCTCGGTAAAATCAATATGCTTGCGCTTCATTTTCTCATGGATGCTGTACAGATGCTTCATGCGGCCCTGCACCTTTGCATGCACATCCTGACGCAACAGCGCCTGCTGAATAATACCTTCGAGCCGCTCACGCGTCTGATTCAGCCCTTCCAGCCTGTCCTGCATTTCTGCCAGCAAGCCTTGATAGGCATCCGTTTCCAGATGGGAAAATACGAGGTCTTCCATCTCCTGCTTGACCCAGTGAATGCCCAGCCTGTGGGCCAGCGGCGCATAGATTTGCAGTGTTTCTTCACCAATCAAACGCCGCTTGTCTTCACGCATAAAACCCAGCGTACGCATATTATGCAAACGATCCGCCAGCTTGACGATCAGCACGCGCAAATCCTGGGCTGTGGCCAGAATCATTTTGCGGAAATTTTCGGCCTGTTTCTGTTCTTTGGAATTAAAATGAATCTGGCCGATTTTTGTCATGCCATCGACCAGCCGAGCTATATCAGCGCCAAAATGGTGCTCGATATCGGCCAGTGAAACACTGGTATCTTCCACCGTATCATGCAGCAAACCGGTGATCACAGTTGATTCATCCATACCGAGACTGGCCAGAATATCGGCCACAGCTAACGGATGCGAGATATAGGGATCGCCGGAAATGCGCATCTGCCCGGCATGCGCATGGGCCGCGAACACATAGGCGCGGTTGATCCGGTCAATATTGGCTTTTGGCGCGTAGGCAGCAACGCGTTCGGTAATTTCGAAAATGCGGCTCATGTTATGAGGATTATTGAATCAAAAACATGGCCGCAACACAGAATCAGACGACCTCGGCATCCTCGGCTTCGGCAAGTGCAGACAGCCTGCGACGCTCTTGTTCATCCTGTTCAAACAACACATCCCAGGATACAAATCCTTCACCCATTTCACGCAGGGCAAGCACGGCGGGTTTATCATCTTCAATCGCCACCATGGACGGCATACCGCGCAAAATTTGACGGGCGCGGCGAGAAGCCAGCAGTACCATTTCAAAGCGGTTGGGATAATAACGGATACAATCTTCTACAGTTACGCGAGCCATTCGGCTTACCTCCAGATAAACAATGGCTTAAACACTAGGAAGGCAATCTTAAATTGCAATCATCGCGTAGTAAAAATGCTCAGCAGCGCTTTCAATGTTTCATCAAAATCATCGTTGATGATCCGATGGTGCGCTTCACAGGCATGGGTCATTTCATCCTGCGCGGCAGCAATACGGCGCTCGATGACCTCGTTCGTATCCTGACCGCGTGCAATCAAGCGACGGCGCAATTCATCCAGTGACGGCGGCGATATAAACACGCGCACAGCCGACGGCATCAATTCAGCCACCTGCTGCGCTCCCTGCCAGTCGATTTCCAACAACACATCGGTACCAGCGGCCAGCATCCCCTCCACTTCGGCCTGTCTGGTGCCATACAGATTCCCGTGTACATGCGCCCATTCCAGAAAAGCGCTCTGTTCACGCTGCGCCATAAAATCATCCGACGTGAGAAAATGATACTCCCGGCCATCGCTCTCACCCGTTCGCGGTGCCCTTGTGGTGCAGGAAATGCATAATTTCAAATTCGGGCATTGTTGCAGCAATGCGCCGCATAAACTCGATTTTCCAGCCCCCGACGGGCCTGATACAATAAATAAACGACCGCTCATACAGTTTTCCCCGTCAGCTTTTTGTACTTTTTCTGAAGCGCTTCTGGTGATTCCATTCTATCCGGATTCACCGGAATACAATCGACAGGGCAGACCATCTGGCACTGCGGTTCATCAAAATGGCCGATGCATTCGGTGCAACGATCCGGATCAATTTCAAAAATTTCCTCGCCCTCAAAAATAGCCTGATTCGGACACTCCGGCTCGCATACCGCACAGTTGATGCAGTCATCTGTAATGATTAACGCCATGTACAACTACTCCAAAATAGCAAACCTATCCCGCATCGACAAGAAAGCGAAGCGGTTGCCACTGATAATTTCCTGTTTCCGCCGGGTCGGCGTAGCAGTAGTCTGGCTGCATCTATGGGCAACACGAAAAACAAGATACCTCAAAGTCAAAGCAAGCGTAAGCAGCTTCAGGTTTATGCCGACCTGGTGCAACGCTATCCCGATAATGAAGCATACATCAAACCGTATGCCGAACTGCTTCTGGCCGAAGGTAAAGTCACCACAGCCACCGAAATGCTGCGCCATCTGTATAACCTGTTGCTGAAAAAAGGCGCAACAGCTGATGCCGACGCACTGGTTAAACAGTTTCCGATCATTGGTCGCATCCGTTCACCGGATCACCATCAGGATAATATTCGGGCCCTGCTACCGGCTGCCATGCGCAATCACCTGTGGCTCAGGCTGCATCGAAAACGACTGCACGAAGGCCAGCATCTGCTGCATCACGGAGACGCGGGCGACACCTGTTATCTGGTCTGCGAGGGAGAACTGGCCGAGTTCGGTCGTGGCGCACATGACAAACCGATTATGCTCAACCTGATCGGTCAGGGGGAGGTGGTCGCCGAGGACAAGCTGCTGAAACCCGGCATTTTTAAATCAGATATTATCGCCAATAAAAGCAGCACCGTCGTCAAATTGCCCCGTAAAAAAATGACCGCCGCATTGATTGCCAGTCCGGCATTGAAAACCATCCTGCAACGCAAGGCCAAACTACGCCGCATGGTGAGCATTATCTCGTCCAGCCCGGTGCTGCAAACCATTCCGCTGAATATGCGCCGACATCTGGCCGAAAAAAGCTATATTCAGCAATACGCATCCGGCTCGTTGATTCACAAGTCCGGCGAGCAACTAAAGCATGTTGACCTGATTGTGCATGGTGAAGCCTGTTATCAGTTGAGCGGCCCGAACATGGTCAAGGAACTGAAATCGCTCAAACCGGGCGCACTGATTGGTGAAACAGCCGCTATTCACGACAGCGGCTGTCCGGCCGATATGGTGACCCATCACGGCGCTGGCATCATTCATATCCCGTATGCGGTATTTATCAATGTGGTTGAAGCTTATCCTCCGCTGAGAACAAGTCTGACCGCCTACGCAGAAGAACAGCGATCCCAGTTAATGAAAAAACTCAATGAGTTATAAACGCAGGAATTAAATAAAAGTAACTATTCAGTATCCCCTGGAGGTGCTGCTTTAGCTGCGCATTTCTGAGACATTTAGAGTCCCCGATAGGGGATCCGCAAACCCCTCGCCTTTAGGCGACGGATAGG
>CAZKME010000088.1:0-7767 GCA_964553725.1 uncultured Zetaproteobacteria bacterium
AGATGAATCAAGAGGTTGCGCTATGTATGTGCGAGGACTTGCAGGATCTAGGTTTGACTATTATCTGCGTGTATCTGCGTCCATCTGCGGTTCGCCTATAAAATTGCATTTACGGGCTTCACAGTTATCCTGCGCATTCTTGCAAGCTATGAAGGGGGCAGCATGTCCATCAAATCGGATAAGTGGATTCGCAAAATGGCCAATGAACAGCGCATGATTGAGCCGTTCGTCGATGGTCAGGTCAAACAAAGGGAAGATGGAAGCGGTATTGTCTCGTATGGCCTGTCCTCTTATGGTTATGATGTGCGCTGTTCGGATGAGTTCAAGATATTCACCAATATCAATTCTGCCATTGTCGATCCGAAAAATTTCTGCCCGGGTTCCTTTGTCGATATCAAAGCTGATGTTTGTATTATTCCGCCGAACTCCTTCGCACTGGCCAGAACAATGGAATATATGCGTATTCCGCGCTCCGTTCTTACCATTTGCCTGGGCAAATCGACCTATGCGCGTTGCGGCATTATCGTCAATGTCACGCCGCTGGAACCGGAATGGGAAGGCCATGTGACACTGGAGTTTTCCAATACCACGCCGTTGCCAGCCAAGGTGTATGCCGGCGAAGGCGTGGCTCAATTTCTGTTCTTCGAATCTGATGAAGAATGCGAAACATCCTATAAAGATAAAGCCGGCAAATATCAGGGGCAAACCGGCGTGACGGTTCCGAGGCTATAAATATGAAATTATCCGAAATTTTATCCGGCGCAGACAAACCGCTGATCTCCTGTGAATTCTTTCCGCCCAAAACCGACAAGGGAGAGGAGAATCTGTGGAACTGCCTGAATGAACTGCGTAGCATCAATCCAGCCTATATTTCCGTTACCTACGGCGCAGGCGGCAGCACCCAGGATCGAACCAAGGGTATTGTCACCCGCATCAGGGATGAAACCGGTTTGTCGCCGGTTGCCCACCTGACCTGCGTCGGGGCCAACCAAGAGGAACTAGCCGAACTGCTGGCCGATTATCGCGCTGCGGGCATTGAAAACATTCTGGCGCTGCGCGGTGATGCGCCGGAAGGCATGGATCACTTTGAGGCGGCAGCCGGTGGTTTTTCCCATGCCACGGATCTGATTGCGTTTTTAAGAGAGCAAGGCGATTTTTCCATTGCCTGCGCCACTTACCCGGAAGGCCACCCCGAATCAAAGGGCGGCGTGGCCGATGACATCCGCTTTCTTAAAATCAAACAGGATAATGGTGCCGATTGCGCCGTTACCCAGTATTTCTTTGATAATGATACGTTTTTCAAATTTCGCGATGACTGTCGCACAGCTGGTATCACATTACCCATCATTCCCGGCATTATGCCTATCGGTAATTTTGACCAGATCGTTCGTTTCTCGGCCATGTGCGGTGCCGGTATCCCGGACTGGCTGCGAGAACGGATGGAGCCGATCAAGGATGATCTGGACGCTGTCAAGGCGCTGGGCATTGAACTGGCTGCACAACAATGCCGCGAGCTATTGCAGGCTGGCGTACCGGGATTGCATTTCTATACCCTGAATAAAGCTGAAGCGACCATTGCCATTCGGAACCAGTTGATTGATTTATTATAACCCAATACTGAAATCGGCAAGTTGTAATCTGCCATTGTTTGATGACATCAAGCCGGAACATGTCTTGCCTGCGCTGGAGCAGACATTGGGCGCGGCGCGGCGCACGGTGGCCGGACTGACTGAACTGGCTGATCCGACATGGGATAGCCTGATGATGCCGCTGGAAGCGCTGGATGAAAGACTCTCGCGCATTTGGGGGCCGGTGGTTCATCTGAATGCAGTATGCGATTCGGATGCGTTGCGGCCGGTTTATCAGCAGGGCGTGGCAAAAATGGCTGAGTGGGGCGCTGAACTGGCTCAGAATGAAGCGCTTTATGCGGCCATGAAAAAGGTGCGGGAACGGGATGATTTTGCAACCTTAAGCAACGAAAGACAGCAGGTGCTGGAACATGCGCTGCGTGATTTTCGACTGTCCGGCGCTGAACTGGCAGGGCAGGAAAAAGATCGTTTCAAGGCGATTAAAATGCGCATGTCCGAATTGACCACCACGTTTGAGCAGCATGTGCTCGATGCGACGCGTAGTTTTGAACTGCATTTGACGGATGAAGCTGATCTGCCCGGCTTGCCGGAATCGGTGCGGGGTGCAGCCCGCCAACGCGCTGAAGCGGATAAGAAGGCAGGGTGGCTGTTCACGCTGGATGCACCTTCGTATATCCCGTTTTTGCAATATGCCGAACGGCGTGATTTGCGTGAGCAGATGTACACAGCTTTTGTCACCAGAGCGTCATTCGGCGAACTGGATAATGCGCCGATTATTGATGAATTGCTCGGTTTGCGGGCAGAAGCGGCTGCGCTGCTCGGTTTTAAGCATTACAGCGCTTATTCACTGGCCGCCAAGATGGCGAATGACATGGATGAAGTGACCGGCTTTATGCGCCAGCTGGCCCGGAAGGGTAAACCTGCTGCTGAAAAAGAAGTGGCGGAACTGAAAGCCTTTGCGGCGTCGGAGCTGGGCTTGGCGGAACTGGCCGCATGGGATGCGCCGTTCGCTTCGGAAAAGCTGCGCCTGAAAACCTATGCCATTTCACAGGAAGAGCTGAAACCGTGGTTTTCGGATCATCAGGTGATCACCGGCATGTTCAAACTGGTTGAGAAGCTCTACGGCATTGTGATTAAAGAAAACAACGATGTTCCAACATGGCATGAGACGGTCAGGTTTTTTGATGTTGTTGATCATCATGGACAAAAAATAGCTTCTTTCTATCTCGATCCCTATGCTCGGCCACACAAACGCGGCGGCGCATGGATGGATGAATGCATTGTGCGCTGGAGAAAACAGGACGGCTCGTTGCAACTGCCGGTGGCTTATCTGGTGTGCAATTTCGATATGCCGGTCGGTGATAAACCGGCGCTGTGGACGCATGATGAAGTCACCACGCTGTTCCACGAATTCGGACATGGTTTGCACCATATGTTGACGCAGGGCGTTGAGCTGGGCGTGTCCGGTATACGTGGCGTGCCGTGGGATGCGGTGGAGCTACCGAGCCAGTTTATGGAAAATTTCTGTTGGGAGCGGTCGGTTGTGGATCTGTTCGCCCGTCACTATGAAACGGGCAAAACACTGCCCGATGATTTATTCGATAAAATGCTGGCGGCTAAAAACTTCCATTCGGCCATGCAGATGTTGCGTCAGATAGAATTCTCCCTGTTTGATATATTGTTGCACAGTGAATATGAACCCGGTTCGGATGAAACGGTGCAGGATGTGTTGGACAAGGTGCGCAACGAAGTGGCTGTGATGAGGCCGCCCGCCTTTAATAAATTCCAGAACAGTTTTTCGCATATCTTCGCCGGCGGCTATGCGGCCGGTTATTACTCTTACAAATGGGCCGAAGTATTGTCCGCCGATGTCTATGCTGCATTTGAGGAAGAAGGCGTGCTCAATACCGAAACGGCACAACGATTCCGCCAGCAGGTATTAAGCGTGGGCGGCAGCCGCGATATTATGGATGCCTTCATTGCCTTCAGAGGGCGCAAACCCACAGTTGATGCATTGCTTCGCCATACCGGCCTGGCCGGTGTTGGCAAGAAAACCGGACAGGATTCCTGACCACGAAGACATCAGGTGAATGGAACCACTATGCACCTCATTCCATTTCAAAAATGCACTCGAAGTGGGATTGCAACTTATCCACCTAGACTGTGGCGACTAAAAATGTTTTTTCTTTGTGTCTTCGTGCCTTTGTGGTCGAAATTTTTATTTCCGGGTTGCCGGGTTAAGGAGATTATATAATGGACAACGTTACCATTACCGATATCAAAATGCCGTTTCTTTCCATGGTTGTATTCATGGTCAAACTGGCCATTGCATCGATTCCGGCATTTATCATTCTGTCGGTGATCGGTTCCATTACCTTTGCCCTGTTGGGGGCTACGATGGGTTCAATCAGCGGAAATTTTTCAACGCATCAGTTTTAACCCGCTTTGATGCGTCTTGCCGGGCCCCCTCGGAAGTGCGGCTTTAGCCGCGCCTGACAGAATCTCTATGCGAGGCTGAAGCCTCACCTCCGGTCAAGAGTGGGCGTTAAAGAAAAATCCAGTCGGTTGGCATAGGCAGCAGATAAAAGCTGATGCCGACTGCGGCATACAAAGCCAGATACGACAGCCACGATGACCGGGTAAACAGGGTGAGTGCGCTGCCGAATGATTTTTTGAGCGTGCTGCCCATAAAATTGACGCTGTATATTTCATCCAGCAATAAATGCAACAGATAACCGCCGCTGACAAAGCCGGCTGCCAGCCATGCGAAATGCAACGGCCACCCCAGCAGATGGATACCGACCGAAACGCTTGCCAGCCCGAACAGCAATGCGGCCGGCAATGAATGGAACAGGCCGCGATGCGCGGTGATGCCGGCAAATAGCGCGTACACGATATAACGCACAAACAGGGCGCTTGCCAGGGATATGCCGAGCAGAATCGGCAGGGAAACCTGCCCTTGCCATGCGAACAGGGCGGCGACCGCAACAGCAAAGCTGATCATATTAAATACCAGACGCGTTGGCACGGAATGATCGGAATCAATATCGGGCAGGATACCGGCCAGCGTGCCGAGCGCGATTAAAAGCAGACCCTGCGTATGATTCGCCATGCCTGCTTGTACGCAAACAGCCGTTGCAGCGATTGAGCCGCCAGCAGCGACAGTGAGGTGTGTTTGAAAATTGGCCATGTCATCTCCCGGAATCAAAGATTCGGAACTTAGCGTATAAGGATGTTGATACCGTGAGCCAAATCACGGCCACCTTCAGGCGAGATTTATACAGCCATAGGGCCGGAATCATCATCCTTGATAAATGGCTTGAGCAGATCGTGCAGCCAGTCCTCCAGTTTTTGCATGCCTTCACGCACATCATCGAAATCTTTATCGGAGAGCACGCCATCCTTGTTGTGATCCATGGTGTCAAAGGTTTTACGGGCCGACTTTTCTACTTTTTTCATCACCTCGGGAAAGGTGACTTGGCCATCGCCATTGGCGTCAAAATCATCCGGTTGATTGCCTCCGGCCATGGCGGAAGCAGCGAACATCAGTCCAGCTATGAGCACGATGGCAAGCATGGTTTTGGACGTTGGTGATGTATTCGTATGTGTCATGGTTTACCTCCTGAATGCAAAGATTGAAATATGCTGTAAGCACCCATGCTCTGGAAGGCTGCATTGCCGCCCGGCCTGCGCACAAATTACCCGGTAGTTATCGTTTCAAAGCCAGCGTAATGCCGTCGGCGATAGGCAACATATTGATTTCAATGCGAGAATCCGTACTAAGCCTTTGATTGAAAGCGCGAATGGCTTCTGTGCTCTCTTCATGGTTCGTCTCATCAATGACGCTGCCGCCCCAGAGTACATTATCCACCACAATCAGGCCGCCGCAGCGAAGCAGTTGCAAACATGCCTCGAAATAAGCCGGATAGTTTATTTTATCAGCATCAATAAAGGCAAAATCGAAGCTGTTCTCCGCCCCTTCGTCCAGTAACGCCTGCAGCGAATCCAGCGCCGGTTGCAGGCGCAGATCAATTTTATGTGCTACGCCGGCAGTAGCCCAAAAACGCTGTCCAACAGATGCCCACTGCTCCGAAATATCACAACTGACGATGCTGCCATCATCAGGCAAGGCCAGTGCCATCCACAGTGTGGCATAACCGGTATAAGTGCCGATCTCCAGTACGCGTTTCGCGCCCATCAGCCGAATCAGAAGCGCCATAAACTGCCCCTGTTCAGGTGCGGAACGCATGACTGATAAGTCTTCTTTTTCTGTTGCAGCGCGTAATTGTTGTAAAATATCCGGTTCTCTCAAACCATGGCTGAGAAGGTAGTCGTATAAATCGGCGCTCAGGCCGATGCTCTGATTAGCCACAGATGGATTCCAGTTCGGTTAATCGCTGGGCGGCGCTGCCGATTTGCCGTTCGTTGAATACGGAAATTCCATGGCGCGTTAGCAAGCAGGCAGTCAGGCCCTGGCCATTAATTTTGCGCCCGGAAAAACTGCCATCATTCACACAAACCACGCCACAGGAAGGGCTGCCCTCTTTCAGGATTGCAATACGGATTTTGTGTTTCATGCACAAAGCCAGCGTCAACTCAGCTCCATTTAGATAAGCGCCGGTCACATCAATGCCATCCTTGCGCAGGATGACCGATTTGCCCTGTAATACCGCTTCGGCATTGCCATGATCAATTTCGGCTGGTGTTCGCGGCACCGGCAGGCCACCGGCCATTTCCGGGCAGGTCGACAGAATTCTCCCTTGCTGTTGCCATTGTTGCAGGATGCCGGAAACGACCCGGCTGTTGCTGCCGTCATAACGGACATTCTCGCCCAGCAGGCATGCGCTCATCAGAATTTTATGCACAATCTGTTTGCTTCACGAACGGCCTCCCTGCCCAATATTATTTCTAACGAGTATAGACCAAAACAGGGGTATCGGAAAGTATGGCTGCGTGCATCTGCGGGATTATTGCGTGCGGGTGGATGCAAAAGAGGGAAGTGACTTCAGTCACTTCCCTCTTTGTTGGCTGGCCAGTCCGTTCATCCGGGCGGATGAACGAAATTGTTATTCTGCGCCCGGCAGGCTGTCTGTCGCTGGCGCTGATTTATCGTCAAGCTTTAGCGCGGACGGGTCAAAACCGCCGCCCTGCGCAGGCGTGGCCGGAGCCGATTGTTCAGTCGTTGCTTGCCCTGCAACCGAGCGTTCTACCACAGAACCGGTCTGGTGCTGGGAAAAGAAGGCCAGCGTCAGGCTGGTCATCATGAATGTGGCGGCCAAACCGCCGGTCAGTTTGCCCAGAAACGAGCCGGAGCCACGACTGCCGAACAGTGTTTGTGCGCCGCCGCCGCCGAAGGAAACGCCCATATCTGCTCCCTGTCCGCGCTGAATGAGTACGACGACGATAAGCATCAGTGCCACCAATATATGTATAATAATTAATACGGTTGTCATTCTAAGCCTATCTCCTCAATTCACTGCATTCGCAGTGGCTTTCACAATGTCCATAAATGATTCGGCCTTCAGGCTGGCACCGCCAACCAGTGCGCCTTCCACGCCAGGACACGCCATTAGCTCTTCGGCATTGCCCGGATTGACGCTGCCGCCATATAGTACGCGGCAGTCATGGCCCAGCTTGATCAGTTCCTCATGCACAAACGCATGCGTTTCGGTGACCTGTTGCGCCGATGCGGTGATGCCTGTGCCAATCGCCCAGACCGGCTCGTAAGCTACGGTCAGCGGTTTGTCTTTCGGCGCGCCTTTCAGGATCGCCAACTGCTCTGCCAATACCGTGTTGGTAATGCCTTTTTCACGTTGTTCCAGCGTTTCGCCAATGCACAGGATAGGTTCCATGCCATGCAACCATGTTGCATTCATCTTGGAACGAATTTTGGCATTGCTTTCGCCAATAATGCTGCGGCGCTCGGAATGGCCGAGAATGACATAATGACAGCCTGCATCGCGCAACATCATCGGGCAAATTGAGCCGGTGAATGCACCCTTGTCTTCGTTATATACATTCTGCGCGCCGAGGGTCACGCCCATGGAGGCCAGTCGCTCTGACATGGAGTGGAGCAAGGTGAACGGAGGCATCAGCCCGACTTCCACATGATCAGGGGCGGGATTGCCGCCAAAGGCATCCATAAACTCGGTCGCATCCTGCAACAGGCCATTCATTT
>CAZKME010000089.1:0-7762 GCA_964553725.1 uncultured Zetaproteobacteria bacterium
TTGCGGTGGTCGTAACAGTATCGGCTCCGTAGGCCTTGGATACTGTGCCGATCACCGCATCTTTTAAGCCATAAGCACCATCACCGCGCTTGATTTTACCACCAAAAGCCACCTCGGCCACATTGCCAATCGTAATGGGAATCTGATTGCGCATAATAATCAGCGTATTTTTGATATCATCAATTGAACTGATTCGCCCAATACCGCTGACGATAAATTCCTGCCCGGGTTGCTGTAGAAATGCGCCGGGTACATTGGTATTAGAACGCCGCAGAGCCTCGCGCACCTGTTCGACGCTAATCTGGTAGGCTTGCATGCGCTCCGGATCCAAACGAACCTGGTATTGTTTGACCTGCCCTCCGATGGAGACGACCGAGGCAATACCACCGAGGGATAAAATACGCGGCCGGATATCCCAGTCGGATAGCGTACGTAACGTCTCGGGAGACAAACTATCGCTGATAAGGGCATACTTCACCAACCACCCCACGGCTGAGGTCACGGGTAACATAATAGGCGCACTGCCAGGTGGAAGGCGACCACTGACATTGAGAATGCGTTCATTAACCAGCTGCCGGTCCAAATAAATATCGGTACCAGCATCAAAGACTACGATAATAGTGGACAAACCGACGGAGGTCTTGGAGCGAACAGTACGCACGCCGGGGGTACCGTTGATGGCACTCTCCAATGGGTAGGTAATGAGTGATTCGACATCTTTAGGTGCCATACCAGGCGCTTCAGTTTGTACCACGACTTGCGGCGGTGCAAATTCAGGAAAGACATCCAAGGGCATGCGTTGCAAAGCAAACGTGCCAACAACAAATAACACCAAAGTTATTGCCAGTACGATGAGTCGATTGTGCAACGACCAGGCAATCAAGGCGTTAAACATGGTTAATGTTTCTCCTCTTTGCTCTGCTGACTGCTGCCAGTCAACCAGAGTGTGTAAACCTGGCGATTGCCTTGCAATACGACCTCATCGCCAGGCACCAGGCCATCAATAATTTGGCTATACTTGTCATCATGGGCACCGATAGTTACCTCTACGCGCTGATAGGTATTATTTTCGCCAACAAACACGAATCGCTCGCCATTAGCCTCGATAATGGCGCTATTGGGCACCACCAGTGCGGCATCATTACGCTCAATAATTACGTTGACACGGGCGAACATATTCGGCTTGAGCATATCTTTTTTGTTTGACAGCTCTATCCATGCGTTAACAGTGCGGCTCAACGGATCAAGCGTTGGTTCAATCAAGGTAACCTTGCCGTTAAAAACCCGCTTGGGGTAACTCAATACACGAATGTTCGCCTCTTGCCCCAGCTCAATCTTGCCGATGTCTTCTTCATAAACCTTTGCCACGACGATAAGTCGCGAGCGGTCACTAATATGAAAGAGTACCATATTGGGTTGCACCGCCTGGCCTAGATTCACATTGCGAGCATCAATAACACCGCTCATCGGGGCGGTTATGTTGACATTAGGGGGCGGATTACCGCTTAAGCGTGACTCTACTTTGGCCAGCTTTTGTCCAACCCTCACCCTATCGCCTAAATTGGTGTACAGCTTTTTCACCTGGCCACTAATGCGCAGACTTACATCCGCTTGGCGATTGGGTAACAGTTGTATCTGACCATTGATGTTCAGTTCCTTATTTATTTCTTGTATATCGGCCGGTGCTGTTTGCAAAGCGATTGCCTTCTTTTGCCGATCGGTCAAATGCACAGGACCGCGTGCGCCGCCGCCGAGCTCAAGCTGTCCACCGTGTGCAAAGGCCTGGGACTGTGTAAAAAGCGTACACAACAACAGAAAGCCCAGTTTTTTGATGAAACCGGAACATAGCGTGTCCTTTAGTCGGTTTGCAGGAATTCGGTTTGCGGAAAATTGATCTGCAGCTGTGTAGATATTCAAGGCTTTAACTCCTTTCTTCCGAGAGA
The DNA here is from genome assembly GCA_964553725.1 of uncultured Zetaproteobacteria bacterium. Classification (GTDB taxonomy): domain Bacteria; phylum Pseudomonadota; class Zetaproteobacteria; order Mariprofundales; family Mariprofundaceae; genus Mariprofundus. The sequence goes on from CAZKME010000089.1 coordinate 1,944, forward strand.
ATCACCTACCCTATAATGCAGGCTTACTAGCACTTGCAGGTATTGATCAAGCGTATTGAAATAGGCAACATGAGCATCGGAGTGCTGGCGTTGCGCTTGGACAACAGAATAAATAGGAATTTGACCCAAGCCATAGGCCTGTTGCGAAAGACTGACATTGCGATCAGCGGCTGGTAAAATATCGTGTTTATACGACTGCAAGGCAGTTTTTAAGCGTTCAATTTCATCATAGCTGCTGGTCACTGCATTGCTGATGCTAAGCTTCAATGCTTCTACACGCGCCTGAGCCTGCGAGCCTGCGACAACGGCTTCGGCAATACGGCCCTGGTTTTTATTGCGCCAAGGCAACGGGATAGAGAGGGTAACGCCCAAAATGCGTTCAGCTTCTTGTCGCGGCGCACCTGTAATGGATAAGCGGCTCTGTTCTACACGCATGCCGATCGTCCAGTCTTCCCACGATTGTGCGTCAGCTAATTCTTTTGCTGCATCGGCACGGGTCATAGCTAACGATGCGATGCGCAAGTCGGGGCGCAGGTTGAATGCCTGATGCTGGAGGTCAGCCAAGCTCGGTAAAGCTTGTGTCCTGGCCAATGAATCATCCGGTTCCAAGGGCTGTGCCGCAGGTTTGCCGAGCAATTTATTTAAAAGAGCCAGTTGTCTCGTCTGTCTGCTTTGCAGCAGAATGCGTTCTTGCTGCAAACGGGCAAGATCTATCCGTGCGGTGGAGAGATCAAGCTCAGACACTTCGGCTGCTTTAAGCCGATTGCGTGTCAATTTTACAAGCTTTTTATCTACAATGATTAAACTCTCCCGCTCTTGGATTTGTTTGTTCAGTATTACCAATCGATAAAAAGTTGCCGCTGTATCTCTGGCCAGTTTGCGCTCAGCCACTTCAACCTCGGCTGAAGCCATATGCACATCGACTTGTGCCACATCTTTCTGGCGAGCAATACGCCCTGCTATGGGGAACTGCTGGCTAAAGCCCACGCTAGTGGCATATTCGCTTGCATTCTTGAAAAGAAAGCCGCTGCTTGCCCCTAGTTCCAAGCGTGGGTTTTCTGATAGACCAGCATGCAACAGACGGGCATTGGCTCTATCCACAACATAGCGGGCAGCTTGCAAATCTTTATTGTTTTGCATGGCAATGTTGATGGCTTCATTCAGCGTCAATTCGGCAGCACTAACAGCTGGGCTGGTGCCACCTAACAATATTATAATGACAACCATACTGCTTATAGAGCATGCGATCTGTTTGAAGTCGCAGCTGACACCAATGCCCAATAATAGCAGTCTCTTGCAAAAGCCTGAGCGGGGAAGTGAATCGCCACTCACGATTTTTGCAAATGGCTTATAGAGAGGCCAAATAGAGAGGTAAGCACTCGGGCACTCTCGCTATGTATGGGCAGGTTTCGATGCGGTGGAAGACAGCAGTGCTTGCTTGTAGATACATCTTGCTCACACCGCCAGTCAGGCAGGTTCGGCATAACAAAGAAAGATTGCTCTATTCGCGTCATCTTCAATTTATTCCCCCAGTGATAAAATAATCCTGCTACTAAGGGCAATGATACGCCGGATGCCTGTCATTAAGCTGACTGGGTAATGACAGTTTTGTAATGAACAAGTGTCAGGCTTCGGTGCTGTTGTTTTTGCCAATTTCCGCATAGCAATTTCAGTGTAATATAAAATATTGACTGTCCGATATGATCACGGATCGTTTCCCTGAACCAGGTCTTATCATTGTCGTTGCCACTCAATGCTTCCATCATCATGGGTATGCCTGCTTGCATGGTCAGGTAGAATATATTGCAATATAAGGGATTGGAGGCGATGGATGATTTACGCGAAAGATCACAAAACATGCGACATGTTTGATCCGTTCAGTCACCTTGGCCCAAAACGGCTGAAAATGCTGACCGAGTCATGGCCCGGTCTGTTTTGCAGGAAATTGTTTGCGAACCTGCCGGAGCATTTGCTCAGTAAATATTATGAGCGCGATATGGGTCGGCCAACGAAAGAGCTTCACGCCATGATGGGCGTTTGCGGTTCAGTTCTTGTTTGTAAAAAATCTAATCGACATGCAACAGGCTGTGAACCGGAACGTCGCCCAGTAATTTTGCTCCATTCAGAAAAGACAACTCAATCACAAACAGACAGGCACCAACGTCCGCCCCCAGTTTTTTCACCAGTTTCACCGTTGCGGCCGCAGTACCCCCGGTTGCCAACAGATCATCTACAATCACAACCTTGTGTCCGCTGCTTAGGGCATCGCGATGGATTTCCAGCCTGTCGACGCCATATTCCAGCTCATATTCCACATGATGCACATCGGCTGGCAGCTTGCCGGGCTTGCGCACTGTAATGAGTCCTAATCCCAACTGCTGAGCCAGCGCCGCGCCAAAGATAAACCCGCGCGACTCAATGCCGACAATGGCATCAATATCCGGCCCAACCAGACATGCCATCTCGGATACAACGGCGGAAAATGCATTACCATTGGCCAGCAATGGCGTGATATCCTTAAATACGATGCCCGGCTTGGGAAAATCGGGGATATCGCGAATATAGTCCTGCCAGCGGCTGTCATTAGTCATCCTTTCCGTCATCAAAAAATCTCCTCAAAACTAACGTCTTCATGATCAACCATTTTACGTAACTTTTTCAGAGCGCCCATCTGAATCTGCCTGATGCGTTCGCGTGTTACACCCATGCGTTCGCCAATGGCTTCCAGCGTCCATGCATCATCATGTGAATCCAGACCATAACGCAACCGCACGACATCGCGCTCCTTGGTTGTGAGCTGTTGCATCCACATGCGAAGCAATTCATTGCGCCGGTTATCTTCGAGCCTTTCGCTCGGCGCAACCGCCTGTTCATCTGCGGTAATATCGTACAGGGTAAAGTCACCATCATGGTGCAATAATTCATCGGCACTTTCTGTGCCCAATGACGTCCTCAACAGCGCATGCACCCGTTCAATAGGTATACCCATGGCAGCGGCAATTTCAGGCTCCGTCGGTTCACGGCCCAGCGACACACGCAACCTGGCTGCATGTGCCAATACAGCGTTGTATTCCTTGGCAATATGGACGGGTACGCGAATGGTGCGCGACTGGTTCATAATGGCGCGTTCTACCGATTGCCGAACCCACCATGTCGCATAAGTGGAAAAGCGACAGCCATGGGCGATATCAAATTTTTCAACAGCCCGCATCAACCCCAGATTGCCCTCTTCAATCAAATCAGCCAGTGCCACGCCACGGCCAAGATAGCGACGCGATATTTTCACCACCAGACGCAGATTGGCCTGAATCATATACTGGCGCGCCTGATCATCTCCATCAGCAATTTGTTTGGCGAGATCAATTTCCTGTGCTGCACTGAGCAAATCATAACGTGAAATATCACGCATATAAATCGCCATCGGCTCCATGCTGAGACGCCTATCCATCTACATCCACCTGCACATCAGCACCCGATACAATAAAAAACAACGCTCACCCCATCATCGATTTCAAGTAACTACTCAGCACCGTTGGAAAAAAGCCCGTAGCCGCTCAGATTGCCCCTGAGTAATTATACGATTTCAACTCTCTTTTTAACGGGGTAAATAGGCAAGCGGATTTACCGGCGTACTGCCCTGCCTGACTTCAAAATGCAGGTGCGGCCCGCTGGCTCTGCCTGTGTGCCCTACTCTGGCAATCACATCACCGGCACGCACATGTGCCCCCTTTCTGACCAGCATACGCTGATTATGGCCATAGGCAGTGAATAAATTCCTGCCATGCCTGATAATCACCAGCTTGCCATAACCGCTGAGCCGCGAATCTGCATAAACGACTACGCCTGACGCTGCTGCATGCACCGGCGTCCCCTCTTTGGCACCGATATCGATGCCATCGTGCATTCGGCTGCCTCTGCGCCCGAATTTGCTGGTTACAACACCCTTAACGGGCCATCGCAAATGGCCTTTATAACCTCTGGCTTTGATCTTGTGAGCTGATTTTATGCGCGCCCTTTTTGGCTTGCTGCGGTGTGTGTTCTTGCTAATGATCTTGCGCCTGGACTGTGAAAGACGCCTGATTTTTGCGGCGGCAACATCATGGACAAGAGGTGCCTTTTTATTGATATATAAACGTTGCCCGATGAAAATACGATAGGGATATTTGATATGATTTCGTTTGGCAATCAAACGGTAGTCGATACCAAATTTCTTACCGATGCTGTATAGGGTGTCATTGACCCTGACATAACGAATAACGGTTTTGTTGCGGTGTTGAGTTTTGTTGCTGTGTTTATGGACAGAAATGCCATGGCGTGGCGCACTGGTGGTGTAACAACCGGCAAGCGCCAACAGCATAACAAAGCACAGGAATCGGCAGAAAGTTCGCTGCAAGGTGGTCGCTACAGCCATAGCAGCCCGAATCCGCCAATGACGGCCACAGCCACAGCCACGGTCAACCACTCAAAATATTTTTCGACCCAGGTACGCAAACGTTCGCCACCCCAGCGTAACAAGGCCGCTTCCAGATAGAATCGAGTCCCTCTGGAAACAATCGTGGCGATCATAAATGCAGGAAATGATAACCCGAACGCGCCGGCTGCAATGGTAATCACCTTGAACGGAATGGGCGAAAATCCGGCTACCAGAACAATCATGACGCCATAATCAACAAACCACTGTTGCACATGGTTGAATGTTTCCATGGCGTGATAGAATTCGATGATGGGCAGGGCAACTGCATTAAACAGGAACATGCCAATGGCGTAACCAATGGCCGCACCCACTGTGGTTCCGGCAGTAGCGATTGCGGCGAATCGAAATGCAGCATGCGGTTGGCCAAGCGCCAGCGCAATCAGCAATATGTCCGGCGGAATCGGAAAAATGCTGGCTTCTATCACCGCAATGGCAAACAAGGCCCGGCCAGCATTGGGGTGATCGGCCCATGACAGTGTCCAGTGATACAGCCTTCTCAACCATGCTACAGGAGACAGTTTGCTTAAACCGTTAGTGATGCTTGACTCCCTTCAATAAGGGTACGAATGTACATGTATCAAAATACTCCTCGGCAATAATATGCGCCTGCTTGCGACGGCGAACGAGCCGATGCGCGCCACCCGATCCTTCCGGCAACAGCAACACGCCACCCGGCTTTAATTGCGCCAACCATATATCGGAGGCAAAGCCGCCGGCAGTGACAATCATTGCATCAAAGGGTGCATATTCTTCCCAGCCTTCCAGCCCGTCGCCACATTTGAGCATCACATTGGCATGCCGGGCTGCACGCAAATTCTGTCGCGCCCGCTTGTGCAGTGCTTCGATGCGTTCAATACTGTAAACCCTGCGACACAGCCGTGACAATACGGCTGTCTGATAGCCGCAACCGGTACCGATTTCCAGTACCCGCTCATGCCCTTTTAATTCGAGCAATTCGCTCATACGTGCAACCATGTAGGGCTGAGAAATGGTTTGGTCACAACCAATCGGCAAGGCGCAATCCTGATAGGCTCGGGCGGCAAGTGCGGAATCGACAAACAGATGACGTGGCACGGAAAGCATGGCGGCGAGCACGCGTTCATCGCGAATGCCTCTGGCTTTGAGTTGGACGCTCACCATACGCTGGCGTGGCCGATCAAACGATGGGTTCGCATGCTCGGGCATCAGTAGATTGTTCACACTATGCGCTCCCCGTGAAATGCATGGTTTTTATTACCGGGTGATATAAACCGGTTGTCGAAACAGAAAAAAACATGCATATATTTTAGCAGAAAATGGTCGGGACGAGAGGATTCGAACCTCCGACCACTTGACCCCCAGTCAA
>CAZKME010000090.1:0-7677 GCA_964553725.1 uncultured Zetaproteobacteria bacterium
TTTCGCCTACCAGTGCGCCGACGACCAGATAAACCACTGCACAAACGGCAAATGCTTTAACGATCGACATGTTGTAATCGGGTTGTCCCTGGGCATTTCCAACCACTGTCTCCACCTCCTGATTATAAAATACTTTCGCAATACTAGTTATGCAAATATTGCTTGTACATATTTTTTTTAGGTTTAAATAGCATGGTGGCTGATACCGGGGACTTTCCCGTGTTTCGCAATAATTGATTCAGGTCAATGTCAAGTTTGATTCAGCCAAGAATAATTCACCCCGATGGAATCGGGCAGGAGGGTATATTCGCATGCAAGGCTCAATGCAGGGGAAACAGCTGAAAATGAATCATGCAGCTATTGCTACAGGTAGCCAAACCAGGGCTGCTGCCGCTGAATTAATCGAACTGGCCAAGCCCGGTATTGTCGGATTGACGCTGGTTGCTGCTTTAACCGGCATTTATTTCGGCAATCATGGCGTGATGCCGCACTGGGGTCTGATCTTCTGGACATTTTTGACCCTCGGCCTGGCAACCGCCGGTTCCTGCATGCTGAACAATTATTACGATAGCGATATTGACCGCTTGATGATGCGCACCCGCACAAGGGCTCTGGCATCGGGTCGGGCTTCCCGGCGCATCACATTGCTGGTGGCGCTATTGCTGATTATACCATCGCTGATAGTCATGAGTCTGATGGTTAATCCGCTGGCGGCATGGGTGACCACAGTCGGTGTGATTGGCTACGTGGGCGTGTATACCATGTGGATGAAACGGCGGACGCCGTGGGCCAATCAGTTCGGCGGCATTGCCGGCGCGGTGCCTCCGATGGTCGGTTATGCCGCCGTAACCGGAGAGCTGGGAGCGCCTGCCTGGATTTTATTTGCCATCATGGTGATTTGGCAGCAGCCGCATGCGCTCAGTCTGGCGCTGAAATATCGTAAGGATTATGCCCGAGCGAACATTCCGGTTATTCCCGTGGTCTGCGGCATACAGGCCACCAAGGTGCGCATCGCCTTGTATACGCTGGCGTTGATTCCGGTGGCGACGCTACCTTATGTGTTCAATATGGCCGGGCTTTATTTTCTGTTTGTATCGCTGATGTTAAGCGTGGTTTTCCTGTTTATGGCAGTGCGTTTTCTACGTTCGCAACAGGATTGTGATTTGCGCGTGTTCGCGTATTCCATCGTCTACCTGATTCTGCTGTATTTCGCGATGGTTATTGATTCGGTATAAATGTCTGGCAGATAAATCTACTGCGATAGAGACTACCGGTGCTAAACTTCGCATCGACACAACTTCAAGGAAACAAATACCTATGCGTACGAAATATATCTTACCACATGCTGGTGCGTCGCAGCAGCGTCTGGCCATGGGCTGGTTATGTGTTGCTGTGGGTTTTCTGCTGGCTTCCGGTATTTATCCCTTGCTGTTGGCGCTGGCGCGTACCAGTTACAACATGCCGTGGAAGGATTTTTTCTATACCGCGCTGGTGCTGCATGTCGATTTTACCGTGTTGTGGTGGCTACTGGCCATTGCCGGGGTGTTCTGGAGTTTGAACGCAACTGAGCGCGCCGTGAAAAGCGGTTGGGCGGCGCTGGCGCTGGTGGTGGCTGGCGGGGTGCTGGTTAGCATTTCCCCGTTAACGGGCGCAGCCAATCCGCTAACCAACAATTATGTGCCGATGTTGGAGAATGATTATTTTATTGTCGGTTTGCTGGTATTCGGTGGCGGTATTTTGTTGCTGGTGCTGGGCAGTATTGTGGCCATTCCCGTGGGGCGCGTCTTTGCTTTCAATCATGAGGGGGCGCTACGTTTTGGTATCTGGAGCGCAGCGGTTGCTACGCTGGCCGCACTGCTGGCGCTGTTCTGGAGTTATGGTCATATGCCGGAAGGACTGCAACATCGCGCTTATTATGAGCCGCTGTTCTGGGCTGGCGGTCATATTCTCCAGTTTGCGCATACGGCATTATTATGCGTCTGCTGGTTATGGCTGGCAGATGTTTGCGGGCTGAACACACCGATTCATCCGCGTCTGGTGCTGGTCGTATTCGCGATTGGCGTCATATCCGTGCTGCTTGCACTGATTCCCTTTATATTCCATCAGGTGGGGGATGTGGATTTTGCCCGCTGGTTTGTATGGCTGATGCGCGATGGCAATGGCATCGCCCCGTTGGTGGTTGGCCTGGCCGTTATCCGGGCTGCGCTGAAGGGTGCATCGCCCGCAGCGGAAAATCGGCATTTATACGCCGCCATGCTGTTGTCGATTGTGCTGTTCGGCACCGGCGGTATTCTGGGCCTGTTTATCGGGGCCAGCAGCACGCTGATTACGGCTCATTACCACGGTTCGATTGTATCGGTAACGATGGCCTTTATGGCCATGACCTATTACTGGCTGCCCCGTTTCGGTTTTGCCGTCCCCAACCTCAAATGGGCCAGAATTCAGGTGTATACCTATGCTGTTGGCCAGATGATTCATATTATTGGTTTGGCATGGGGCGGCGGTCATGGCATGAAACGCAAGGTTGTTGGCACAACGCAGGATATCGGCGTGCATGCATGGCTGACACCGCAGGATCTGGTCGGCCTCGGCGGCGTCATTGCGGTGCTCTCCGGCATCTTGTTTGCCGTGGTTGTGTTGCCGGTGATGTTCAGGGGCAGAGACGGGGAGAAAGTAGATGTCTGATATATTGCGTCATCATCGACAGATTGCTATCTGGTTATTATGCGTCTGCGCCGCCATTTTTATCATGCTGGTGATTGGCGGCGCGACCCGTTTAACCCATTCCGGTTTGTCGATGATGACATGGGATCCGCTGATGGGGTGGATTCCGCCCTTGAATCAGGCTGACTGGCTGGATTCTTTTGCACACTACAAAAAAATCCCTGAATTCTATGAGCTGAACCCCGGCATGGATGTGGAAACATATAAAGGCATTTTTATGCTCGAATATATTCACCGCGTCTGGGGCAGATTGATCGGGCTGTTCTTTTTATTACCATTTATCTATTTCCTGATGGCCGGGAAAGTGGAAAGATCATTTCGTCCGAAACTGATTGTGATGTTTGTACTCGGTGGCATGCAGGGCGTACTGGGCTGGTATATGGTCAGTAGTGGCTTTGATAATCCGCATGTCAGCCAGTATCGATTGACTGCCCATTTGACGGCGGCCTTTATTATATACGGATATATCCTGTGGGCGGCGATGGGGTTGCTGTTTCCGGCCAAAGATGCGTCGCTGTATGAAATCAAACCGCTCAGGCGGCTGGCGCTGGGCTTGACCGCTCTGATTGCGTTGACCGTGGTGGCTGGCGGCATGGTGGCGGGTTTAAAAGCCGGCTTCTATTATAATACATTCCCGTTGATGGGGGGGCAGTGGTTCCCGGACGGGTATGCTGCGCTTGAACCCTTCTACCTGAATTTCTTTGAAAATATTATAGCGGTTCAGTTTGATCATCGCTTGCTGGCTGAAATAACAATTCTGGGCATTGCCGGGTTATGGTGGTTTGCACGCAGTTTCGATTTGTCGGCGCGGGCGCGACTGGCATTGAATCTGCTGCTGGGTATGGCGCTATTCCAGCTTGCACTGGGCATCGCCACGCTGGTGTTCGTGGTTCCCACCTGGTTGGCCGTTAGCCATCAGGGCGGTGCCATGCTGCTGTTCACCTTTGCCCTGTTTACCAACCATGCGTTGAGGCAATCCTGATGAAGGCGGTTGGTTTTAACGGCGTGTTTGCTTTAGCGGGCTTATACAGCCTGCGCATGCTGGGCCTGTTCATGATTCTGCCGGTATTTGCCCTGTATGCCGAGAATTTGAGCGGAACGACGCCGTTGTTAACGGGTTTGGCGCTGGGCGGTTACGGCTTGACCATGGCGTTGTTACAGATTCCCTTCGGCATGATGTCAGATCGTTTCGGGCGCAAGCCGGTGATTGCCGCCGGGTTGCTGTTATTCGTGCTGGGCAGCGTGGTTGCGGCCATGTCCGATTCGGTGACCGGCGTGATTGCAGGCCGATTATTGCAGGGATCAGGTGCGATTGCGGCGGCGGTAATGGCTCTGATTGCCGATTTGACGGATGAATCGCAGCGCACCAAAGCCATGGCTGTGTTCGGTATGAGTATCGGTGCATCATTTACGCTTGCCCTGATTCTTGGCCCGGTGCTGGATGCGTATATCGGCGTGGACGGGCTGTTCTGGCTTGCATCGTTGTTTGGTCTGCTGGGCATTGTGATTTTATATCTGTGGGTGCCAAACCCACAGCAGAGTAACAAACACCGCGATGTCGAAGCCGAGCCGATGCGACTGAAGCATATTCTGGCTGATCGACAACTGCTGCGGCTAGATGCCGGTATTTTTTTACTGCATACCATGATGACCGCAACATTCATCGCGCTGCCTTTTGCGCTGCGCGACAATTTGCATCTGGCGACGTCATCGCATGTGTGGTTTTATCTGCCCATTCTGCTGGCTTCAGTAGTCACCATGATTCCCTTGATTATCATGGCCGAGAAACATGGCCGGATGAAACAGGTTTTCACATCTTGCGTAGCCGCTCTGATGCTCGCAGAAGTGATCATGAGCCTCACGCACCAGAGTGTGGCCGGTCTGGTGATCGGCATGTTCATTTATTTTGTCGCATTCAATGTGCTGGAGGCCAGCCTGCCGTCGCTGGTATCGCGTCTGGCTCCCGCAGCGGATAAGGGTACGGCGATGGGCGCGTATTCCACGTCCCAGTTCTTTGGCGTATTTTGCGGCGGTATTTCCGGCGGTATGATGTACGGCGCATTTGGCGTTAGCGGCGTATTTGCGTTCAGCTCCGGCATGGCATTGCTCTGGTTGCTCGCTTGCCGGGGCATGTTGTTCCCTGTCAACCTGAGCCGGCAGATGATTGCTGTCGGAGGGCGAAATCAGCAGGAGATTGACACATTAATCGCCAACATAAGCCGGCTTGCCGGCGTGGAGGAAGTGAGCATGGTGCTTGAAGAAGGAATGATTTATATGAAAGTGAATAAATCCCGCTATCAGGCGGATGCCATGGCCGAGCTGCTCAAATGAGCCTGATCATTGAAGGCACCCGCACGCAACATCAAAATGACGGTGCTTCGGCGTTGTTTCATCTGGGTTTTCGCCCCTTCTTTCTGGCTGCCGCATTGCTGGCTGTTTTCAGCATGTTCATCTGGATGGCGGAAGTTGTTTTTTATGTTCGACTGCTGCCGGCCACGGTACCGCCGATATACTGGCATGCCCATGAAATGATTTACGGCTATGCGCTGGCGGTGATTGCAGGCTTTCTGCTTACGGCGGTCAGGAACTGGACCAATATCCAGACGCTGCATGGCTGGCCGTTGCAATTGCTGCTGTTGTTGTGGGTGTTGGCGCGAATTGCAGCACTGCTGCCTGGCCAGCAGGCTCTGCTTGCAACGGTGATTCTGGATAATCTGTTTATTGCGTATTTGTCAGTCGCAATGACGGTGCCGGTGGTGCAGGCAAAGTTGTGGAAGAATATGGGCGTCATATCCAAGTTATATTTTTTCCTGATTGGTAATGTAATTTATGCGCTGGGTCTGTTTGGCCTGTTTCACGATGGACAGCGCATCGGCCTGTTTATCGGCCTGTACATGATTCTGTCCCTGATTCTGGTGTTGTCGAGGCGGGTGATGCCGATGTTTATCGAGCGGGGCGTGGGTTATGCCGTGGTTCTGAAAAACCGTTTCTGGGTGGATATTGCCTGCTTCCTGCTGTTTCTGGTCTTTGCCGTGGCTGATATTTTCTTTGCTGCTCCGGCTCTGGTGGCATATCTCGCTGCTGCGTTGTGCATCCTGCACAGCATTCGCCTGTGGGGATGGTACACGCACGGTATCTGGAGCAAACCCTTATTATGGGTGTTGTATCTGGGTTATGGCTGGATGATTATCGGTTTTGCACTGAAATTTGCTGTTTTCATGACAGGCATTTCAGCCTCGCTGGCAGTTCATGCGTTTACCGTTGGCGGTATCGGCATGATGACGCTGGGCATGATATCGCGCATCTCGCTCGGCCATACCGGTCGCGATATCAGTCAGCCGCCATCCGGCGTGGGTTGGATGTTTCTGTTGCTGTGTATTGGTGCTGTTATTCGCGTGATTTTTCCGCTGATTTCAGGCGAGCACTATCAGCTATGGATAGGTTTGTCGCAAGGGCTCTGGATCATGGCCTTTGCACTGTTTCTATACCACTATGCATCTATTCTGATCCAGCCGCGCATTGATGGCCGCCGGGGGTGATCGTCACCATTTTTGCAATTGACTCAGAGTGAACGTAATTTTTTAACATCGGAAACCTGAATGGTTTTGTTGGATACGGTAATGAGGCCATTCTCGCTGAGTTTGCGCAGAATTCTGGAGAATGTTTCCGGGGTAAGATTCAAATGTGATGCGATGGTTGATTTGGTTGCCTGCAACGTGATTTCAGTTTCGTTGCTATTGTCCCCATCTTCAAGGTGTTGAAGCAGAAAGCCGATGATGCGTTGCTGACTGGAATCAAGCGTTACCGATTCGAGTTCCGAAACCAGCATATGCAGGCGACGGCTTAAACCGGCCAGCATGCTACAGGCGCTGGCGGGGCTTTCGCTAATGCATTTGAATATCACATCAACCGGAATCAACAGCACTGTAGCCGCAGTGATGGCCTGCACAGTTGCCGGGCTGGGTTTTTTGAGAAAGGCGATGGCTTCTGCAAAGGTTTGACCTGGCCCGACAATGCGCGCCACATGTTCCTTTCCCTCCATCGACAGAAAAGAGATTTTGATATTGCCCTGAACCGTGACATAAATACCTTGACAGACATCACCTTTGTGGAAAAGAAACTGATCTTTTTTCAGACTTAGACTACGGGCATGTTCGGCAATATAGCGCAGGTGTTGCTCGTCCATTTCCTTGAATAAGGGAACATTTCTCAATGTTACAAAAGCTTGATCAGCCGTCAAATTTGACCCCCCTTATCTGCAATGCGGGCCAGCCTAACAGAAAACCATCTGGCGCTTAAGAAAAACCGATAAAATTGATTAAGATCAAGTTACAACCCCATCTTGTCTGATAGACAGCGTATAATATGAGCAAGCCTGTAGATGTCCCCTCCAATTATACCTGGAACGATCAGTATCAGGTTCATATCCGCAAAATGGATGAGCAGCACAAGGCGCTTTTCGCGACGGCAGCCAGACTGTACCGTTTGTTATTGGGCCATGAGGATCTTACGCAGGTTGACAGGATATTCTCCGATCTGGTTCGCCAGACTATTGTCCATTTTCATGCTGAAGAAGAGCTGATGCAAACCTGTGATTATCCGGATTATAAAGATCACAAATCCTTGCATGATATGCTTGTTCAGCAGTTAAAGGATATGCAGTTTTCGCAACAGGCCATGCAATCAATGCATTATGTCCAGCCCTGGATTGAAAGGATGGAAGTCGCCGATTATTTAAGTGCCTGGCTGGGCAATCATATTCTCTATGAAGACAAGAAACTGGGCGTTTTTCTGCTCGATGCCGGCATGCAATAACAACGCCTTAAAATCAAAAACGTTTCACGCCAAGGCGCAAAGACGCCAAGAAAACCTATTCTTTTATCATAAGAGCCAATTGCAAAACTCTGGGTGGATGAGATGCAATCCCACGTTGAGTCCATTTTCGGGAAGCAA
>CAZKME010000091.1:0-7613 GCA_964553725.1 uncultured Zetaproteobacteria bacterium
GTATTATGGTCAATGGCCGCGAAGTGGAAAATTATTTTCCGGTTGAAATTATTCGCCAGCAGGCTTTGTTGCCGCTGAAGGAAACGCAGCTTTCCGGTCGTATTGACGTTCGCGTCAATGTGTTTGGCGGCGGCGTATCCGGTCAGGCCGGTGCAGTTCGCCATGGTCTGGCCCGCGCACTGCTGGCTTATGATTCCGGCCTGCGACCAACGCTGAAAGCGGCAGGTTTTCTGACTCGCGATGCACGCAAGGTTGAACGCAAGAAGGCTGGTTTGAAGAAAGCCCGTCGCGCTCCACAGTTCTCGAAACGTTAACGCACATGGACTTTTTCCACCCCGTGGTATGAATCAGTGGAAAAAATCATGCAGGCACGTTATGTGTTTCATTCTGACCTAGGTCTGATATAAAACCAGCCGGTTTCGATACCGTACAATAAAAAAGGGAAGGCATTGCGCCTTCCCTTTTTTTGTCTTCCGGAATGAGCTACTTTACTACAGTGATATTAATCGTCTGGCTTAATGCGCGGCCATAGGATTTGTGATGACCATTACCAAATTGTAAGGTGAGCGTATGTTTACCCGGAAACAGATGCAGCGTTGTTTCCGTTTGCCCTTTGCCAAAATGCAGATGCTTGCGATCATTTACGATAGTCGCCTGTAGCGGAATATAAGAATCTTCACCCTGATCAATAATGAGATGATGGTGTCCGGTGCCGGGGATAATGTCACCGGCCTTGTGTACTGTCATGCCCTCAACAGCCATGACGACCTTGAATGTCCTGCCGACAGTGGCCCCGTCAACCGGCTGTACAAATGAAACATGCGCCTGCGGTTTTGGCTCGGAACAGGATATCAGGGCAAAGGCCAGCGTTGCGAGCGCCAGCCAGACAAATGATCGTTTTGCATTCATGATAGAAACCTCCATTTATTATATACCTAATTATGTTCAAATGATCGCACTTGGCAAGTTCCCGGTAAGCGATAGGCTTACCCCTTCGACTTTTCTGCCACGCAGGCGCGTTGTTTATTTCATATTTGATCACGGAGCATCCATTTGACAATATCACAGTTCGAGCCCGAACGATTCCGCAGTCCTGAATATCTTGCGGTGATTGATAAAACGGTTGCCACTGAACATTTAGATATCAGGCAATCCAGTATCGATCTTGTTTACCGCCAGGCGGAAGCAGGTTATCCGCTGGAAGTGTGCGGCTTGCTGATCGGCCATGTGGATAACGAAGGCTGGCAAGTCAGCGATGTGCGCCCGGTGGCCAACCTGAACACAGATCGCGCCGCTGACCGTTTTCAACTCGATCCGACCGCGTATCAGAGCATTGACCGCGAATTACGCGGCTCGGGAACCGACATCATCGGCGTCTATCACTCGCACCCGGATTGCCCGGCAAAGCCATCCCCCACGGATATGGACAGCGCATGGGAGGGCTTTGCCTATCCCATCATCAGCGTTTGTGATGGTCAGGTGGCAGCGATGCATTGCTGGTCAGTGAATCCGTCCGGCGATAGATTTCGGCATATCAATATGGCGGTATCAGCATGATGAACCTACGTCCGTTACTCCTTATTCTTTCTATGTTTGCAGTTTCTTCCTGCGCCGCACAACAACATTTGCAGCAACAATCCGCCAAGACGCAGCAGGCTGTGTCAAGCCATGCCGATGCAGGCAAAACCGGCCCCAAGCGGATCGGTTCACAACAGTCAGGCGCAAAACAGCATTTGGCGACACAGGACATGTCCCCCTCGTTTCTTTATCTCGCATCACAAAAGGCATTGAAAGACGGCAACCATGTGCTGGCTATCGAATTACTGACAGCACTGGTCAAAAAAGACCCTGATGCGACTGATCCTCACCTTCAACTGACCACGCTGCTATTGGCATCGGGTCTGGCCGGAAAAGCTGCCAGGCATATGGAAATGCTGCTTGCATCCAAAAAACTGACACCCGAACAACAGGAACAGTTGCAACTGGCGCATATTCGCCTCTTTTTGGCGCAGGGCCGGATAAAACAGGCTTTGCTGGAAATCAACAGTTTTTTAAAGACCCGACCAGCCCATATCGTGGGACGCGATATTCAGGTCAGGATTCTCTCCAGCGAGAAGCGATATGATGAAGCGCTGGCGGCTATTGCCGAAGCGATCCGGGTGAAAGAACGGCCAGAGTTCCGGCTCTTGCAGGCGCAGATGATGCTCAAAAACGGCGATGTAATGGCGGCCACAATATCGCTGATACGCATGCAGAAGTTGGCCCCGAATCTTGAGACGCCGGTATTGATGCTGAGTATGCTGGCCGTGAAAGAGAAGCGCATGGATACGGCTGAAAAACTGTTGCGTAACTTTATTGCCGGGCATCCTGAATCGCTACGCGTCCACCTTGCGCTGGGCACGCTGCTGATTCAGCAAAAACGCTTGTTCGATGCGATTATGGTATACCGCGAGCTTGCTGGCGCCTCCGGCAATAATCCCGATATTCTGCGCCAGCTTGGCATGCTTTATTTTGAGCACAAGGACTATGCCGAGGCGGAAGCGACATTCCGTAAACTGGTTGAAATTCGCCCCGATGACATGAGTCGTTTTTATCTGGCCGCCAGCATGGAGGCACAGAACAAGGAGGCTGAAGCCAGTGCAATGTACGAGAAAATTGACACTGCTTCCGCGCTGGCTACAGAGGCGCAGGTACGTCTGGCCGCGATTGATGTCAGTCAAGATAAATTCGATAAAGCCAGCCAGAGACTGCAAAAAATTCTGAAGCATAATCCCGGCCACATGGATGCGCATGTGATGTTATCCGCTATTCGTCTGACCCAAAAGAAATTCAGAACCCTGATCGACGAAACAGCGCCTCTGATGAGTAAAAAGAAACTGCCGCTGCAACTGTTGTTTAACCGTGCTGTGGCTTTCGATCATTTCAAACAGTATGAACAGGCCGAAACCATACTTAATCGTATCATCAGGCGCGATCCTGATTACACCGAAGCACTGAATTTTCTCGGTTACTCCTACGCGGTGCAGGGCATTCAACTGGATAAGGCGAAAGCATTGATTGGGCGCGCCCTGATACTAAAACCGGATGATGGCTACTATCTCGATTCATTGGCATGGGCGTATTATCAGGGTGGCGAATATGCCAAGGCCGCCAAGACTCAGGCCAGAGCCTTGAAGCAGGTTCCCGACGATGCTGTGATGCGCGAACATTACGGTGATATTATGTGGAAAAAAGGCAAGCAGAACGCGGCGCGTCAGGCATGGAAAAAAGCCATCGAACTGAAATCGGAACATCCGCAACAATTGCAGCAGAAAATTAAATCCGGCCTCAACACCGCTGAGTGACGGTGGCATTACACATGCTCAACCGAATTTCTTCAAGATGGTTCGCTATGGCGGGTATTGCAGCCATGCTATTGATGGGGGGCTGCGCAGGCACAGCCCAATATCAGCCGGATGAATCGGCTACAGCGGTATCCATCGGCCCATACCCCTCATTCTCCGGACGCCTTATTGTGCTCGAACCGACCAAACGCTGGCAGGTATTGATTAATTGGGAATCGATTCAACCCGAGCGTGGACGGTTGCGTATTACGCATGCTGCAACCGGCACTGTTGTCGAATTGCGCTGGCAGGGCAAGACCATGCAAATTCGTGATAACCGGGAACCGGACTGGCGACCAATAGGACTGGAGCAATTGTCTGAACACGGTATTGTGATTGCGCCGCAAGCTCTGGCCTCCATCCTGCTGGGCCGGATGCCGGCTCATTTCAAAGCAACAGGTGCACAGACATGGGAAAGCCGGAAGTCAGGCAGCCTGATTCGCTTGCGCTGGCAGCCGCAGGCGCACAAATTGATCATGACCGACATGAAATACGGCCGCAAGGCGACTCTGATCATTCAGCCATGATGCATATTTATCCTGCACCGGCAAAAATCAATCTGCATCTGCGCATCACCCGTATTCGCGCCGATGGCATGCATGAACTGGATACGGCCTTTGCCTACGTCGATTTGTGCGACCAGATCAGGATGTCGATGGCTGAAAATATAAAAGTGGATTGTTCAGCATCGCACCTCTCGGGCGAAAAAAATCTGGTGTTTCAGATTCTTGCCGCCTTCAGGGAAAAACACGGGATCAGGCCGGGTTTGCATGTATATATAGACAAGCATATTCCGGAACAGGCCGGCCTTGGCGGTGGTTCATCCGATGCGGCCACGGCGCTGATGGCGGCCAATTGTCTGTGGGGCGTTGAGGCCGATACGGATGCGCTGATAAAATTCGCCACGCCATTCGGTGCAGATATCCCCTGTTTTATTTATGGCCGCGCCAGTCTGGCGCGCGGGATAGGTGAAAAAATGCAGGATTATCCGGCCCCCCTGCCCACGATGACCCTGTTGCTGGCTCGACCCGCTACAGGGCTTTCCACCAGAGATGTCTTCTGTCATTTTGATAAATCGCATGGTTTTGATCGTACGTTGACCGTTCCTGAGGGGCTGGATACTATCCGCCGCGATTCGCCGCAGTTGGCTGAGAATGATTTGGAAATCAGCGCCTGTAGCCTCAACCCGGATGTTGCCGCGTTGCTACAATGTTTGCGTCAACATTCGCAAACGGCATGGATGAGCGGTAGCGGTTCAGCATGCATTGCATTGTTTGAGCATCAGGTTCGCGCTCACGAAGTGGCTGAACTGCTGAAACAGCAGCAGGTGGCGGATTGGTCGCATGTCGGGCGCATGATGCGCGCGCATCCGATGTTAGAAATTGAGTAACTATTCAGTATTTTAACGCTGACTTCGGGAAAATAAGAGGTGAGCTGAATTGCTACAAAATTGGGACGTAGCCAAGCGGTAAGGCAGCGGGTTTTGATCCCGTCACGCGCAGGTTCGAATCCTGCCGTCCCAGCCAGTCAGGTTTGCCATGTTTCGCCCGGCAAACGTATGAGTAAAAGCGGATGCGTGAAGCATCCACAGGGAGGAACTTAAGCATGTTCCATCAAAAAATGCGTCTGTTTGCAGGCACATCCAATCCTTCGCTGGCGCAGTCGATTTGCGACCATATTGATCATCCGCTGGGCGATTTGTATTTCCAACGCTTCTCCGATGGTGAAATTTTCCTGCAAATTCGGGAAACCATTCGCGGTCAGGATGCATTTTTTATCCAGAGCACCAGCAAACCGGCCAATGCCAACCTGATGGAATTGCTGATTTTCATTGATGCCGCCAAACGCGCCTCGACGCGCAATATTTGTGCAGTCATTCCTTATTTTGGATATGCGCGCCAAGATCGCAAAAGCGCTGGTCGTACGCCGATCTCGGCCAAGCTGGTGGCCGATTTGATCACCCGCGCCGGTGCCACCCGCGTACTCACGCTCGATTTGCATGCCACTCAGATTCAGGGCTTTTTTGATATTCCGGTGGATAATATTTTTGCTATCCCTCTATTCGCAAAAGATATTGAGGCGCGCAATCATCTTGATGATATCATGATTGTATCACCCGATGTCGGCGGCGTAGTACGTGCCCGTGCGCTGGCCAATCGGCTGCATGTGGATATGGCGATTGTCGATAAACGCAGGCCAGCGCCAAACGTGGCCAAAGTGATGAATATTATCGGTGAAGTCAGCGGTAAACACTGCGTCCTGATCGACGATATGGTGGACACTGCCGGTACCCTGTGCAGCGCAACCGAAGCCTTGCTGGAGCGAGGTGCGACCAAAGTCAGTGCCTATGCCTCGCACGGCGTATTGTCCGGCCCTGCATGGAAACGGTTGAAGAAGTCCGACCTGAATGAACTGGTCATTACCGACAGTATTCTACAACCGGAAAAAATCATAGGCACGGGCAAGGTTCGGATCATCCCCATCGGCCCGCTGATGGGTGAAGCAATTACCCGCATCTACGATGCCCGCTCCATCTCCAGTCTGTATGATTAATTTTCTACTTTCCAGTTCCCTTGCCTTGAAAAGCAAGTAGTTGGCGGAATGTGGGCAATTCGGATGGTGCACGAACTGCGCAATGATCTCTGTCCCCATTGTTTAGAAGTCGATGTGCTTCATATTGGCGCACTTGTTCAATCCTTTGTTGCATCATTTGGCATCTATGATATAAAGTTGGGCATTGTTCTACCGATTCATAGGGAAAGGAGCTGGATCTGATGGTTCGTCCTACAGGAGGCTTTCCCATGCTAATAAACCGTGACCGCCAGAAAATGATCCATGCAATTATCTTCTTTGCCCAAAATACGCGGCATTGCGGAAAAACCAAACTTCACAAGTTGCTTTATTTACTTGATTTCGAACACTTCCGGCAAACCGGGCGTAGCGTGACTGGTCTTGATTACTTTGCCTGGAAAATGGGCCCGGTTCCCGTTGCCTTGCAGAATGAGCTGGATGATCCCCAAGCGGACTTCCAAGCTGCTATCGGCCTTGCCTGTGTGCAGATTATTGATTTGCCAAGGTTAAAATTTGAACCCAAATGTGAATTTGACGTTGCTTTGTTTAGTATGCGGGAGCAAAATCAGATGCGCATTATCGCTGAGCAATATAAGAATCAGGTCGCTGGTGAAATGGTTGAAGTGACGCATGGAGAAAATCATGCCTGGGCAAAAATCTGGCGGAATGGGGAAGGTTATAATGAAAGAATTCCCTATGAAGTGGCGCTTTCCGGCGGTGAAAAAGAATTCCACCGTATTGCTGATCTGGCAGCAGAGCGCCGGGAGATTCGGGCCAACTACGCATGACACCAGGCGCTGTCCTGCATGATCCTCAATTCAGATTCAGGGACGGCGGAACCGGGAATAAATTGTTTGTGATTCTCAACGATGGAACGGCAGGGTTTTATATTGCCGTTCGCACGACATCCCAAGCCAAAGATAAAAGCAGATCGACAGGTTGCCATCTGAAAGACTGGCAGCAGAATTTCTTTATACCCAAAGACGATGGGTGCTTCAAAAAAGATACATGGATATGCCTTGATGATTTCTACGAATTCGATGCGACAGAGCTGTTGCAAGGTAGTTTTTCTGGAAGAATTCAGCATATTGGCGAGCTGCCATCTTCAATGCTGTTAGCATTGATCAGCTGCGCTCTGCAAAGTGATGATATTTCCGGCTTACAGTCCCTTGCTGTCGAAAGCTGAACAGGCGTTTCACCCGCCCCTGTTTTGAAGTAAGCTGCTGCCCGGCGTAACATGGGACAAACAAGGGGAGGGTGAATGCCAACACAGGTAGATGTGATTCGGGATATTCTTAGAGATAGCAATTATGCACTATCGCTGTTTTCGACAGATGAAATCAATGCTTTACGAGACAAAGCTTTTCCCAAAGAAATGCGTGGCAAACAAGTGGTTTTTGTCACTTGCGTGGTGCGCAACAAGGATATCCAGCTCAAACCCGAAGAAATTGTCCGCCAGCTTTATGCCACCCGTTTGATTGAACAATATGGTTATCCGAAAAAGCGGTTGTGCTTTGAATACAAGGTCACCTTTGGCCGCGAGAAAAAAAGTGCCGATATTGTCATTTTTGACAAAGACCGCCCGGATACGCCTTATGTGATCATCGAAGTTAAAAAACCGAAACTCAAAGACGGTAAGGATCAGCTACGCTCATACTG
>CAZKME010000092.1:0-2807 GCA_964553725.1 uncultured Zetaproteobacteria bacterium
AAACGGGCTGATTTATCAAAACATTCCCCGGCGGCATCATCCAGCGTCTGGCCAATCACTTCATATTGACCAATCGCCTTCACCTGCACCAGCAGGGTATGCCCACCGGATACAAGCAACGTAATAAACGGAAAGGCAGGCAAATCACCCGACAGGCCCGGTGCCAGCAAATGCCCTTCCATATGATGAATCGGCATCACTGGAATATCGTTGACCATGCCGACCGCCCGCGCATAAGACGTGCCGACCAGCAACGCCCCCATTAAGCCCGGCCCGGCAGTCACGGCAATATGATCAATATCGGGCCAGTTTAGCGACGTTTCTGACAGCAGCGCATCCACCATCGGCGGCAAGGCCGTTAAATGTTCACGCGACGCCACTTCCGGCACCACACCGCCGAAACGTGCATGCGTTTCAATCTGCGAGGCCACAGATTCCGCCACAATACGCCCCTGTCCCGTTTTCAGGTCGCCATCATAAACCGCCACAGCCGTCTCATCGCACGATGACTCAATGCCTAAAATAATCATTGTTTTAACGATGCAAGCGCTTGAATGAAACCTGCAGGTGTATAGACAGGTATAACCGATTTTTTGAAATCTTTAATATTCCTGGTCACAATATATTCCACTCCAGCATGTTGAGCAGCCTCAATAATCACCGCATCTTCATAGTCCGGAGAATGGGCGAGTGCATTTTCAAGCACAACTCGATTCACAGGTGCTATCTCGAACAGGGAGAGTAATAACCTGACCTGCTTAATCGAACGGTTTGAATCAAGATATTTGGCTAACAAATAATGAATCGTGGTAACAGTTGTTGCGCTTAAAAAGCCTTGCACTTCAGAGCGATCGACCATAGCCATCACTTGTGCCGAATCATCCGAAAAGGGATGTCGATTCAATAACACATCCAGAACAACATTGGTATCCAATAGCACTTTCACAGGTGTTTTTCTTCCAGATATTTGAAATAATCAGATTTATCAGCACCCGTATCTGCAAGAACCCCTTTCAGGGCACGAACCGCAGGCGTTAAATGATGACTGTCACCCAGTTGTTCATTTTTAATCATGGTAAAATAATCAGCCACGATTTGTGAAACTGATTTCCCGCTCTGAGCCGAATAATGCTTGGCCGATTCGATTAAACTGTCATCCATTCTCAAAGTCAGCTTGGTATTCATGGCACTCTCTATATCATGACGCATTCTTATTTTAGAATTGTACGTCTCTTATATATCGACTGTCAATCATCATTACATCGGCATATTTATCATTCAGCATGACCAAATCCGCCGCCACCCGGCGTTTCGATGCGGATGCGATCTCCGGCCTGCAACTGCCACGATCCTTTGGCCGATAGCTCCTGCCACATGCCGCTTCTCAATAAGCGATTGTGCCCTGCCTTGCCTGCGCCTCCTCCCTGCAAACCGTAAGGGGTGGTGCTACGCCTTTCAGTCAACAATGACAGATGGCAATCATCCAGCACATTCCATTCGCGCACTAGCCCATCACCGCCCTGAAACTGTCCGCCACCGCCGGAATCTTTTCGCACCTGATAGGTGCGAATCTGCAAAGGGTAATGCATCTCTAACACTTCAATGGATGAATTCTTTGTGTTGGTCATATGACATTGTACCGCTGATAATCCATTTCCACCGGCATGCGCGCCCATGCCACCGGCCAGCGTTTCATAATACACCCAGTCGTCTGTTCCTGTTTTGCCACCAAACACGATATTGTTCATGGTGCCCTGTGCCGCCGCCGGAATGCGATCCGGAATCGCTTTGGCCAGCGCGCCCAATACCACATCGACAATGCGCTGGCTGGTTTCCACATTACCCGCAGCCACTGCAGCACCCGGCTTTGCATGCACCAAACACCCCTCCGGCGCGGTAATCTGAACAGGCCGAAATACAGCGGCAGTCTGCGGCGTATGCTTGGGCATCAGGCAGCGGAACACGTATAATACGCTGGCCGCAGTTACCGCCATCGGACAATTTACCGGCCCTTTGGTTTGCAAAGCGGTACCGCTAAAATCCACCCGCGCCATTTCGCCCTGGATGGTAATCGTCACACAGACCGGCAGCGCCCCCGAACCACACCCGTCATCCTCCATCACGTCCTCAAAACAATATTCGCCATCAGGAATATCAGCAATGGCTCGGCGTCCATACGCTTCGGACGCACCCATCAGAGCGGTAATACTGTCTTGCAGGCCAGTGGCAGAAAACGCCGCCAATCCTTGCGCGCCAAGCACGCAGGCAGCCATCTGGGCTGACAAATCCCCCAGCCGTTCCGCATAGGCTCTGACCTGTTTTTGAAACTGTTTCGGCAAATCCGGCTGTTCCCGCCCCGCCTTGAACCAGTAGCAGGGTGAAATAATTAAACCTTCGTCCTCAAGTCGTGTTTCCACACCCATCGAACCGGGGGTTTTACCACCGATATCGGCATGGTGCGCTCTGGCTGCCGCAAAACCGGCTAATATCTCCGCACCGCCATGTTGTAAAAATACCGGCATCACCACCGTAATATCGGGCAAATGGGTACCGCCCAGAAACGGATCGTTAAACACCACGACATCGCCGGACTGCCAGTCGAAGCGCCCCACCACATCGGCCATGGCAAATGCCATCGAACCGAGGTGCACCGGAATATGGGCAGCCTGCGCCACCAGTTGCCCCTCACAATTAAACAGAGCGCAGGAAAAATCCTCCCGATCACGAATATTGGGCGAAATCGCGCTGCATTTGAGCACCGCCCCCATCTCCTCACAGATGGCCGACAAACGATGCGCAAACAGGCT
>CAZKME010000092.1:2907-7563 GCA_964553725.1 uncultured Zetaproteobacteria bacterium
TCAGCCAACCACAGCGTCGCCGTAGCTTCCAGCACCAGCGCCGGGCCGACGTAGCATGCACCCGGCCTTAAATCGCTGCGTTTGTAATGCGCTACCCGCCCAACCCCGTACACCTCGGAATATGCAATAACAGCTGCTGGCCCGGATACTGTTTCCAGCTTCGGCAAAACAGGTGCTGGCCTGTCCACAAACGCAGTCAGGCGAACAGTCATAATTTCCACATCACGATCCAGACTATGGCCGTAAGCTTTCAAGTGCGCCGCTTCAAATCGGTGAGTCAAAGCATGTAAATCACCATCCAAAACATCAATGGTCAAATGGAACCCCTGCCCGGCGTAGCGCATATCCACGCGCCGCTCGTATTGCAGCGTTAAACCCTGCATCTGCGTTTCAGCTTCTGATTCCAGTATTTTATACTGCTGTTCAAGTACTTGCTTCGTCGCCGCATCCGAAACAGGCAAACGCTTGCTACGGGAAAATTCACTCTGCTGCCGACCAACCAGCATGCCAAGGGCCGAAAATGCGCCGCTGGCCAGTGGCGCGATGATTTTATTCATCGCAAGTTTTTCGGCCAATGCGCAAGCGTGCAAGCCCCCCGCCCCACCGAAACATAGCAGCGCGAAATCAGCCGGATCATAACCACGCTGTATGGAAACCACCCGCAATGCGCCAGCCATATGTTCTTCGGCAATCGCGATAACCGCTTCCGCAGCCGCCTCGGCTGACAAACCCAGGGTTGCACCAAATTGCTGGAACGCACGGTGGGAAGCCTGTAAATCCAGTATCATGGAACCAGCCAACCGGGCATCAGCAGGAATTCTACCCAGTAACAGATTCGCATCGGTCACGGCAGGCCGCTCACCGCCCTGCCCGTAGCATGCCGGGCCGGGTTTCGCACCTGCCGACTCCGGCCCCACTTGCGGCAATCCGGCTTCGTCAATCCAGGCCAGAGAACCGCCACCGGCACCGATGGTGTGAATATCGAGCATCGGTAAGGAGACAGGCATTCCGGCAATCTGACCCTCGGTGGTCATCGTCGCCGAACCCTGAATCAGAGCCACATCGGTACTGGTGCCGCCCATATCAAAACTGAGTAGATTCTGCTCGCCCAATTGCTGACCCACAGCCTGGGCAGCCACAATACCGCCAGCAGGGCCGGACAAAACCAACCGCACCGCCTGTTCCCCGGCCAGTTCCGCCTGCATCACCCCGCCAGCAGAATGCATTACAAACAGATGTTTTGGAGCCAGTGTTGTTTGTAGGCGTTTGAGATACTGCTGTACCAACGGCCCGACATAAGCATTGAGAAAGGTTGTTGCGGCACGTTCATATTCGCGGTATTCGGCCAGCACCTGATGTGAAAGCGACACAAACAAATCATCCGGCAACACATTGGCAATACGATCTTCATGGGCCGGATTCAGAAATGAAAACAGCAGGCAAACCGCAACAGCCTTATAATCGCCTGCATCCACATATTCAGCCAAAGCAGCCAGATCATTCGGGTTGATGTCCTGCTGGACTGCCCCATCTGCATTCAAACGCCCTGATATACCGAAACAATCAGCAACTCTGACCGGTGATTCAATAGATTCAGGGCACAGTTGATACAGTTCAGGGCGCGTTTGACGGCCAATCGTCAGCAAATCTTCCAGACCACGGTGGGTTACAAACAGGGTGGAAACACCCTTACGTTCCAGAATGGCATTGGTTGCCACAGTTGAGCCATGCACCAGATGCAACTGGCGGGAATCCAGCCCAAGCTCGCCAATACCCTGTTCGATAGCTCGCGATGGATCATCCGGCGTCGATAATACCTTGTGAAAATGCAGCCCACGCGCATCAAACAGCACAAAATCGGTGAATGTACCACCCGTATCCACACCCAAAAACATGGATGAATAGTAGCCATTTCTGTTAGATTTTGCAGCGTCGGAAAGTTGATGTGATTCAACTCACCGTTGCAAGCGTGCCACCATGCCAGCATTTCGATACCTCATAACCTATAGGAGCAATCAATGAAACTGAAACAAACTGGCAAACTAATCGCCGCCATGGCGGTGCTTTTTCTGGGTTTTTCCCCCACATCCCAGGCCGATGAAACCTTCGCCATCAAGGCCGGCTTTATGCTGCTGTCTCCTTCCGGCACTTTTGGCGCAACAATCAACAATATCGGCACCCGGATTGATCTTGAGAAGGATTTGAATTTTGATAACAGCACTCAGCCGACTGCCGCAATTGACATCTACCTGGGCGACTCCCTGCTGTCATTCGGGTTCACTCCGATCAGCTTCAAGGGTCAAGGCGTATTGAATCGAACCATCAACTATAACGGTAATACCTTTGCAATCGGCTCAGTAGCCAGCAGCGAGTTCAAGGCCGATCTGTTTGATTTAAGCTATACTTATTTCGTGATAAATATGGATGATCTGCCTTCGCGTTTTCAGTTAGGTCTGGAGACATCGGTCAAAATATTCAATGCCAAAACAACAGTCACCAGCGCCGTACTAACCACCTCAAAAAACAACACCATCGCCATTCCTACTGTGGGTTTGCGCGGTCGTGTGGCTCTGGCTGATTTTATTGGCCTTTCGGGCCGATTCGGTTACCTGGGCTATGCCGGTAATTCCTTCACCGATGCAAGTGCGCAGGTTGAGTTCTCGCCACTGCCGACATTGGGCATCAACGCAGGTTACCGTTATCTCAAGGTAAAACTCGATACCAATGGTCTGATGGCGAATGCTACATTTAAGGGCCCCTTCGCAGAGCTGTTTTTCCGCTTCTGATATCACAAAAAAGGCCGGATCAATGATCCGGCCTTGTTCGTTAAAGAGGGTCGTTAACCCACATTATTCATGAATCATGCGGGTTAATAACTCTTGCGAAACTGGGTTGCATGACATTTCGGACACGGCGGTACGCGCCCGGTCTTTTTGAAATGCAACTCATGTTCACAGGCAATACAGGTCAATGTGCCGGCACTGGTAATTTCACCGGAACGACATGAAATAGCTTGCTGTGTTTTTTCAGACAACGATGACAAAGCGCTGCCTGCTATATGCAAAAGCGATGATAAAGATGCCATCGCTCCGGCACCGACACGTGAAGGACTGAGCTTTTCTCTGGCTTCATCTCGCATCGAATCGGCCATCTGGGACAGGTCGCGCTCCATGAATTTCTTCAGATTCTTGCCCTGCTCTTCTGAAAATGCACCCGCAGCAGTCAGTTGCTCACGCGCCTTTTCCATCGCGATACTGGCAAACTCGGAACTCTTTTCCGCTCCGGCCTCAAACAACTCCCTGAACCTTGCTGCCAGCTCATCATATTGTTCGGATGCCGAATCAGCCTGTTCTTCACTCATATCCATATGCGAAATAACCGCCTCACCGAATTCAGATGTGGATAATTTGGTCGCATCTTTCATCTGGCGATGAAAATCATAGGTCACGGTCTTGGCGGCAATAGCACCGTTAATGCCTTTCAGAATCAGGTCAGCGGCTTCTGCCCACCCCATATAACGCAGCATCATTTCGCCCGACAACGTCATCGATGACGGGTTGACCATGTTTTTTCCGGTATATTTCGGCGCTGTTCCGTGTGTCGCCTCGAACACCGCATGGCCGGTGGTGTAATTGATATTGGCACCCGGCGCAATGCCGATACCGCCGACCTGTGCAGCCAGCGCATCGGATAAATAATCGCCATTCAGGTTCAGCGTAGCAATCACATCGAATTCGGTTGGTCGCGTCAGCACCTGTTGAAGGGCAATATCGGCAATCGCATCCTTGATGATGATACCGTTCGGCAATCTGCACCACGGCCCGTCACCAATCACTTCCGCATCGAATTCGCGCATGGCCAATTCATAACCCCAGTTACGGAAGCCACCCTCGGTGTATTTCATAATATTGCCTTTATGCACCAGCGTCACTGAAGTCAGCTCATTATCGATGGCATACTGGATAGCGGCGCGCACCAGGCGTTCGGTTCCTTCTCGCGATACCGGCTTGACGCCGATGCCGGAAGAATCCGGAAAACGAATTTTTGTCACGCCCATCTCATTTTGCAGAAATGCAATAACCTTTTTGACCTCATCGCTGCCCGCTTCCCATTCGATGCCAGCGTATATGTCCTCAGTATTTTCACGGAAAATAGCCATATCGACCAGTTCAGGCCGTTTCACCGGCGACGGAACACCGGCAAAATGTTTGACCGGACGCAGACAAACATACAAATCCAGCGTCTGGCGGATGGCCACGTTCAGCGAACCCATGCCGCCGCCAATCGGCGTCGTCAACGGCCCCTTCAGACCGACCAGATATTCGCGCATGGCATCAAGCGACTCCTGCGGCAGCCATGCATCATCGTTCTGCCCGAACAGATTCCATGCTTTTTCACCGGCAAACACCTCCATCCATGAAATGCTGCGTTTGCCGTCATAAGCCTTGTCAACTGCGGCATCAAGAATCGCCTGTGTCGCTTTCCAGATATCAGGGCCAATGCCGTCACCCTCAATAAACGTGACAATGGGATGATCGGAAACCTGTAGCAGGCCATCCTCCCCCATTGTAATTTTGTCGCCATTTTCCGGCACGCGGATTTTTTCAAATGCCATGATTCACCTCGCAGGTAAGGATATTTAGTTTTTTGGATTAT
>CAZKME010000093.1:0-7560 GCA_964553725.1 uncultured Zetaproteobacteria bacterium
CATGGCTTCCCACTGCTCATTCTTATAAATACCATAATAAAACAGGAGATAAGCATGAAAAAGATGATTTTTGCAGCAGCAATGATGATCGCCGGCATCATGGGCGCAGCATCCGCAGCATCCGCAGCGGCGACCATTAACGGCGCAGGCGCAACCTTCCCATACCCGGTGTATGGCAAATGGGCGCACGCTTATAACAAGGAAACCGGCGTTCGTTTTAACTATCAGGCTATCGGTTCCGGTGGCGGCATCAAGCAGATCAAAGCCAAAACCGTGGATTTCGGTGCATCTGATGCTCCGCTCAAGCCTGAAGCACTCGATAAAGCTGGTCTGATGCAGTACCCGATGATCATGGGTGGCGTAGTGCCGGTGGTAAATATCAGAGGTATCGGAGCTAACCAGATGGTTCTGTCCGGCGATGTGCTGGCTGATATCTACCTGGGTAAAATCACCAAGTGGAACGACAAGCGTATCAAGAAGCTGAATCCGAGCATTAACCTGCCGAAGGACGCAATTGCCGTTGTTCACCGTGCAGACGGTTCCGGCACCACATGGATCTTCACCAACTACCTGACCAAGATCAGTGCAGGCTGGGCCAAGAGCATTGGTAACAGCAAAGCTGTATCATGGCCTACCGGTCTGGGCGGCAAGGGCAATCAGGGCGTAGCTGCATTCGTCAGCAAGGTTCCGGGCTCTATCGGCTATGTTGAATATGCCTATGCTTTGCAGAATCACATGGCTTCTGTTCGTTTGCTGAACAAGGCTGGTAATGCTGTAGCTCCGACTGCAGAGAACTTCCAGGCCGCAGCAGCAGGCGCGGACTGGGCGCATGCCAAGGGTTACTACATGGTGCTGACCGATCAGCCGGGTGCCAAATCATGGCCAATCACCGGTGCATCGTTCATCCTGATGTACAAGAGCCAGAAAAACCCAGCGACTGCCAAGGAAGTACTGAAGTTCTTTGCCTGGAGCTACAAGAATGGCGCAGACATGGCCAAAAAGCTGGACTATGTTCCAATGCCTGAAAAGGTGATCAAGATGGTCGAGAAGACCTGGAGCAAGGATATCCGTACTGCCAATGGCGGTCAGATCTGGAAATAAGCTATTACATGGTTATCGCCTGGCGGTAACCGGTAACACTTGTTTTCACCATGCATAAGATGGGGCCGGATTATCCGGCCCCATTTTTTCAAACTGCACACGAAAGGTAAGTGATGTTGCAGCCGTCCGTACGGGCGTAATGATGACTTTGCGTTGATCTTGCAAACGGCCCCATGGTTATCATCCGTTTGACTTTGCCTGCCGGATTCAGAGACTTGGGCAAGGGATATAGTAGAGAGGAACTTCATGTCAATTGCACGAACCGGCAAACCGGGATTTACCGCCGATCAACTGTTCAGACTACTGACATCCGCCTTCGCCGCTTTTATTGCTATTTTGTTCGTCGTGATGCTGGTCATGCTGTGGCATCAGTCGCAGCCATCAATGGATAAATTCGGATTTTCGTTTTTAATCAGCAGCGAGTGGAATCCAGTCACCGATGAATACGGTGCCTTGATCGCTATCGTCGGTACATTGCTGACCACGTTCGTCGCCATGCTGATCGCTCTGCCTCTCAGTCTGGGTATCGCCATGTTTCTGGCCGAAATTGCGCCCTACTGGATGCGTGGCCCGGTTGGTGCTGCCATTGAGTTGCTGGCCGCTATCCCCAGTATTGTTTATGGTATGTGGGGTTTGTTTGTGGTCGTCCCGATCATGGCGAGCTCCATACAGCCGTGGCTGTATGAGCATCTGGGTTTTATCCCGATTTTTTCCACCCCGCCGATTGGCATTGGTATTCTCACCGCCGGGTTGGTGCTGGCGCTGATGATTATTCCGTTTATTGCCTCGATTACGCGCGATGTCTTTCTGATGTGTCCGCAAAATCTCAAGGAGTCCGCCTACGGGCTGGGCGCGACCAAATGGGAAGTGGTCAGGGATGTGATGATTCCATACGGCATCAAGGGCATCGTCGGTGCCGTATTTCTCGGCCTGGGGCGCGCGATTGGTGAAACGATGGCTGTCACCTTCGTCATTGGCAACGCCTACCACCTGTCCTGGTCGCTGCTGGCACCGGGCAATTCGATTGCCTCGACGCTGGCCAATGAATTCACCGAGGCCGATGGTGAAATGTACACTTCAGCATTGATCGAACTGGGCCTGGTGTTGTTCCTGATTACCTTTATCGTGCTCAGTCTGGCAGAGCTATGGCTGGTTTCCGGTAACAAGAAGCGGGGGGCTTGAGATGCTCCGTTCGCGCATGGACCGGCGCCAGTTTCTCAACCGTTTCGTACTGATTATTTCCACCTGCGCCGCCATTGTCGGCATCATCATGCTGGTCTGGATTCTTGGCGATGTGGCGATCCGGGGTCTGAGCGCCATGAACTGGGATTTCTTCACCGAACTGCCAACGCCGCCCGGCGAGTCGGGCGGCGGGTTGGCCAATGCCATTGTCGGCACGCTGCTGATGACCGTGGCAGCCTCCCTGATGGCCGTTCCCATTGGCGTGATGGCTGGTGTCTATCTGTCGGAGTTTGGCAAACATAATCTATTTGGGCGGCTGGTGCGCTCGCTCTCCGATATTCTGGTATCTGCGCCATCCATTGTGGTCGGCGTCTTTGTGTATCTAATTATGGTCAAGACCATGGGGCATTTTTCCGGCTGGTCGGGAGCCGTATCGCTGGCGATTCTGATGTTGCCTGTGGTGATTCGCACCACCGAAGAGATGCTCAGTCTGGTGCCCGGTGAAATGCGTGAAGCGGCGCTGGCGCTGGGCTCGCCGTACTGGAAGATGATGGTTCATATTGTTTTTCGCGCTGCCAAGAATGGCATGATTACAGGCATTATGCTGGCAGTGGCACGCGTGGCCGGTGAAACCGCACCATTATTGTTCACCGCCATGAATAGTCCATACTGGATGGAAAGCATGAACGAACCGATGGCCAATCTGACTGTGACCTTGTTTAACTATGCCATGAGTCCTTACGCGGACTGGCAACAGCTGGCCTGGGGCGCAGCCTTCCTGATTACCATTTCCGTCCTTATTGCGACGATTACTACGCGCCTGCTGCTGGTAGGCAGGAGCAAACATTGAAAGAGACCGAAAATCCCAAATCCGATGTCAAGATTGCTGTTCGTGATCTGAATTTTTATTATGACGACAAGCAGGCGCTGTTCAATAATACGCTGGATATCAAGGCCAACAAGGTGACGGCATTTATCGGCCCGTCCGGCTGCGGAAAGTCCACCCATATTCGTTGTTACAATCGCATGTTTAGCCTGTACAAGGGGCATCGCGGCGAAGGTGAAATCCTGTTCGACGGTCAGAATATCCTCGATCCGGATATTCCCGAACTGGAACTGCGGCACCGGGTAGGCATGATTTTCCAGAAGGCGACCCCGTTCCCGATGACGGTATATGATAATATCGCCTACGGATTGAGGCTGCAAAGGAAATACGCGCAAAGCGAACTGGATGATTGCGTGGAAAAAGCCCTGCGTGACGGCGCGCTGTGGGATGAGGTGAAGGATTCACTCCACAAGCCGGGTACGGCATTGTCGGGCGGGCAGCAGCAACGGTTGTGCATTGCGCGCGCCATTGCCGTCCAGCCTGAAGTCATTCTGATGGATGAACCGTGTTCGGCGCTCGATCCCATTGCGACGGCCAAAATCGAGGAACTGATTGATGAACTGAAGAAGCAGTTCACCATTGTGATTGTCACCCACAGCATGCAGCAGGCTGCGCGCGTGTCGGATTTTACGGCCTACTTTTATCTCGGTAAACTGATTGAATATGGCGATACGCAAACTATTTTCACTGCTCCTCGCGAGCAGAAAACCGAAGATTATATCACCGGCCGTTTCGGATAAGGAGCTGATACCATGGATGAACATACGAACACCATGCATGAACATACAATTAAACGCTTTGGCAGCGAACTGGTTGAATTGAAGGAAAAAGTGCTTGAGATGGGTGGCCTGGTAGAAAAGGCGGTCAATCGCTCTATGAACTCGTTGATCAAACACGATACCCGGCGGGCCCATAAAGTGATTGAGCGGGATAGCACTATCAATGATCTGGAACTCGAAATTGATGAGAGAACCCGTGTCATTCTGGCCCTGCGACAACCGGCTGCCAGTGATCTTCGTTTTGTTATGACGACCATTAAACTGGTCACTGATCTGGAACGCATGGGTGATCTGGCCGAAGGCATTGCCGAGAAAATGCTGGAAACCAGAGAGCATCCATTGATTCATGTGAATTCGCTGGAGTCATTATCTGAATTGGTGATGAAACAATTAAAGCAGGTGCTGGATGGATTTGCTCAAGGCGATATTGAGCTGTCCATGAAATGCATTGAGAGCGATAAAAAAGTCAATCAAATGTATAAAGCCATGCAGCGTGAATATTTGACCTATATGATCGAAGATCCGCACCAGATTACCGCTAGTCTGATTGCCACAAATATCGCCAAAAATCTGGAACGAATCGGTGATCATACCGTCAATGTGGCTGAAATGGTGGTTTATATGGTGAAAGGCATGGATTTGCGCCACAAGGGTCGCAAAGCCACAGTTGAAATTATCAGTCAGGAACTGGCTGGGGATTCCAGCGCCTGAGCCGGGCTGGATAACGGCGGCGCAGGCTTTAGGCGGTCGGTTCCCTGCGGTTGACTACGATGCTGTTACCCGGTTCTTTTTTGGCCAGGTGTTTTACTTCGCTGGCGATTTCTGCGACGATCACATGAGATGCATAGGAAGCTGGCGGGCAGGGCACGATTGCCATTGATAAACTCATCAGTGGAAAATGCATGCTTTGGCCCTGCCGGTTCTCGGTAACAATGAAGCCCTGTTGTCGTTCATCATTGTGATACATCAGGGCTGATTCAATACTGAATCTGTCCAGCACTGCCTCTACTTGCTGTCGCCAGCCATCAGGGTTGAGCACCATAACAAAATCATCACCACCAACATGGCCGATGAAATCCTGTGACATGACCGCATCTTTGAGAATGTTGGCCAGTAACTGGATCACACGATCACCGCGCTCATAACCATAATGATCATTAAATGCCTTGAAATTATCGAGATCAGCATAGACGAGCATAAATGACCGGCTTTGTTGCAAACGGGCATCAATTTCACGATTGATGCTGTTATTGCCGGGCAACCTGGACAGTGGATTGGAATCGAAGGCCAGTTCAATGCGAATATCCGTCATCCGTTTGAGCAGGGTAATCACCGATAATAAGCCGTAATATTGCCCGTTTAGCGTCATAATTGCCGGATCAAAAGCACGCAGTTCATGGCGCTCTGTCATGGCGCGACTGATGCTGTCGATATCCGATTCCACATCGAAAATAACCGGTTTTGTATCCATCAAAACGTCAACGTTTTTTCGGCCATTGAGTTCATAAGAGAATTTGTGACCAAACACGGCCAGCGTCTGGCGACGGGTAATCAGGCCAACCGGCTGCATGAATGCATTGACGACCGGTATCGCCAAGACACTTTCATCGTGGCGAAAGCGCTGCAATACATCGATTGCTTTGCTTTGTAACTGGACTGGTTCCGGTTTTTCCAGATTAAAATATGATGGGGCAGGATCGATATTGGCGGCGTTCGGGTGGTCGATATCGGCTGGGTGCATGCTGTCGGCTTGTTGTTCAGCTTGTTGTTCAGTCCGTTGTTCAGCCGGTTGTTCAGCTTGAGACATTCTTTGATTCTCCCTGATCCGTCATCCGGCAACCCCGCAGTGCTGAAATCACCGGCAAGTATAAAAGGTTTTGATGTCAGCAGTGTGACAGAAAGCATGAATGAAAGCAGGAAAAAAAAATGGCATGGCGATTTTCCGGCAAAAGCGTCATGATGTGCACATGGAGATCACCACGCTCGTTACCGATGATGT
Source organism: uncultured Zetaproteobacteria bacterium (assembly GCA_964553725.1). GTDB lineage: Bacteria > Pseudomonadota > Zetaproteobacteria > Mariprofundales > Mariprofundaceae > Mariprofundus. The sequence continues at coordinate 5,948 of CAZKME010000093.1, forward strand.
GCTGCAAGAGCCCGGCGCTCTTGTCGGCGCTATTGATGTCGGCTCCAATGCCATGCGTCTCGGCATCGCAGCACAGGATGTGGATGGCGCACCAAGGCTGCTCCAGCGCTATCGCGAGCCGGTGCGTTTGGGCCATGATGCGTTTACCACTGGCGTGTTGAGTCCGCAAACGATGGATGAGGCGGTTGAAGCATTTCGCCAGTTCCGGCGTATTCTCGATCAGCATCATGTGGAAAAATACCGTGCCACGGCCACCAGCGCCATGCGTGATGCCGCCAATGGTCAGGAGCTGATCACACGCATTGCTCAGGAAACAGGCATCGAATTGAAGCTGATCAGCGGCGAGGAAGAAGCGCGCCTGGTACATTATTCAATTTGCCGCCGGGTGGATTTATCCAATCAGTTTACCCTGTTGATTGATATGGGCGGTGGCAGCGTAGAAGTCACCCTGTGCGACGATGGCGAAGTGGTTTCAGCCCAGAGTTTCAAAATCGGCACCGTGCGACTATTGGAAATGCTTGGTCAGGAGGGTGATTTCAACACCCTGTTATCGGAGTATCTCGATAGCACGCGCAAAAAATTAAGAGAGCAGCTGGGCAGACGAAAAACGGATCAGTGCGTCGCTACAGGCGGCAATGCGGCAGCGCTCGGGGAGCTGGCTTGCCAGTTGCTTGGTTCGGAATCAGAAAAATACATCAGTCTTTCCCAACTGGCACAATTGATCGAAAAACTGGCCGACCTCAGTTTTGAAGAACGCATCCGCGAGCTGGGGTTAAGGCCGGATCGTGCTGATGTGATTCTGCCTGCCGCCATGGTATTCCACGAGATTATGGCGCTGGCCGGTGCAGAAACCATGGTCATGCCCGATGCCAGCCTGCTTGATGGTGTCATGCTGGATATGGTCGATAGCGAGCAACGCACATTTAAATCACAACGGCGAAATTTGCTGGCCTGGGCGCGTTCGCTAAAAAAGAAATATCATGTGGATCGCAAATACGGCAAACATGTGGCGCATCTGGCGCTGGAGCTTTTTGATCAGGTGCAGGAGCTGCATCAGCTCAGTCACCGTAATCGGCTGTTATTGGAGCTGGCGGCGCATGTGCATGAAATCGGCATGTATGTGCGTGTTGGCGGCCATCATCGCCATGCCGCCTATCTGGTTTCCGTGGCCCCGTTGCTTGGTTTGAGCGCCGGGGAAAAAAATCTGCTGGCACAAGTCGTGCGCTATCAGCGCAAGGGCGCTCCGCATGAATCGCACGAAGCGTTTGCCGCCTTGAACGAACAGGAGCAGCAGGGCGTATGGCAACTCAGCGCTTTGTTACGGTTGGCCATTGCCCTGAACAAGGAGCGCCGCAGCCGGGTCAATGATGTTGAAGTCAAGATCATCAGCCATCAGGACATCACCTTGCATCTGGAAGGCCACGGCGATTTATTGCTGGAGCGCTGGGCGACGTTAAAAACCGCCGCTTATTTTGAGCAGGCATTCGGCCTGAAATTGCATATTGACCTCAATCTGACAGACGCCTGATGCCAGCAAGCCCCCCGATCAAGCGCGAGCTAAAAGGAAAGCGTAGGGGTTACATTCGTGGAAATTCGTGAAATCAGTGGCAAGT
>CAZKME010000094.1:0-7535 GCA_964553725.1 uncultured Zetaproteobacteria bacterium
CCTCCGGTCGCCTCACAGAAAGGGCTCAAGGATACGCTGGCTGCTCAACATTATTTTCTCGCCTGTATTTGTAAACCGGAAGAAGATCTGGAGATTGGGCTGGCGTCTATTTCTCCCAAATATTCAGCCAAGCTGATAAGTAAAGATCTGATGAATGAATCGATTGTTCGCTTACGCATTGAAGTACCGGATGGATTCAATTACAGATCCGGTCAGTTTATTAACCTGATTCGCCCCTCTGATGATCTGACGCGCAGTTATTCCATGGCCAGTATTTCTTCCGATGCATTTCTGGAGTTGCATATCAAACGCGTACCGGATGGGCGCATGAGCGCCTGGCTGTTCGATGACGTGGAAGTAGGGGAGGAGTTATCCTTCTTTGGCCCCTCGGGCGACTGTTTCTATCTACCGGATGATCCGGAACGATCATTGTTGCTGGTTGGTGCAGGAACCGGGTTGGCACCGCTACTTGGTATTTTACGGGATGCGCTGGAGCAGGGGCACCAAGGCGACATTCACCTGTTTCATGCCAGTCTGGCCACAGCGGGTTTGTATCTGATTGATGAATTGCGCGATCTCGCAAAACAATTCGCGCAGTTCAAATACACGCCATGCGTGCTGCATGGCGAAGCGCCGGAGGGCGGTGAGCAGGGCGATGTGGTGGATATACCGGGGCAAAAACTGGGTTCATTCAATGGCTATCGCGTTTATCTGTGCGGCGACCCGCAGATTGTAAACGCCCTGCGCCAAAAAGCATTTATGGCTGGCGCATCCATGCAGGATATTCATTCCGATCCGTTTGTATTTGCACCTTCATGATCCCGAGGTTATTTGATTTGCTTGCAAAGCATATTTGACGACTATAAGATGCCGGAAGTGAATTTTACGGGAGGTTTATGATGCATTTGGAGACATTTATACCAGTATTTCTGATGTTTGCAGTTTTTGGACTGATTATGCCAATCATTCTGTCTGGCGTAGCTGAAAAAGGCCGCAACCACGGTTAATCAATACGGTAACAATAATAAGGCCCGGCAGGAAACTGACCGGGCCTTTTTTATTGCTGTACAAGCGCGGGCGAGTATCATCACCGGTCGTCGGCAAAACAGGAAAGGGGGCATAAGATGGCTTCAAATGCGAAGCAAAATGTTGCACATAACGGGGCGGATCAACGTGCATTAAGAACCTTTGCCTTATGGATGGGCTGGGCGATTTCAGCCGCCACTGTCTTTGCCATGATGTCGCGCAAGGCCAATGTGCTGGATTTTGTTCAGCATGATCAGACCCGTGTCACCTGGATGATTATCGGCATGTTTATACTGGGCGTGGCGGTCAGCCTGATTCAGGCCATGAAACTCACAGCGGAATGGTTCAGGGCCTACCGAATTGCCTCCACCGTAGAACAAAAAGGCTTGGCGGGCCTGCATCAGCGGGGTGGTGGTCATGTCGTGGATCATTTTGTCGATGCGCTACATTTTATCGTTGATCGCAATGGGCGCGCCGATGTCGATGCGCTGATTGATGTCGAATTTTCCGCCCAGCACCGGGTAAGCCAGTTTGTCAGCCTGTTGGGTAACTTGATGATTACATTAGGCCTGATCGGCACAGTACTTGGCATGACGATCACCATGAAAGGATTAAATGGCGCACTCGGTTCGCTTGGCACAGATGACACGATGCTGGTGGAAGGCTTGCGCAGCGCCATGAATGGCATGGGCGTGTCGTTTTATACCACGCTGATCGGTTCAGTGCTTGGCGGGGTATTGCTCAGGGTATTTTCGTGGATCACCGATGCTTCCATCAATGGCTTGCAGGATTTAATGCTGAGAACCTGCCTTGTGCATGCATCTGCTGATCTGGAGCCCAGCGATGATCGCAATTTGCGAGCACTCGATGCCAGCGTGCAGCAACTTCAGGGGCGCGTGGAGCTTTTGAACCTGGCCCTGAAAGCCAGCCGTGAAGAAATGGGGCACATGCGCAAGGAAGCAGGTTTGATGCATGCCGAAATCGGTCAATTGGCTGACAATGATCCGATCCGAAAACTGGCGGCTGGGCACGCCCGTTATGCGCTCGGTGTTCGACCCGGCCTGTTGTCGCGCCTATTCCGCCGCAAGGATTGATTGGTGCGCAGTCGCCGCCAACCCAAAGAGGATAACAGTTTCTACGAGATTTTCTCCGATATGGCGCTACTGATGCTAGCCGCCTTTATTTTTCTGTTCGCATTGATTCTGATAAATGCGCAACTGCAAGGCAGCAAGAGTGATCCGGTCAGCGAAAGAGAGTTGGCTTCGCTCAAGGATAAACTGGCTGATACAGAGCAGAAGAACCTCAAACTTCAACAGGAGATAAATAATCTGGCCAGCGTCAATGCACAGGAGCAACTGGGTAATCTACAGGCCTTGATGGATGGTCAGGATGTGCAACAGCAGGTGGATAAAGTGATGCTCAGTGCGCAAATGGCAACGGGTAAAGGGCGAAAGGATTTTGATTTGTTTGTCAAGGGCTTGCGTAACCTGCCGGGTAAGGATTTGCATATTGTTGTTGATGCTACCGGCTCCATGCACGGCGTGACCACATTCCTGATTCCTGTCTTGCGCCTGATTGCGATTCGTTCAGGTAAACACCTGTCCGCGCTGACCTGGTATGCCAATCGAAAAGAGGGCACTTATACAGGCAGTATGGCTGAAATGTTTGACGACTTGATGGCAGATGCTCCGTTTGTCGGCATGGACGAAACGGTTGGCCATGCATTTCACCATATTGTTACAACATCACCCATACCCGGCGCTTACCTGTTGATTGGCGATGAGCCGCCGACAGACAGGGTTCTATATCATGAAATACCGGCACCTGTATTTACCTTGCCTTTAGGTACCAGCACGGGCAACACCAAATATGCATTCCAGAAAATGGCGGATAAAACGGGCGGAAAAATGCTGGAATTGAAGTTCCAGTAATCTACAGCAATGAAATAAACAAGGCGCCTGCATGATTTTTTTACCCCATGATGTTCATGTCATGGAAAATCCAAGCGCGTTAGTGTTGGCCCAGGTCAGGGAATAACTGGAATGTAAATGCTACAAGATCAGTGGCTGATATGGCAACGATGATAGCCGGAATAGCAATAATAATTGCGGCCGTACCGGATTTAACATGACAGCGGCTGACCAATGCAACCCACATCAGGTAGAGACTCCATAAACAGGAAATAATACCAAGAAAGGGGACGGCAGAAAGCATCAGGGGAACGCATGCGTATGTTGAAAGATGAAATGCGTTGGCTTTACCTAATTTAGCTTTGCCGAACGATCTGGTAGCCCAGGATATGTATGAGGACCAGAATTTAAGACCAATCAACCCCAAACCCCAACTGACAGGCAGCATAAACAGCATCGTGAAACTGCGGAACGGAACGCCTGTAAATGATGCAGCAAAGATAATGATCGTAGCCAGAAAAATCGAATTGGCATAAAAGGTCGCCACAGGGAGCTCAGAGAAGAATTCTTTCGGTGAAATTAGTACACCACGCATAGACAGTAAAAGTGTCTGAGTCGGCCTGTTTTTATCAAAATACTGCATGACTACCTCCGTTAAGGAGGCGCAGACTTGCCTTGACGCGCGCAAGTTGCAAGCTGCTTTTTTTTCCTTCATTGCGTACGATGACCTTATCTGCAGTTGCATGTGATCTTCCTGCAAATAACTTGCAGCGACTTCCAGATAATCTAGGATTGTCTTTAGCTGGATGTCAGAAGAGGCCACCGTAGCCTTGGTTATTATTTCTATTTCAACATATTCTGATTTTCTATCTGTACGTTCCTTGTGCCTCCTTTTTACAACGTCGCATAATGGATATTATGTAAAGTTATGGAGAGTGACATTGCCAGATAGAATATCGAATAAAGATAATTATTACGATAAGTTATACACACTTATGAATGTTCTGCGTAAAGAATGCCCATGGGATCGTGATCAGACTATCTCCTCACTGCGTCAGTACACGCTTGAAGAGGTGCACGAAGTAATCGAAGCGATTGATCTGGCAGAAGCCGGGGGTGACTGGCAGCCCCTAAAATCAGAACTGGGCGATTTACTGATTCAGATTCTGTTCTATTCATGTATAGCTGAAGAGTCCGGCCATTTTAATTTGGCAGATGTCATTGATACGTTGATTGAAAAAATGATTTATCGCCATCCTCATGTTTTCGGGCAACAGCCGGCGACCAATCTGGATGACCAATGGAATCGTCTGAAAGATGCAGAGCACGCTGATAGAAAAAGTCTCATGGATGGCATTCCCCCGCTTCCCGCCTTGAAATATGCACAAAAACAACAACAGCGCGCTGCACGAGTTGGTTTTGACTGGGCTGATGCATCCAAAGTGATCGATAAGATGCATGAAGAGCTGGCTGAATTTGAATATGAGGTATTACATCATTCCGGTCAGGATCGACTGGAAGATGAATTTGGCGATATACTGTTTACACTCGCCAACCTGGCTCGTAAAATGAATCTGGATGCAGAGCTGTGTCTGATGCATACCAACAGGAAATTTGCCTTTCGGTTCAGGAAGATGGAAAATATGGCAGAAGATTCAGATCAATCGCTGGCTGAAATGGATCTCGATGCAATGGAAGTTTTGTACAGCAAAGCCAAGGAAATCGAAAAACAAGGGGGGTATTCATGAGTGAAAAAATAGATGACCTGAACGTCGGGCAGCAGGATATGCAGATTCAGGTTGCACCGGAAGTACAGGGCGGGCGTTATGCCAATCAAATGATTGTAACGCATACGCAGGAAGAATTTATCATGGATTTTATTCTGGCTTCACATCCTGTTGCCGTGCTCAATTCGCGCGTACTTGTCAGTCCTTCTCATGCCAAGCGTATTATTTTAGTTTTGCAGGACAACATCGCACGTTATGAAAGTGTTTTTGGTGAAATCAAAAACATAACACCAGCTGGCAAGCCGGATCATATTATTGCCAATTAAGAGCCACTTGCAAAAGTCGTGAGCGGCAATCTGCTTCCCCACTTCGGCGTATTTTCAGGCTGAATCTTCGAGGCATGGAACCACCATGCCCCTCAATCCAGCCTGAAAATCCACTCAAAGTGGGATTGCATCTTATCCACCCAGACTTTTGCAAGTAGCTCTTAAGATAATCCTTTACCCCAGCCATGCATCCGTAATACTTTGTGGATGCAGTGGACAATTTCAAATCAACTCACCATGGGAAGGGTGCTTGTTATCCCCGTTTTTATGGCGGTGTTTTTTTTACCCGGTGATTTGGGGCACTGGTTATCCGGCATATTATTTATCATCGCCGCAATGACAGACTGGCTCGACGGCTATCTTGCCCGCTCGCGTGGCGAAGTCACCCCGTTCGGTCGTTTTCTCGACCCGGTTGCCGATAAATTGCTGGTTGCATCTGCGCTGGTATTACTTGTTTCCGCTGATATGGCCCCTACTCTGCTGGCTATCATCATCATCGGGCGCGAAATCACCATTGGCGCGTTGCGCGAATGGCTGGCGCAACGCTCCTCCATTGTGCATGTCTCTCTGATTGCCAAATGGAAGACGGCCATTCAGATGATTGCTATTTCAACGCTGTTATTGCACGTAAATATTCTTGGCATATCTCTGCACGAGACAGGACTGATTTTATTATGGCTGGCCGTAGCTCTGACGCTCTGGTCAGGTTATGAATATATCCGTGATGCATGGCCTGAACTGATGGACGGCGCGAAAGGCTGATTGATCACCACTGTAGCATGCGATGTCATTCCGGTTTAAAATCACCATATTTTGATTGACGCGGTCAAAGTGTTCGCTAATCTTCGCCGCGTTCCACAGGTCCCCATCGTCTAGTCGGCCTAGGACACTGCCCTTTCACGGCGGCAACACCGGTTCGAATCCGGTTGGGGACGCCAAACATAAAGGCAATTAAATCAAGCATTTACGATAAATCGTAGGTGCTTTTTTTATTTTCAGAATCATGGTTTGTCGTCCATTAACCGTCCTGATTGATGTTATGAAATTTGTGCCATCCCGCCCATATACGGTTGCAGGATGTTGGGGATGGTGATCGAGCCATCCGCTTGCCAGCCGTTTTCGAGAATGGCGACCAGCGTGCGACCAATGGCCAAGCCCGAACCGTTCAGGGTTGCAACCGGCTGCGGCTTACCCCCCTCCTCCCGATAACGGATGCCGGCTCTTCGCCCCTGAAACTGACCAAACGAAGAGCATGATGAAATTTCTCGATAACACTGCTGGCTTGGCAGCCATACTTCCAGATCGAAGGTTTTTTGAGCCGAAAAGCCGACATCAGCGGCGCAGAGTTCAATCAGGCGATAGGGCAACTCCAACGCCTGTAAAATAGCTTCAGCATGGCTGGTGAGCGTGTCCAGATCAGAAACGGCGCGTTCAATCGTCGTCAGATGCACCAACTCGACCTTATCAAACTGGTGCTGGCGAATCATGCCGCGCACATCACGACCGGCAGAACCTGCTTCACGGCGAAAACAGGGGGTATAGGCGCAGTGGCGAATGGGTAAACGCGCCGCATCAAGAATCTGATCCTGGTATAGATTGGTGACCGGCACTTCGGCTGTGGGAATCAGGAATGCATCCTCCCCTTCCAGCTTATATAAATCGTCTGCGAATTTAGGCAACTGGCCTGTTCCGGTCATGGTTTTGCGATTGGCAATGGCAGGCACCCAGACTTCTTCATAACCGTGTTGATCGGCATGCATATCCAGCATGAATTGCATCAGGGCGCGTTCCAAACGGGCCGCAGCGCCTTTTAATACGGTAAAACGACTACCGGCCAACGTAGCGCCTGCATCAAAATCGAGGATGCCGAGATCGACGCCGATATCCCAGTGCGGCGGCACTGCATCCGTTCGCGGTGTTCCCCAACGACGAATTTCGACATTATCGTCTTCACTGTCGCCATTGGGCACGGATTCATGCAAAGGATTGGGGATTTCCATTAATACAGCCGTGAATGCAGCCTCGGCCTCTTTGGCTAGCATTTCGAGTTCCTTGACCTTGCGGGACACCTGACCCATGGCGGCGATTTCTGCACTGGCATCTTCGCCAGCGCCTTTTTTCTGGCCGATCAGTTTGGATACCCGATTGCGCTCAGCCTGCAAGGCTTCGGATTCTACTTTCAGTTCTCGCTGTCTGGCATCGAGTGCACGCGCCCTGCCCCACGGACTGTCCGGCCCCACAACAGCATCACCACGGCGTGCAAGTGCGGCCTGCATGGCATCAAATGAACGGCGAAATGCTTGACGATCAATCATCAGATGACTCGTCTATATCATCCATGGCCTCATCTGAACTATCTTCGGATGTGTCATTATCATCCTGTTTTTCGGCTACGCGTACGGCTCCAATGACCCGTTCCTTATCTTCAACGCCAAACAGCGTCACGCCCTGCGTATTGCGGCCAATCACAGAAACCTTATCCATTTTGATGCGCACCAGACGACCGGTATCGGTCATCATCATCACCTGATCTTCATCGAGCACCA
>CAZKME010000095.1:0-7519 GCA_964553725.1 uncultured Zetaproteobacteria bacterium
CAGATTGGCCAATCAATGCGCCCGACACAGCCACATCATTCATTTCAGTGTGAAGATGGAACGGAACGCTATCGTAAGCTTTCGGGAGTATGCCGTTTGCGTCCAGTAAATCGGGAATAAGCAGCTTCAGCTTGGCAACCAGTTGTTCCATGGTGTCCGCTTCCGTAATCAGGCCGGGAACGTCATCACTGGATGCTACCCATACAGCAGCATCAGCATCCCAAAATGCGTTAATATCTGAGGGCGTAATATCTAGCAAAGATGTTGGGGTAAACGATGCCTTCAAACGCTTTGTTCAAGCGCATGAACACAAAACTTGTTTAGACTTTGGCCATGCCGCAATGCGGCAATGCTCAAACGCTGATGAAGGGTGGGGTCGGTTCGCAGCACAAACTTGCCGGAATAGTTCTTTCCCGCAGTTGCAGCAGGCAATGGCTTTCCATCTTTATTGTAAATCTCGATCCATTCGTCAACGATCTGGCACAATTCGGCATAAACCTCGACCTCATTGTCGCCGTGGCACCCACCATGGAATAAGCCAGGACTTCTGCCGATAAAGCACTGATCTTCATCAGACCATTCAATAATCTTCAAATAACGTGCCGATTCTTTGGCTTTCATGACCGCACCTACTTGATATCTTCTTTGACATCATTTTCCTGATAGCGCTTGGCATCCGCTCCTTCCTTACCTGAAAGGACACAGTTGGTCGTGCCTTTCTGAAACGTTCTATGGCTACCTTTGCCTGGCTTTAGCACAAACCCTTCTTTCTTTAAGTCAGCTACCAGGACTTTAATCTTTCGTGGCATGAAAATATAGTATCATAACGATACTGCATGCCAAGTAACGGATTCGTATTCAAGCTGTTGCAGGTTTTGTCCCTCGTCTCAAATTTAAGGAACTAAAAACCCCTCCCTAAAAACAAACTAAGTTGCTGTTTTAATTGAATTTTATTTGATTTATGGAACAAAACAGGGCTTTGGAAAATATACCTTCTACTAACCCCTTGATTTTATTGAAGAGTTGGTACCGGGAACGGGAGTCGAACCCGTACAGACTTGCGTCCGAGGGATTTTAAGTCCCTTGTGTCTACCAGTTCCACCATCCCGGCTTTTGGCAAGCGGCGGCAATCATGCCAAACAGAAGCGATTGCGCAAGCTAAGATCGAATCCGAATCACCATGCAGGCACGGTTTCAAACATGAACATGGAACTGGCATGAATCTTTCTTTCTTTCTGATACTGAAATATACTGAAACATATTCGATATGCCAATGCGAGGGGTATTATGCGTAATAATCAACCAGTCACCCAAACCGAACATAAAATGAAATCGGACGAAGTTCTGGTTTCACGCACCGATTTGAAAGGGCGTATCACCTATGCCAATAAGGCATTTTGTGATATTGCCGGATTCACACTCGAGGAATTAAAAGGCAAGGCGCATAATACTGTGCGCCATCCCGATATGCCGGAATCGGCTTTTCAGGATTTGTGGGATACGCTCAAGGCGGAAAAACCATGGACAGGGTTTGTAAAAAATCGCTGTAAAAATGGCGATTATTATTGGGTGATAGCCAATGTATCGCCCGAATATGACGCCAGCGGCCATGTAACAGGTTATCTCTCTGTGCGTACAGCCCCTACGCAGAATCAAATTGATGAGATAGAGAAACGCTACCGGGAAGTGAATGCAGGCAAGGCAAGCCTGCCCTCCACCATCAAAGCAAGCTGGTACAAAAAACTCAAACTCAAAGCCGTCATGTTAACGGCCTCGCTTATATCCGTCACAACGCTGGTTGCTGTGGGTGGTTTTTACATCTTCGATCTGATGCATGAATACGAACGCACCAATCTGCGCGTTGCATCCGTACCGTATATCAGCGCTATTCGCAATGTGCTGGAAGTGCTGCCGCAGCATCGCGGCCTTGGCAATGCATGGCATCACGGCCACAAAGACAGCGCCACGAAACTGACAACGCTGGAACAAAAAATTGACGCCGCCATGAGCAAACTGCTCAACATTGCATCGGATTCACCGCTGACCGGTTTGCAGGATCATGCCAAAGCCATTGATCGTGACTGGCGCAACCTGAAGGGCAACTGGAAACAGGACTCCGCGACAGAGAGCTTTGCACAGCATTCGGCAGTGATTGAGCAACTCATGACCCTCTCCGGCGATATTTTCCATCAGGGAGATATTGTCACCGACCCGGCTCTGGAAATTATCCACCTGGGAGAATTTATGTCCGAAACCGTGCCGGAGTTGAATGAGTTACTTGGCCGCATGCGCGGTCTTGGCGCCGGCGTCGCCGCTTCGGGTAAAATCAATGCATCCGAGCGCGACAAACTGCTGAAAATGTCGGTGCAGGCTCAGGGTATTGAGGCTGGCCTTGTGGATGAACTGAAACATGTCATTGACGTTTACAATCCCGGTCTTGCCGGCCCTGTCTCGCCGCCATTAAGCGTAGTCGGAACGGCCAGCAATACTTTTTTCCGGCTGGTGAATGATGATTTGCTCAATGCCGATACGATTCAACTGGACAGCCAGCACTATTTTGAGCAAGGCAGTCAGACCATTGCAGCGTCACTTTCCCTGTTTGATGTGATGCATACAGAGATTGGCAAACTGCTGACTTCGGAGCAAACCACAGTACGACAGAAACTGTATTTATCCTCGCTGCTGGTCGGCTTTGGCGTACTCGCCTCGATATTGTTATCGCTGTTGATGCTGCAAAAAACATTCCGACCGCTGCAAGAGATCGTGGAGGGCATGCAGCGCATCGTGGAAGGCGATTATACGGTGATGCCGGTTAAATATGCACATGATGAACTGGGCGACATTGCCGATGACATGAAAACCATGCAATCGATCCTTCAGTATGAAGTGTTTGAGGGCAAGGCCATGGCGCAAGAGCGCGAAGCGGATCAATTGAAGGTCAGCGCCGAAAAAATAGAAGCCGAAACGCAGCTGGCCGATGCATTTGAGAACAATGTTGGTGCGCTGGTGGACGGTTTAGCATCTGAGGCACAGCAGGTGAGTAGCTCGGCCAGGTCCATGGATGAAATTTCCGATGCGCTGGCGGCGCAGAGCGAATCCGCCATGCACAGCGTTGATTTGGGCAGTTCGCATGTCAACAGCACCGCCGCTGCCATTGAAGAGATGAGTATGACCATTGCCGATGTATCGCGGCAGGTCGCAGGCACGCAAACCATTTCAGCACAAGCCGTTACCGAGGCAGAAGCCGCCACCACCATGATGAATAAACTGGCTACCGAGGCAGATGAAATCGGCTCGGTAGTCGGCGCGATTTCAGAAATCGCCGAGCAAACCAATTTACTGGCCCTGAATGCCAGCATTGAGGCGGCAAGAGCCGGAGACGCCGGGCGCGGTTTCTCAGTGGTGGCGGGTGAAGTCAAAGAGCTGGCCAACCAGACTTCGCAAGCCACAGATCGGATTCGCCATCAGGTCGAAGGCATTCAGAGCGAAAGTCACGACGCCATGGCCGCCATCACCAAAATCAGTGAAACCATCCATGAAATCAATCAATTTACCGCAGTCATTACTGAAGCCATGGAGCAGCAGGCGCTGGCCGGGCGCGAAATCTCCGATGCCGCCCAGCAGGCCGATATGAGCATGGGCGAAGCCCGCACCTCAGTCGGCGAACTGGCCGATTCAGCTGGCACAGTAGACCAATCCTCGGATGAAATGATCGAAGTCGCCGAATCCATGGCCAAACGCACCGAAGAAGTGCAACGAGGCATCCGCGATTTCCTCACCACCCTGCGGCAGGGGTGATGGATTTTTTTGAATATAGTCAAAAACAGCTCACCACAGAGTACACAGAGTAAAAACTAAAAGAAAATTTTTTCCAGCCCATTTTCTGAAGAGGGCGCAAGAACTAGGTGAACATGATGACAAACGAAAGATGTCTCCTGGATTCCTGCAAGAATGGATAATGACTTGCGTTTTATGAAAACGGCCCGATAATTCGCCACTACATATTAAATCCGGCTTATCCAGAGCGGTGGAGGGTGCAGGCCCTATGATACTGCGGCAACCGGCCAAAGAGATTCTATTTAACAGAAACTCCGAGGAGAATGGTGCCAATGCCTGCCCGAGAGGGAAACCTCAAGGGAGCGATGATGCGGGTTGTTCGTCTGATGCACTGATTCGTGCCCTCTTATGATACAACCTTCGCTTTATCGCGGAGGTTTTTTTGTTTGTGCTCTGGGGCTGCCGCATGGAGTTTGATCAATGAATATCGTTCGAGCCTTGAAATGTCGTGAGTGTGGTCAGGAATATGATATTGAGCCCACGCATGTCTGCGAGTTCTGCTTCGGGCCGCTGGAAGTGGTCTATGATTATGATAAGCTGGATGGTTATTTTACCCGTGAGCTGATCGAATCGCGTCCGCAAACTATGTGGCGTTACAAAGAGTTACTGCCAATCAGCGGCGAACCAACGGTGGGCGTGCAGAATGGTTTCACGCCATTGGTGCGTGCCAAAAATCTGGCAAAAGTGCTGGGTGTTTCCGAGTTGTATATCAAGAACGATTCGGTTTGTTATCCCACCCTGTCATTCAAAGACCGCGTCGTATCTGTCGCGCTGTCCAAAGCGGTGGAGTTCGGCTTTACCACCGTGGCCTGTGCATCGACCGGCAATCTGGCCGGTTCTGTAGCTGCCAATGCGGCGGCAGCAGGATTGGAATCCTATGTGTTTATTCCGCATGATCTGGAACAGGGCAAGGTGCTCGGAGCCGGTATTTTCGGTACGCGCATTATCGGTATCAAAGGCAAATATGATGATGTGAACCGTTTATGCTCGGAAGTGGCCGGGAAATACGGCTGGGCCTTTGTGAATGTAAATGTGCGTCCGTTTTACGCCGAGGGTTCCAAATCGCTGGGTTATGAGGTGATGGAACAGTTGGGCTGGAAAGCACCCAAACATATTGTGGTGCCGATGGCATCGGGTTCGTTGTGCACCAAGATTGATAAATCCATCAAGGAATTCATCAAACTGGGTCTGATTGAAGATAACGGCACGGCGGTGTATGGCGCACAGGCTACCGGATGCTCGCCGATTTCCAAATCGGTAAAAGAAGGTACCGACCTGATTCATCCGGTCATTGCCGATACGTTGGCCAAATCACTCGCCATTGGTAATCCAGCGGACGGCTTTTATGCCAATCGCGTCATCAATGAATCGGGCGGCTGGGCTGAAGATATTTCGGATCAGGAAGTTATCGATGCCATGAAATTGCTGGCGGAAACAGAGGGAATCTTCGCTGAAACTGCCGGTGGCGTGACGCTGGGTTGCGCCCAAAAGATGATTGAATCAGGCAAACTGCCGCGCGATGAATCAATTGTATTATGCATTACCGGCAATGGTCTGAAAACGCAGGAAGCTATTGCGGATGCGGTCACCAAGCCGCGCATCATCGATGCCAGCTTGAAAGATTTCGATGCGCTGGCGGCAGCTGATGGTTTTGCAGCGGCAGTTTGATAAAGACGAAAAAGATTGAACCACAAAGACACAGAGACACAAAGAAAACCAAACAAAAATGGTAACTATTCAGCACGATGATAGTTACTCGGTAAAGTCCTGGAGGTGCGACTTCAGTCGCGCTGAATGGCGCAAAAATGCGCAGCTAAAGCAGCACCTCCAGGGTAAGCTGAATAGTTACCAAAAAGGATTACTTTGTGCCTTGGTGTCTTAGTGGTGAAAAAATAACAGGAGAATGAAATGAGTGTATCTGTACGTATCCCAACCCCGTTGCGTAAATTGACTGGCGGTGCTGATGAAGTTTCGATTGAAGGCGCCAATGTTGGCGAAATTATTGAAAATCTGGAAGCCGCTCACCCCGGTCTGAAAGAGCGGCTGTGTGACGATGCCGGTGAAATCCGCCGCTTTGTGAACGTCTATGTGAATGATGAAGACGTACGTTTTCTACAAGGACGCGCTACGGCGCTGAAAGATGGTGATGAAGTGTCCATCGTTCCAGCCATTGCAGGCGGTTGCTAAGTGCAGTTGCGTGTTTATCTGACCTTTGACGAATCGACCGTTCGCGAACCGTTGATCTGGAAGCTGGCCAAAGAATTCGATGTCGTCACCAATATCCGCACCGCTGAAGTCAAAGATCATATGGGTCTGGTCGGTCTGGAAATCGATGGCGCGGATGATGTGGTTGAAGCGGCTGTGAAGTGGCTGTCCGAGCAGGGTGTAAACGTGGCCCCGATTGAACAGGATGTCATCGAAGGCTAACAGTCAAAAGTACGAACCACAAAGACACAGAGGCACAAAGAAAAAAATTCTTGGGTTACTTTGTGCCTTCGTGCCTTTGTGGTGAAATTATGGTGAAATAAAGATTGTGAGGAGTGGGTTATGACGATATACAATAATGCAGCAGAAACAGTCGGGCATACGCCGTTGATTCGGTTGAACCGGATTGGCGCGGAACTGGATGCCGAAATTATAGCGAAATGCGAGTTTTATAATCCTCTGAGTTCGGTCAAGGATCGTATTGGCAAGGCGATGATTGAAGCCGCCGAAGCCGATGGTAGTCTAAAAAAAGGTGGCGTGATTGTCGAGGCGACTTCGGGCAATACCGGCATTGCGCTGGCTTTTGTGGCGCGCGCCAAAGGTTATCGCTGTATTCTGACCATGCCTGAATCCATGAGTCTGGAACGCCGCAAGCTGCTCAAGTTGCTTGGTGCTGAGTTGGCGTTGACGCCCGCTGAAAAAGGGATGAAAGGCGCTCTCGCTAAAGCGGCCGAGATTGAGGCTGAGACCGACGGCGCATTTATGCCGCAGCAGTTTGAGAATCCGGCCAATCCCGAGATTCATCGTCAGACCACAGCACAGGAAATCTGGAGTGATTGCGATGGCAAGGTCGATGCGCTAGTCGCAGGCGTAGGCACCGGCGGCACCATTACTGGCGTGGCCGAAGTCATCAAACAGCGCAATCCTGATTTTAAGGCCTTTGCTGTGGAACCTGCGGACTCCCCGGTTATTTCCGGTGAAGCCCCCGGCCCGCACAAAATTCAGGGTATCGGAGCCGGTTTTATTCCGAAGAACTTGAATGTCGATATTCTCGATGGCGCGGTCAAAGTCACCAACGACGAAGCCTTTGCGATGGCGCGTCGCTTGTCCGATGAAGAAGGCATTCCCGGCGGCATTTCATCCGGCGCAGCAGTGGCCGCTGCCTTGCAAGTGGCAGCACGCCCGGACATGAAGGGCAAGCGCATCATCGTCATTCTGCCGTCGATGGCCGAACGCTATATGTCCACGGATCTATTTAAGGGCATCGAAGTATAGTTTTTAACCACAAAGACACGAAGGCACAAAGATAATCTTTTTATTGGATTTGGTTTTCTTCGTGTCTTTGTGTCTTGGTGGTGAAAAAAAGAGGTTATAGGTTTCATGATTGATTTTACGGAAGAACAAATCGAGCGCTACTCTCGCCATATTATTTTGCCGGAAGTGGGCGCGGAAGGGCAGTCCAAACTGCTGGAATCCA
>CAZKME010000096.1:0-7480 GCA_964553725.1 uncultured Zetaproteobacteria bacterium
ATAGAACTCAACCTCCCGGTGCAACCGGTGGGCTGCGTGCCTGTTCAGTATTGCCCGCAGTGCATCATACGAGTCGGGAACATGTTGCCAGCGAAGTTGCCGCGCAACCTGTGTTCCATGCAACAGGAATTCATCGACATGGATTTGCACAGCAGCAACAACACCCGGAGCCAGAGCTTCCACATGCACACCGGTCGCCTGTCGCCAGTCTGCTACGCTGTTTCTTCCAGCCATATTCTTCCATTTAAGATCAGGGGCCAGATTAAGAAAACGTACATCGGCAAGGCATAAGTCATCCTGAACAAAGGCAGTGTCTCCAATTTTCCAGGCGCGTATCCAATCATTTTTTGGGTCGTTCCCAAACACTGATTTACTGACTTTCTGTCCAGCAGAGCCTTTACCGGGCGCAGCCTTTTTTTTGCGGTTATCAAAAAATGGTAAGTTACGCTTTTCAACACCGACCTCACGAATTTTCTCTGCCAGCAATGCCGTCCGAATCGCCCCTTTCAGTGATGAGCCTGGAACCAGAGGCCGCCATTGTGCATCTTTTAGCTGTTCGCGAATTTGCTGTGGATTGCATGCGCCGCCATGCAAGGCATGCAGCGGGTAGCCATATAGTTGATCCAGCTGTTGCATCGCTGATGTCAGTGTTTTGGCTGTAGATGCTGTAGTAGCAGCACCTTGAGCAGCCAATGCTTCAAAACAGCGATTCTGATCCACCACCATTGGCGCGCCATCATGCTGGATATAATCCAGATCGCGTAGCAGTTCTTCGCCGCTGCCAACCTGGATCGGGGTAAGCGTTTCCATGATCAGTTGCATGCATCGCCTCCCACCATAAATGCGCGACCATCGCGATAGATCGGATGCCCGGCAACAGGATGTTCACCCACCCGAACCATGCGCCCTTGCAATCGTCTGGAGAAATGACTGCCTTCGGTGAACATGCGAATACTCTGTTTCCGCCACGATGAACCGCCAATCCAGCCGCCACGTCGCACCAGGTCATAAGCGGCACTCTCCAGCCAGTTGTTGCCCATATCTTCATTGCAAGGGTTCAGCAGAGAAAGACAGATGGGGAGGGTAACCCGAAGCTCCGGCACAGGTGATTGTTTGAATGTGAAATGGCCATGGC
This sequence comes from uncultured Zetaproteobacteria bacterium, assembly GCA_964553725.1. GTDB lineage: Bacteria > Pseudomonadota > Zetaproteobacteria > Mariprofundales > Mariprofundaceae > Mariprofundus. The sequence continues at coordinate 1,136 of CAZKME010000096.1, forward strand.
CATTGCTGCGATCCGACCCCAGTCCATTGTCGCCAAGCAACGACAACACGGATTCAAACCGGCTCTGGCTCTGCACATCATCAAACCGCGCCAGAAAAAACAGCCCGCCTTCGGGGTGGTAGTGTACACGCGCGAAATTGAACAACTGGCCATCAGCTGCATGGCTGCCACCCCGATCCACAGCAATGCGTGGTTTCCCCTCAATACACCAGAGCGTATCGCTTATCAGTTGAACTTCCACAGTCATCAGGCCGCCATCCGTAATGTCACCATGTTCATGCCAATCCGGTTCACCATTGGCAGCCTGCACCCATAGGTCTGCCTCCAGCCATTGCGCTTTTTTCACTGTTTTGGCGGCACTTAATTGATCTGCCGGTAACGATATGGCTTTGCTGGCGACGGGGCGCGGAAAAAACAATCGTTCCCGATAATAGGGGAATGCGGAGGAGAGCAGGTATGGCGGCTGCTCAAACAGGCTTTCGCTATCTTCCGGGTAGAGTTGCAACCAGGTGGATGCGATGGCTGCACTCAAGGTATCGGATCGCACAACGGCCTCAGCCTGTTCATAAAAAGCCGTGCCGCGCCCATCCACATGCAACGCGCCATGAAAAGTCAGTTGATAGCAGGCTTCACGCATGGAGCTGAAAGTCAGCGCTTAAATCGACTTCACTGGCCTTGTCTCCACGGTACCAGTCGGCAGGGCGCTTGATGATGTTATTGACCTTGAACGAGACCTGTCCATAACCCCTGCTGCCTGACCCTCCCAGGCTATCCGCCTCCAGCAGGCGCATTCCTTCAGCCAACAGGTTAAGCCACTGTTGTTCATCGTCGCCTTCCAGCAGGTCAATCACAAAGCAGCAGCGAAAAGCTGCACCGGCAGGCACTCGCTCAATCTGGCGCGGATTGGCTGCGGAGGTAATGCGATCAATCCATACCTCGGTTTTCACTTCTGTCATTGGCATGTCTGTATTCGGGGCATTGTTCAGTTCATCAGCACTTGTCTTGGTCAGAGGGCAGTCGCGAACAGTCAGGCGCGTGGGCGTTCCTCCAGTTTCCGCCGATGTGCCAAAGAAGCGTCCCATTGCCGTTGCCGGATCTTTGCCCGCCAACACATCATATTCACCGCCGCCTTTTTCCTTAACCGAAAAACCGCCCTCATCGTGATGTTTTTCATCACCCCTGACGCGCTCCAGCAAGGAACGCATTTTTCCGCGCAAGGAAGAGCCGGGAATATAAGGCTGATTGCTAACGGGGTTGCGAACCACCACGGAGTCGGCACCGCCAATGGCCATGCCAATGGAGTTTCCCCCGATGTGCATGCCGGTTTCGGCGACAATCTCTCCCTCTACAAAAATCTTGGCTTCAAGTCTGGCTACTGCACTCATTATTTTCCTCCTGCTGCTTTAAAATAGGCGACAATAGCCTCGAAAAAATTGCAAAATCGTTGAAAGTCCTGCTCATCACGAATGGCATCAATTGCCTCGGCCATCACACGGCTCAGGTCTTTCATGCCATGTCCATGCCTGCCTGCGGCATAAGCCAGTCGCGGTTTAATCAGTAATACTTTGGTTTTTGTCTGCTCGCTCCATCCCACCATTTCCAGCTTCTTCATGGAGCCGTAGGCGTTGCGAAGCTGAGTCGTGGTGACCCTATTGTCTTTCAGTTCACGACCAAAAATCTCACATGCATGAATCATGTCAGCAGCAGCAGATTCATCCTGAATGAATCGCCTGATATCATCCTTCTTTGGGCCTATCGACGGCTGCTGATACCCTGTCCGCTGCCCCTGATGCGGGCGGCCTTGCCCTCTGCCTTGATGTGATCGATTTCCGTTCATTTCGCCTCCCGTTGCAAATATTCCGTCCAGCGCGTGGGTAGTTGCAGCCACTCCATTACCGCTGTTTCACTCGTGCGTTCATCCAGATCATTGGATAAAATGGCATTTCTGATTGCACCGATCTTTTCTTTCATATCGGCGTTTCTCCCTGCCAGGCGGTGCAGACTGTACACCAGTTGCCAACGCCACTTCTGCCACTGCACCAGTTCGCCAATCGTGTTTTCATCCATGCCCGATTGGCGTTGTAATAAAGTATATTCCTGTTGAGCCTGCACCACCTGGCGCATGCGATTGATGACGGCATGGTTGGATGCTGATGCGCTGGCAAGCAGCTCCTGCAACTTTTCTACAGCGGCATAATCCTCCCAGCCAATCACAGTCTCCATCATGCAAAGGGCAGACTTATTGACCTCTTTGCCTTCGACTTTGCGGCTCAATGCCTTGGCGGAATGTTCAGCCTCGCCAGCCAGTTCTGCGGCGCGCGCAATCGGGTATTTCCCATGCACCATCTGGATACCAGCGGAAATCGTGAAGTCAGGGTTGTGTGCAGCAAAGTGTTTGAATGCCTGCTCAATATTTCGCGCCACATCAGGCAATGCATCCCATGCACCGATCAGGAACAGGTCATCACCACCGGCATAGATAATCTGCACCCGTGGTTCATCCTTGAGCAGATGCATGAGATGGCCGGAGAAAAACAGGTTCAATTGTCGCGACAGCGTTGCCACGCGGGAGAGCGAGCCCATCTGTTTGTCTTTCGCCCACTGAAAGCCGCGCATAAACAACTGTCCCAGATTATCCACATCCATGCGCAATACGCCGATACGTTTGATGCCTTTGGCCTGATCAGCAAAATCATCAAACTCCCACTGCCCGGAGCTTTTGCCTCGATCCCATTTCGCCAGCCAGCGATAACTACAGGCATAACCGTGCCAGTTTTCATTCATACAATCGACATTATTTAATCGCTCCAGGCGTGAATGGTGCAATGCCAGTCCTTCGGTAAACAACGGTGGCTGTTCAAGCAGATACATGTCCATATTGAGCGGTTCAGGGAACGCGATGCGTTTTTCCTGATGCAGCACATCAGCAACCAATTTTCGGTCATCCCCGCCGACCCAGAAAAAATACTGTGCATCGGCCAACTGTTGCCCAAGGCGTTTCAACCTACGGCACTGCTTGCAACTGCCATCTGTTAATTGGGCATGCTGATTATCTTTGCCGCATACCTTGCAATGCGCACCTTTCTCCAGTGCCGCTTTTGGCATGAAGAAATCTGTATCCATCTGCGCAGCAAAACGCTGATTGCGATTATTCATCAAATCATCATTGGCCTCTTGCCACTTGGCAGACATGCTGCCCCCGGCAAAATCGCTGCCACGCACTGCTGCAATACCGATACCCAGAAACACATCACCAGCAAACTCTTTGAGCAACCAGCCATTCACCGCATCAACGGCTGCGCGCAACTGCGCTTCCAGACAGTCTGCAATTAACAGATAAAACTTACCGCCTGATGAATAAATGCGGGCTGTCGGGTATAAACCTAGTTGCTGCATCAGGTGTTCGGAAACCGCATCGCACAACAACTGGATATACAGAGAGCGCCCGCGCAGAGCCTTGGCAGCGCCCTCGGATGTAATGCGATAAATAAATGACTGGATGCCTGAAAAGTCTCCGCACACCAGTCGCCACTTGGCCTTGTCTTCGCGCTTGATGGCATCTGTTATGTTAAGTTCGCCGTACGCTTCATGGTGACGATACAAACCTTCGGCAATGGCTGCAGTTACCCTCAGATGATCAAATAGCGAAATATCGGGATGGTTGATATTGGTTGCTGCCGGTACTTGAGACAGATACCGCTCAAATAACGCCAATAATGAAGAAACCATCGAACGCAGTGATGCATCACTGGGCGCATGCGGTTGCGGAATGCGCTCCAATTCCTGTAGCAGTCCATTGCCCAGGCTTGCATATTGATCTTTGAGCAAGGTTTTACTCAACCAGATCCCGTGTTCATTCTTTTGCATTCCCATCTGTTCCGTCGTTTCTGGAAACAGGCAGCCATCTTCTACCGTTGCTTCAGCCAACGGGAGACGATATCGGGTTGGTTTTTCCTGTTGATCCAGTGACACCCGTTCCAGCATGGATTCAAGATAGGTTTTTTGGTGGATACGTTTTTCATAATAGTTGCCACTTTCACGTTCACTACTGGCAAGGTGATCGGCATGACTGACAATGATTTCAAGCCCTGTTGTTGCCACATGGTGACGAGCCGCCAGGTTGATCCAGTGCTGATCCGCAGTTTTTGTGCGTTGGTACGCCTGAGGCTGTAAGGCGGTTAAATGCTCCACCAGAGACTCACAGAAACGGCGTGTATGCAAGACATGCAAATGAGAACGGTAAGGTTTGTTTTTAGTGGGCGCAGGGCAGTCCGCCTGTTTTTGGTCTTCATCGTTCCTGTATTCGGCCAGCAATTCACCGCGTTCAAAGAATTTGCCGATATCATGCAGCAAAGCACCCAGGATAACCTGATCCAGTTTCTTCATCCATTTTCCCCCTGATCGATCTGTACCATTTCATATCGCCCCATGCCCATCGTGGTGAATTTACCGATATGCGTCCATTGACCCAGCCATAGTAACGGCCAAAGGTGTTGCACCTGGTCTGCTGAAAGATCAAAGGAACCGAACACCCCGCCGATTTTCATGGCGGCTTTCTGTCGGCTGGAATAGCGCTCCATCTCCTGCCAGCGAAGATTGGGCGCTTGCCATTCACCGGGTTCATCTATCTCGCAGTATTGCCGCATGGCAGATTCACCGCCCCATGATGCTGCCAGACTGATTAGCCGCCGTTGCAACGCATTGACCCATAATTCCAGCGTCAGCGTATCCGGTCTGATCAAGTGCCCCTGATGTTTGAACCGAACCGGCGTAATCAGATTCAGGGTCAAACCATGCCCGGGTAATTGCGGCAGCGTGGAAGGCAGCGCAACCGGCTGTGATTGCAGTAGCTTCCACTTCCCGGCATTCAACTGTTCAACTGCCTCAAAGTTATACAGGCGACGACCTACGCCCTGTTCACCGGCCACGCGCAGCGCATGCAGAATGAAAGGAAAAAATCCCATGGCCTTGTCGCCTATGATGGTCAGATACAGATGCACCTGCTGCTGTTCGCAAACCGGATAGAGGGTATAGGGGGAGGGAATACCTCGGGCGGTTTTTGTCGTCAGGTGAGATTCAAAAATCATGGGGTAAGCGCAGGAAGCAAGCAACGGACAGTGCTCGCAGTGGCCGCTTTTGAAGATGCATACCAGTTTTTTCAAGGCGTGGCCGAAAGCGCCGCGCCAGGCTGAGCCTGAATAGCGGGATGCCACCGCCATGGCCTGTGAGCTGAAACGCACCCGAATCGGATAAAGATTCAGCATGGCTGCTGCACGATGGTGATTTGTGATGCTTCAAGGTGGAGCAGCCCAAAGCGGAAATGGCCCGGCGCGCCGATGCGCGCAATTTCATACGGCGAACAGTTAACCCCGAGGCCACGGCGGATGGCCTTGTTGATTAACGATTTTCGCTGTTCAAAATAGGCTTTGCTCATACCACTGCGAAGCGCCTCCGCTGTCCGATCAGATCCCCGGAAGCCATCATGGGTCAATGCTCTGTAGTTGTCAAAACATGTTCTGGCATAGACCTGGCTGGGCGCGCCGTCAGGCGGACACGAAACCGGGCCATGCCCCTGTTTGCGCCGCATGGCCAGCCAAAGATAAAACGCCATATCTGCCGGTGGCAGAGCGATGCTGCCAATGGCTGTAAGCAGTTGCCTGGTGGACGAGTCAACCGTCAGCGATGGCGAAACAAAGCAGCGGGAGGCGGCTGAAACGGTTTCACTGAAGCTTAGCGTGCCCTGGAGTATTGCATCGGGAATGCCATGGCGCATGCGCACAAAGGGAATGGTGGCAAGCCAGACCTGAGCCTGGCTGCTATCCAGCGGCTTTTCATCGCTTTTGGTGAAAATAATATGTTTGTCTTTCGATGGATAAAAGAAATCCTTGAGCGATTCATAGGGTGAAGAAATCAGCACATGGGAGAGTTCATCCTGAGAGCGACCAAACAGGGACATGGCATAGCCGAGATAAAACCCCATGGTTTTACGACCGCCAGCAATGGAGGCGTGAATAATACTGTCCGGTCGGGCTGTAAATGTCCGGATAATTCGCGTGATGTTATCGGCGGCATCGGCATTGTCTGCCGGTGTTCGGATATCATCCATGGCCTGGCCATTGGCATGATGCAGCACATGGATATGATCCTCGCAAAACCCGCAATCAGGCAGCCCGTATTCGCTACGCAGGCGGTGGTACCATCCCGGACTGTCGGAAATCAATAACAGCCTGGCTCGCTCCGCGCCCTCTGCGGTTGTGATGAGATGGACTTCATCCGGAATAAATGGCTTCTGGCGCTGAACAGCCAGAGCATACAGCGATTCAGTCAATATCTGCGGAGACAGAC
>CAZKME010000097.1:0-1366 GCA_964553725.1 uncultured Zetaproteobacteria bacterium
GTCGTTGATGATGGCACCATTAGCGAGCGACGCGGCTCGCTCAGTATTGATGACGAAGGCACACAAACCAACCGAACCGTGCTGATTGAAGATGGTATTTTGACAGGCTTTCTGATGGACAAACAAAATGCACGCTTGATGGGTATGCAACCTACCGGCAACGGACGGCGCGAATCCTATGCCCACCCGGTGCTGCCGCGCATGACCAACACCTTTATGCTGGCCGGCAACGACAATCCGGATGACATTATCGCGTCATTGAATACGGGTATTTACGCCGTCAATTTCGGCGGCGGTCAGGTGGACATCACCTCGGGCAAGTTCGTATTTACCACGTCCGAAGCCTATTATGTAGAAAACGGCAAGATTCAATACCCGGTCAAAGGCGCTACCCTGATTGGTTCCGGCCATGAGGTGCTGCAAAAAGTGTCGATGATTGGCAACAACCTGCAACTCGATCCGGGTGTCGGCACCTGCGGCAAGGGCGGGCAATCGGTGCCGGTCGGCGTCGGGTTGCCGACCATTCGTATTGACGAACTCACTGTGGGAGGCACCCAGGTATGAGTCAGGTGAACGAATTTTCCCGTCAAACTATTTCGCAGCAGGCAGTACGCCTGATTGAAGCAGCCAAAACCGGCGGTGCGATCTATGCCGATGCAATGGCCATCTGCGATACCGGCGATTCGATCAGCATTCGCAACGGACAGGTCGAATCGGTGGAACGCGAAGATGCGCAGGGTTTAGGTTTGCGCGCCTTTGTCGAAACACCGAACGGTCTCGCATTCGCTACCGCCTCAACCTCGGATGTAACTGAATCAGGCTTGAATAAACTGGCCGAACAGGTCATCGCCATGGCGCGCATTTCCGAACCCGATCCGGATGCCGTTCCACCGGTCGGGGCCAGTCACCCCGGCACGGATGAGTTGCAAACATGGCAACAGATTCATGACCACACCGATTGCGGCTGGAATCTGGAGCAGGCCAAAGCGGCGGCAATGGAATGTGAAGATATCGCCCGCCATTATTCCGCCGACATCAGCAACAGCGAAGGGGCCAATGCCGGATTCGGCAGCACCCGGGTCGCCTATGCATCCTGCGATGGCTTTGCCGCCGAATACGCCAAAGCTTCCGCCTCACTCAGCGTATCAGTGATTGCCGGACGCGGCGATAACATGCAGCGCGATTACGCCTGGCATAGCGCCTTTAACGCGGCTGATTTGCGCTCTGCCAAACAAATCGCAGCAGAAGCAGCCAGTCGCGCCATCTCGCGGCTGAATCCCGGCAGCATGGACAGCGGTGAAACCATGGTCGTGTTTGAGCCGCGCACCGCCACATCGTTGCTCGGCCACCTGATTGGCGCAGTCAA
>CAZKME010000097.1:1466-7339 GCA_964553725.1 uncultured Zetaproteobacteria bacterium
AAAGACATGTTCGCCAATATTGCCATGGTCGGTTCCGACCTGACCTGGTTCGGCTCCACCGCCGTTCCATCCATTGCCATCAGCGGCATGACCATCGCCGGACAATAAACGCCTGCTGGCTTCCATCGGCGTCTATGCACACTTTCCCTATGCCATTGCGCAACTTAAACAGGTTGGCCCGGCACTCGATACATTTATTGCCGAGCGTCGGCAACATGGCAAAACGCTCTATTTTGTACTGAGTGCACATCATGTTCCTGCCGACAGACATGCACGGCAGGCTGTATTGGCTAATCTGAAACAGGCCGCCGGCATCACAGGCATCCTGATTGCCGCAGAAGCAGGATCTTTCAAGTCTCAGCAGAAATTAGCCGACTTGGCCCCTCCGACTATGGTCAATTCCTCCCGTCAACCGTTTCAGTCTGTGAACGCCGGAACGGCTGAACCCGAGATCAATTTTTCCATCAACCGCCTTGAAATCAGTGGCAACGATCTTGTTTCAAATGACATGCTGCTGATAAGCCTGAGCGATTTCTATGGTTCGGATAAAACCCGTTCAGACCTGACATTCATCCGAAACCGGATTGTCGAAATTTATCGCCTGGCTGGTGTTGACAATATTCAGGTATCAAGCCCGCAACTGGTTAATGAGGATACGGTACGAATCACCATCCAGGAAAAATGATACTTTTTTCTTTATGTTCCAGAGTACTACTTGCCAGCCAGTAATTCCAGCCGTTCCTGTTCATCCCCGGTCACTGGTGCCAGCGCGGCATCGCTATAGTCAAAGGCAGTTTTATCCGCCTTGATGCGGAGGCGCACACCGAGAAATTTATAAATCATGCAGGCAATACCGGCATGACCACGCACCACCTCCCAAACCCGGCGCGGATAAAACAGCAAAGCATTCTCAATTGGTAGCCCCGGCCTGCGATCACTGCGATATTTGTGGCGAAAATAACCGCCTTCCAGCGGATGCAAACCCTCAAATTTATAGCAGCCGTAAAACCACAACAGCAATGTCATCATCTTGCCCACGCTCATACCAGAAGCACGGGCGCGCTTGAGGACGGTCTCGATATGTTCCGGCGTATAAAAAGCGTCCCAGGCCTGCTGATAGACAGCCTCCCATTGCTGCCGGCTCATATTCGCATGCTCGGTGGTAACATGGTTCAGATCATACTTGTTCATATCCGGATCCATCCACACGCCATGACGATGCAAATCCTGATGATCAGCCGAGCCGGGCAATGGCGTCAGAAAAAAGAACTCCAGCAAATCCACCGGCAATTCGCGTTTGATAACTTCGATATCAGCAAGAATCTGATCCGGCGTATCCGCCGGAAAACCGAGAATATAACCGGCGCAGGTCATCACGCCGATATTGCGCCATGCCTGCATCAATTGCCGATATTCGGCAATCTTGTTCTGTTTTTTCCCAGCCGCCTTGAGGTTATCCGGATTGATATTTTCCAGCCCGATAAACACGCGCCGCACACCGGCCTTGCCTGCCTTTTCGATAAAACGGGGAATCTTGTGGCTCATCGTATCCACCTGAATGGTCAACCGAATGGATATGCCATCGCGCTGCTGCATCAGAATGATGCGATCGAATATGGCTTCCCAGTCGCGGTTACGTGCGAAATTATCATCGCTGACAAAAAAGCGGAAAATGCCCTGCTCTGCATTCTGACGAATAATTTTCTCAACATCATCCGCCGAACGGCGGCGTGATTTGCGCCCCTGCACATTAATAATTGTGCAGAAACTGCATACAAACGGGCAGCCGCGCCCGGCATCAAAGCTGGTCACCGCACCCAGGGAGCGCTTCACAATATCGGCCGGTAGAAATGGTACAGGCTGATCCTCTATGCCGGGCAAATCCGCAAGGTAGTTATACATCGGCTGTATGGTTCCGGCATACGCATCCCGAAACACGTCGTCCAGCCGCCCTTCCGCCTCGCCTGCAAACAGAGAAATGCCCAAATCCTGCGCCTCACGAATATCCTCGGGGAGTTCGGGCAACATCGATAAACAACCGCTGATATGAAAACCGCCGATACACACCTGAATGCCTGCCGCCCTGAATACCCTGGCCATATCCATCGTGCGCGGAAACTGGTTGGACTGCACGCCGACGAAACCGACAAGGCCGCAACCGGCGTCTTTGATTTGACTGATAATCTGTTTCACACGAATACGCGTATTGGTTTCATCATACGCATCAACAAGCATCTCCACATCATCGCCAAGTACACGGCGTTTAATAATATCCTGTGTCAGGCCATACATCGCAGCCAGGGTATTGGATGGTACGATTGACCTGTGCCACTGAATCACATAACCGTCATCATCATAGTGCGACGGTTTAATCAGCACCGCGCGAAACTGTTTCTTTTGATTGTTCATATCCATACCCCCTGCTGCCGACTATCACCCCTGACCGGCTCTGAGAAAAACTATAAATCCAGCGTCAAACTGGCCGGATATTCCAGCGCCTCTTTCACCGTCACCAGAAAACGAACCGCATCAGCGCCATCAATCAGCCGATGATCATAGGACAGCGCCAGATACATCATGGGCCGAATCACAATGGTATCATTCTGCACAACGGGCCGCTTCTGGATATTGTGCATGCCGAGTATGCCGCTCTGCGGCGGATTGAGTATCGGCGTCGATAGCATCGAGCCGAAAATGCCGCCATTGGTAATCGAGAACGTCCCCCCCTTCAAATCATCCGGCGTCAGCCCTCCGTTTCTGGCCTTGTCCGCCAAACTGCCAATGCCTTGCTCAATACCAGCCAGAGCAAGCGATTGTGCATCGCGCAGCACCGGCACCACCAGCCCTTTTTCGGAGCTCACCGCAATACCGACATCCACGTAATTATGATAAACGATGTCATCGCCCTCGATATAGGCGTTCAGAGCCGGATAGCGGGACACTGCCTGACAGACCGCACGCACAAAGAACGACATGAAACCCAGTTTCACCCCGTGTTTTTCCTGAAATGCCGCACCAAACTTACTACGCAAATCTATCACTGCCTGTAAATCGACTTCATTGAAGGTGGTCAACATGGCCGCTGTATTCTGTGCATATTTCAGGCGTTCGGCGATGCGCTGGCGCAGCCTGCTCATCGGTACCCGCTCTTCTCTACGCTCACTGGAGATTACCGGAGCCTGGCTAACTGCTGCTTTGGCTACTACGTTCTGTTTTTTGACAGGCGCTTCAACGGCAGGCTCAGGTTTGACTGCTGCTTTCGACTCAGGGGGAACTGGCGATGCTTTCACTGCCGGTTGCACGCTGTCATCAATGATGCCAATCACCTCTTCCGGCTCAACCGTGGCATCGGCCTCTTTGAATACACTTTTCAGCACGCCATTATCCAGCGCAGTGATTTCCATGGTGATTTTATCGCTTTCGATTTCCGCCAGCACATCATCCACCACAACCGCATCACCTTCCTGTTTCAGCCATGCCACCAGCGTCGCTTCTGTTTCCGATTCACCCAGACTCGGCACCTTGATTTCAATATCCGCCATCGTACTACTCCCTCGCCCATTGCTTGTCCGACAACGCCTCATCTAACAGCGCCGCCTGTTGTTCTTTGTGCCGTTTGGCTGAACCCACAGCAGGTGCAGCCGCTGCTGATCGCGAAATGCCGTAAATTTTCTGGTCGGGCAACAGCACCCGCCGAATCGGACTATTCAATGCAATCCAGGCACCCTGATTTTTCGGTTCTTCCTGTACCCAGGCGACCTCTTTAGCCCCTGAGTATCGTTGGATTTGCTCTGTCACTTGCGCATAAGGGAACGGATATAACCGTTCGACACGAATCATGGCAATATCCTTAATGTTTCTTTTCTGACGTTCCGCCAGCAAATCATAATACACCTTGCCGGAACACAAAATAAGTCGTCTAACTTGTGACGGCTCAATATCAGGGTCTGACTCTTGCAACACCGGCTGGAACTGACCGGAGGTGAAATCATCCAGTTGCGAGAACGAGAGCTTATTTCTTAACATGCTCTTCGGCCCCATCATAATCAGCGGCTTGCGCACCCGGCTCATCTGCTGGCGGCGTAGCAGATGAAACAATTGGGCTGGCGTGGTCGGATTGACTACCAGCATATTTTTTTCAGCGCACAATTGCAGATAACGCTCCAGCCGGGCGGATGAATGCTCGGCCCCCTGCCCCTCATAGCCGTGCGGCAACCACAAAACCAGGCCGGACATACGACTCCATTTGGTTTCACCGGCGGCGATAAACTGATCGATTACCACCTGCGCCACATTGGCAAAATCACCATATTGCGCTTCCCAGATCACCAGTGCGCGCGGCTCGGCCACCGAGTATCCGTACTCATAACCGAGCACGGCCATTTCCGAGAGCATGCTGTCGATGACAATAAAATGTGATAAATCTCCGTTTTCCACCTGCCTGAGCGGAATGATCGACTTGCCGGTTTTCTGATCATACACCACGGCATGGCGATGGAAAAACGTACCACGCCCGGAATCTTCGCCGGACAAACGCACCCAGCCGCCTTCATTGACCAGCGTGGCATAGGCCATGGTTTCAGCACATCCCCAGTCCACCGGCTCATGCCCGAGCATCATCTGCATGCGGGCCTCGTAGATTTTCTCAATACGGGGGTGCAAATCAAAGCCCGGCGGCAACAAATGTACCCGATGCGCCAGTTCACTTAATATCACCGCCGCCACAGCCGTTTCCGGTTCCTCGTCACTGTCGCGCAAATAACCGTCCCAGCGTCCCTGCAAGCTATTGACCTGCGTGGGTGGATTCTCTCTGGCCCGACGCATCTGATCAAGGCAGTTGCGATAGGTTTTCACCATACTATCGCTGTCCTGCTCGCTGAGCACCCCATCGGCAATCAGACGATCCCTATATACCGATTCCACCGTCGGATGTTCGGCAATACGGCGGTACATCACCGGTTGCGTCACTTCAGGAGAATCTGCTTCGTTATGACCATGGCGCCGATAGCAAATCAGATCAATCACAATATCTTCACGAAATGTATTGCGATATTCCAGCGCAATCTCAATGGCCAGACAGCAAGCTTCGGGATCATCGCCGTTGACATGCAGAATCGGCGCATGCACCACTTTGGCGATATCCGTACAGTAGGTGGTGGAGCGCGCATCATGCGGATTCACCGTGAAACCGATCTGATTATTGACGATAATATGAATGGTGCCGCCAATACGAAAACCGCGCAGCTTGGATAACTCCATCGACTCGGCCACCACGCCCTGTCCGGCAAAAGCGGCATCGCCATGCACCAGTACATTCATCACCTGGCGTTTGGTTTTGTCTTTACGCCGGCATTGCCGCGCCCGCACACTGCCCATCGCCACCGGCGTGATGATTTCCAGATGCGATGGATTAAAACCCAGCGACAGGTGGACAATACCACCTGTGGTGCGCACATCGGAAGAGAAACCCAGATGATATTTCACATCGCCCTGACCATGGGCGGCTTCTTCCAGCTTCGCACCTTCAAATTCAGAAAAAATGTCCGATAATGATTTACCCAGAATATTGGCCAGCACGTTCAGCCTGCCGCGATGCGCCATGCCCAGAATAATTTCACGGGTGCCGTGCCCACCGGCTTTTTGAATCAGGGCATCCAGCATGGGAATCAGGCTTTCGCCGCCTTCGAGTGAAAAACGCTTTTGACCAACATAGCGGGTATGCAGGAAACGTTCGAATTCTTCGGCATGCATGACACGTCCGAAAATATGTTTGCGCGTATCCACATCATAATCCGGCGTCGAACGTACGACTTCGAGCCGGTTCTGAATCCAGTGTTTGCGGGCTGAATCGGTGATATGCATGAATTCCGGGC
>CAZKME010000098.1:0-7334 GCA_964553725.1 uncultured Zetaproteobacteria bacterium
ATTGGCAAGACGGATATGTTTTTTGCCGACAGGGAACGCGCCGAATATCCCGATGACCCGCAATGGCACACTTTCGGTGAGGTTTGCCGGGATTCGGACAGTATCACGCTGGAGCGCGGGGAGCCGGGGCAGTTTGATGAGTTTGGCAATGTTCGTGGTAAATTTCTTTGCCTCGATGTTCACAAGGCACCGATGCTGGATGCCAATGGAGAGGTGGCCGGCGTAGTTGGATCCGCCCGCGATGTCACTGAACTCAGGGAAACGGAAAAACATCTGCACAAACTTTCTACTGCCATTGAGCAGGCGGGTGAGTCTATTGTCATTACTGACAGGGAAGGTCTCATTGAATATGTCAATCCTGCTTTCACGAAACTAACCGGATATAGCGCCGAGGAGGCCATCGGCCAGACGCCAAGAATACTCAACAGCGGCAATCAGAATACTGCCTTTTATGAATCCATGTGGAATGTCATTTTAAGCGGCAACATCTGGCATGGCAAAGTGATCGACAGGAAAAAGGATGGCAGCTTCTATCCGACCACGCTGACCATTTCACCTATTTTTGATAAACCCGGAGATGCAACAAGCTTCTCCCATTTTGTCGGCATTCAGTCTGACCTTACCCGGATTGAAGATATGGAACATCAATTTCATCAGGCTCAGAAGATGGAGGCCATTGGCACGCTGGTTGGCGGCATTGCCCATGATTTTAACAATATGCTGGCCGGCATGACCGGCAATGTATTTCTGGCCAAACAGCATGCGAGGGAGATGCCCCTGGTGTTGCAAAACCTGGCCAATATTGAACAACTCTCCTATCGCGCCGCTGACATGATTCAGCAGCTGCTCACCTATGCTCGCAAGAGCATGGTTAGCATGAAAGCAATGCCATTAACCCCTTTTATCAAGGAGACACTCAAATTGCTGCGCGTATCGGTACCTGAAAATATCACAATAGTTCAGGATATATGTAGTGATACGTTGAGAGTCACAGCTGATAGCACGCAGATGCATCAGGTGCTGATGAATCTGGTGAGCAATGCCCGTGATGCGGTTGAGGGAGAGGATGATCCCCGCATTTGCATTGGGCTTGAAACGTGGCAGGCCAGTGAGGCATTCCTTGAGAACCATGCCTATGTTACGGCGGGTTCTTATGCACACCTGAGTGTTCAGGACAATGGCTGCGGTATTCCTGAACACCAGATCGAACACCTGTTTGAACCGTTTTTTACCACCAAGGAAGTTGGCAAGGGAACCGGGCTCGGTCTGGCGATGGTCTATGGCGCTGTCAAAACCCATCATGGTTTTGTCGAAGTGGACAGCCTGGCGGGCGAAGGTTCGACCTTCCATATGTATCTGCCGTTGCTGGAACCGGAAAAGGAGACTGAAGCGTCGCTGCGACATGGAGAGCTTGTCTATGGGCATGGCGAAATGATTTTGCTGGTTGATGATGAACAACATATTATCGAAACGGGTCAAGATGTACTGAATGTGCTGGGTTATGAGGTACTGACGGCAAGCGATGGACAGCAGGCAGTAGATATGTTCGAGGCGCATTCTGAAGAAATCGGCCTGTGTGTTTTTGATATTATCATGCCTGTTATGGGGGGAGATCAGGCAGCGAATATCATCAGGCAGACGCATCCTGAGGCGAAGATTATTTTCGCCACCGGTTACGACCAGCATCTTTTAAAAGGCATGGAGAATGAAACGGTGCTGAGCAAACCATTTGCGATTGAAGAGATGAGCCGCTTGATCAGGAAACAACTCGACAGCTGATTCCAGGGTAGCATGCAGAGAGAGAGAGCGTCCTGAGGTATTAGCTGCGTATTTCTGCGCCATTCAGCGCGACTGAAGTCACACCTCCATGTTTTTAACGGTAACTGTCATCGTGCTGAATCGTTACGTTTGAGTAATATTCAGGAAGTAAATTGGCAAGGCCAATATCACATTATTCCATGTGGCGCTGAAGTTTTCAGAATTCAGTCAGACTGTGCTAGCATTTCGCGTTATGAAATAGGGAGAAAAAAATGGCCGGACTCAATATCGTATTTATCGCTTCAGAAGCATCGCCATTGGCCAAAACCGGCGGCCTTGCTGATGTCACCGGATCGTTGCCGCATGCGCTGCAACATCTCGGGCATACGGTAACAGTAATCATGCCGTTTTACCGTCGCCTAATCGCCGCGTCGGGCATTAAAACGACAGCCTTGAAACACAGTATCGAAATGTGGGCTGATGGCGAAGAACGCCATTGCCCGCTGCACGAGGCTGTTGTGGATGGCCTGCATTATCTGCTCGTAGAGCAGGATGATTTATATGATCGCGAAGGTATTTATGGCCCGACCGGCGGCGCTTATGAAGATAATCTGCTGCGCTTTCTGCTGTTTGACCGGGTGGCGCTGGAAGTGGCCGCGCAACTGGACAAGCCGGTGGATATTCTGCACTGCCACGACTGGCAGACCGGTATGATTCCGCTGCTGCTCAGCACCCAATATCAACATCACCCGTCCATTGCCGCCGCCCGCTGCGTGTACACCATTCACAATCTGGCTTATCAGGGCGTATTTCCTTCCGAATGGATTCACCGCCTCGGCATGCCAAGCCACCATTATCATCCCGACGGTTTTGAGTTTCATCATCAAATCAATTGCATGAAAGCGGGCATTGCATCGGCCCATGCCGTCACCACGGTCAGCCCCTCTTACGCGGAAGAAATCATGACTGCCGAATACGGCTGTGAATTACAGGGATTTTTGCACGATCACAGCGATAAACTCTCCGGCATCGTCAACGGCCTGAACATCGACGAATGGAATCCAGCCGCCGATACCGCCCTGGAGGCCACATTCGGAGCCGGAAAAACCGCCGGTAAAAAGAAATGCAAACTGGCGCTGCAACAGGAATGCAGCCTGGATGAATCGGCGGATACGCCATTGATGGTGATTATTTCTCGTCTGGCCGATCAGAAAGGCATCGATTTATTACTCGCCAATGCCGCCAGCTGGCTCGAACGGGGTTATCAACTGGTTGTACTCGGCTCAGGCGACCCGCATTCTGAACAGGCCCTGCATCAACTGGCCGGAGCGCATCCGAATCAGATGTATTTCTGGCGCGGCTTTAACGAACAACTGGCCCGCCGGATTTATGCCGGTGGCGATATTTTCCTGATGCCATCACGTTTCGAGCCTTGCGGTTTGGGCCAGTTAATGGCCATGCGCTACGGTACTGTGCCTGTGGTACGCGCTACCGGCGGCCTGAAAGACACTGTGATTGATTATGCCCGTAACAAGGGAAAAGCCACCGGCATCCATTTCACCGATGCAACGCCGCAAGCCTTCGATGCGGCCGTTGAACAGGCCATCGCGCTATATCGCAATAAAACCGTGTGGTCGCGTATGCGCAGCAATGCCTTGAAGCGCGATTCTTCGTGGGAAGCTTCGGCTGGCGATTACGTGAACCTGTATCAACACTTGCTGGCGACATAGGAGTCTGTCGGACTTATGAGAAATTTACTGCGCGGCACGGATAGTGGCGCTTGCAAAGCGAGTTTGCAGCCGCTTTGCCACTAACCACCGCCTTTGTTAGCTTCCCCGGCTGCAAAGCAGGACAAACTTCCCCCTTGCCAGACGGGGCTCAAGGAAACCACGCATGTCATTAGATCTTCAACCCATCATGATTTCAGGAAAAGAAGTCCTTCCATTGATTGAGGGAGGCAAGGGCGTGGCAATTTCCACCGGAGAAAGCTCCGGTGCCTGGGCCGCAGAAGGTTGCGTTGGCACTTTCTCCGCTGTTAATGCCGACAGCGTCGATGAAA
The DNA here is from genome assembly GCA_964553725.1 of uncultured Zetaproteobacteria bacterium. Lineage (GTDB taxonomy): Bacteria > Pseudomonadota > Zetaproteobacteria > Mariprofundales > Mariprofundaceae > Mariprofundus. The sequence goes on from CAZKME010000098.1 coordinate 3,818, forward strand.
ACGGCGAGGTGATTCGTACCGTCTATAAAGGGCGCAGCCGCATGGAGCGTTTTGATGAGCTTGTGGCGCAGGGCATTAAGGGCGGCATCAGGCAGGCGCAAATTGCGCATGAAATCTCCGGCGGCAATGGTCGTTTGCATATGAATGTATTGTGGGAGATGGGCGGTGCCGAGCGTGTGCTTGAGGGCGTTATGGAAGGCGCCAAAGGCATGGTTCACGGCATCACCTGCGGCGCAGGCATGCCTTTTAAACTGGCGGCGCTGGCGGCCAAACATCACGTTCACTATTACCCGATCATTTCCTCGGGACGCGCCTTCAGGGCATTATGGTTACGCTCTTATCGCAAGCAGCCCGAACTGCTCGGCGGCGTTGTCTATGAAGATCCGTGGTTGGCCGGCGGCCATAACGGTCTGTCCAACTCGGAAAGCCCGGATGTACCGGAAGATCCGTTCCCCCGCGTCGCTATCCTGCGTAAAACCATGAACGATTTTGGCTTGCAGAATACGCCTATTATTATGGCCGGCGGCGTCTGGTATTTACGCGAGTGGGCCAATTGGCTGAATAATCCGGAAATCGGCCCGATCACCTTTCAGTTCGGCACCCGCGCCCTGTTGACACAGGAAAGCCCCATTTCCGATTTGTGGAAGAAACGCCTGATGACCTTGAAAGAAGGCGATATCAGTCTGAACCGCTTTTCGCCGACCGGCTTCTATTCCTCAGCCGTATATAATTCCTTCCTGCATGAGTTGTATGAACGCTCAGATCGGGAAATGGCCTTTGTCGATCACCCGGCCGGCGATCACTCCGAGATATTCACCTTCGGCGTACGCAACAAGGAAGTATATTTAACCAGACACGATCTAAAACGCGCCCATGATTTTATCGCCGAGGGATTCAGCAAAGCATTGCCCACGCCGGATTCCACGCTGGTGTTTGTTTCGCCGCAAAAAGCCAAACAAATCCGCCAGGATCAGCTTGATTGCATGGGCTGTTTGTCGCAATGCAAATTCAGCAACTGGGCGGCCAACGAGCGCGGCACCACCGGCCATAAAGCCGACCCGCGCAGCTTCTGTATCCAGAAAACCCTACAACAAATCGGCCATGGCGAAGAACCGGACAATAACCTGATGTTTGCCGGTCATGCCGCTTATCGTTTCGCCCAGGATCCGTTTTTCGCCGATGGATTTATCCCGACCACGCAACAGCTGATCGAACGCATCCGCACGGGTGACTAAAAACTACACGCAGTGCGATATGGTGCAGGCCCGTATGTCAGGCCAGCAAACGGATAACCTGCTGGCGAAGCAGCTGCTCCCAGACACCAATAAACACATCAATATCGTTATAACAATGCGCTGAAAAACGAATACCGCCGGCGCGGTGAGCACAGATAATGCCGGCTTTCATCAATGTTCGATACAACGCGGCATGGCCAGCTTGATCAAGGCGGACATGACGCCAGGTCACAATGCCTGCATAGCGCCCGGGTTCAGCCGGTGTCATCAATGCCAGATCGGGCTGTGCATCCACCCATGCCATCAGCGCCCCGGCATTGGCCAGAACGTCTGCTTCAACCTGCGCCATGCCGATTTCTTCCAGCAGCGACAGGCTGGCATTTAAGGCATGAATACCAAGCATATTCGGGCTGCCCGGTTCAAAACGTCTGGCTGCAACCGCCGGCGTCCAGTCTATGGCGTCAAAGTCCCCTGCCCGCTCGGCCATATGCCAGCCATATTGCAACAGGCCAAGCGCATCGCGGGCTGCGGGGGTGGAGTAGAAAACAGCCAGACCTTCCGGCCCCAGCATCCATTTATGGCCGTCGGCCACGACAAAATCGGCATGATACGCCTGTGCATCAAACTGCAATGCACCCAGACTCTGAATCGCATCGACGCAGAACAGAATACCATGTTGCCGACAAAAGCTGCCCATCTGCGCCAAATCCATGCGCAAACCCGTGCCATATTGCACGGAGCTGACCGTCAGCAAGCGGGTGCGTTCATCACACAGCGACAGCATGGCCGCCTCCGGATTTTCGCAGCCGACATCCGCCAGTTTCAATGTGACACCTTTGGCTTGTAACGACTCCCAGACCATGCGATTGGACGGAAACTCCTGACGGGTCGATACGATATTGTCGCCCGCCTGCCAACTCAAACCGTAGGCAATCAGGGACAGGGCTTCCGAAGTATTCTTGACCAATGCGATATCATCATGGGAGGGCGCATGGATAAGACGGGCCAGCCGTCCTCTGAGTTCACGCTCTGTTTTCATCCATGCCGGATAATCAGCCGCTCCCTGTCGCATATTTTCTTCAGCAAAAGCCTTGACCGCCCCAGACGTACGTCGCGGCCACACGCCGACAGCGGCGTGATTGAGATAAATGATATCCGAACGTAAGGGGAATGCTTTGTTGTAATCCATGCAGCCATTCCAGCCCTGATGCGCACACACTGCAAGCCTGGGTTCAGTCACTTTATTTCAGCGACTCTCGTGGCAGCGCGTTTCATCGTCACCAGTGCGATGCCGCCGAGAATCATCATGCCGGTCAAGGCCAGACGCATTGAAATCGATTCCTGCATCGTGATCACACCGCCGACTGCCGCCAGCAACGGTACGGATAGTTGCACCGTTGCAGCCGCCGCCCCGCTCATCCTGCTGACCACATAATACCACAGGGCATAACCCAGCCCCGATGCCAGCGCACCCGATGCCACCGCCAGCAAAACGCCGTCAATATTCCCGTGCAGGCGGTTGATTGAAAACAACAGCATGGCCGCAGACATTGGCAAGGTCAGTAAAAAATTCCCGGCAGTCTGAGCCAGTGGATGGCTAGATTTTCTGCCAAGAACGGAATACATGCCCCAGGCCATCCCGGCTCCGGCCATCATCAGCGCACCCGATAACGACGGCGCGCTTGCACCGGGCCACAGCAGCAGAACAAGCCCGCCCACGGCCAGGATATAACCTGCCCATGCCCGCATGCCGGGCCGTTCACCCGATAGCAATGAGGCAGCCATCATGGTCAATTGCACCGCCCCGAATAGAATCAGTGCGCCTGTCGCCGTACTCACGCTCAGATAGGCAAAAGAAAATCCGGTCGCATAGATGCACAGCCATGCCGCCGCCGACCAGCTGCCGGTTTGCAATATATTGCGCCGGCATGCGCCTCGAAAATCTGCCCGGAATAATAACAGCAGCGTCAAAATCAAGGCACCGGATGCCAGCCGAATAGCCGTAAAACTGGCCGCATCAATTGCTTCACCCGACAGCGCCATGCGGCACAACACCGAATTAGCGGCAAAGGCCAGCATGGTGATTGAGGTTAATAAAATCAGCCGCATCGGGTTAGTGATTTATCAACTGTAATTGATCAACTGAAAACAACACGGCAACACATGCAGCAGCAGTCGCACCACAAAATGATTCGTTACAAATCGACGGCATTCCACCCTCCTCTGATAACCTGAAACAAACGTAACTATCCAGCACGATGATAGCTACCGTTAAAGCCCTG
>CAZKME010000099.1:0-7327 GCA_964553725.1 uncultured Zetaproteobacteria bacterium
AACCTCTTGATTCATCTGACATATTGAAAAAAACACTCATCGCCAATAAGGTGACCACATGTTTTTTCAATACACCATCTAAACCAATATCTTACACTCTGCACGCACGATCACTTGCAGGATCTAGGTATGAGGCGGCATTTGGTCTGCGAACTGTTAGCATGTCGGCCTATGCGCAGAATTTCTCACACATTTGGACAACTGTTCATCGCAATGCTTTTGTTCGTTCCGCTTTCGGTTTCGGCTGCTGAGATTGCAGTCACGCTGCCGCCGCTGGCCGGGCTTGTTGTCATGCTGGATAAGCAGGCCGATGTGGGCTGCCTGCTGCCTGCCGGTGCGGATCCGCACCACTTTCAGCTTACACCGCGTAAAATCGAGGCGATGAGGCATAGCCAACTGCTTATTCGGGCACCATTTGATGATGGCGGCTGGGCTTTGCCGCCAAATCAGGCCCATAGCCTGAAACTCTGGTCGGGCATTGGTCACGGCTGGCTCAACCCTGAATCGGTGCGGGCGGCGCTGCCCATGATTGCTGCGGCGCTGACTACGCTGCATCCTGAAAAATCCGTTGCCATTGCCACAGCGCTGGATCATGCACTGGTGCAAACAGCCAGCCTTGAACAATCATGGAGAACCGTTCTCGCCCCGTTGAAAAATGCCGGCGTACTGATGCAACATCCGGCCTGGTTGCATTTGATGCAGGCCATGGATGTGCCCGTTCTCGGCGTGCTCGAATCCACCCGTCACGGGCATGAATACGGCCCACACAAACTGGAGCATGCGCTGGCTACGCTCAACCGGCATCCCGATGCATGGCTGTTGGCGGACAGCAGCCACAGCAAGCGGGCGCTGGACTGGCTGGCTCAGCATGCTGAGCAGTCGCCGCGCCGGGTCACGCTGGATGCGCTTGGCACTTGCGGATTGCCGTGGCCTGATTTAATGCGGCAGAATATTGCCCGTGTTGCTGCCCGGATTTCTGCCACTCAGATGTCTAAACAGGCGCAACCATGAGCACGCCTGTTGTCCAGATCTCCCACCTCAGCTTCGGGCCGCTCAGCAAACCAATTCTCGATGGCATCAATCTGAAGCTGGAAGCGGGGCATTTCCTCGGTATTGTCGGCCCCAACGGGGCAGGGAAAAGCACATTGTTGAATATCGTGGCCGGATTGACGCCTCCCGCCGGTGGCCATATCGACCTGTTCGGTCGATGTCTGACCCGTTTTAGCCGTCATAAATTATTAAGACAGATTGGTTTTCTGCATCAACTGCATGATCATGCGCCGCGATTACCCATGCGCGTGGCCGATGTGGTAGCCATGGGATTGACTGATTATGCGACCCCGTGGCGACGTGGTTCCCGCAAGGGCGCTATTGATGAAGCCTTGGCGCTGGTCGATATGGAAGAGCTTTCCGATGCTGATTTTCGCCAGCTTTCGGGCGGTCAGCGCCAACGCGTGCGTCTGGCTCGGGCGCTGGTTCGTCAGCCGAGGTTGTTGCTGCTCGACGAACCTTCGGCAGCACTGGATAGCGTGCGTCAGGAAAAATTATTTCAGTTATTGCGGCGCTTATGTGATGACGCCGGCATGAGCGTGATTATGGTTGAACACGATATTGCCGCCATCAGTTCGCATGTCGATTCCGTCGCCTGTCTGAACCGGCAGATTCACCACCACGCGATGAAAGGTGAAGATATTCCTGAAGACGTCTGGCGCGCCATGTATGGCGACCACATCCACATCATGGCGCACGACGTTCATTGCATCGGCTGCGCTCCGGCTGAAGACAAAGATCAAAGGCATGAACCGCAGATGGACGCGGATACACGCGGATGAAAAACCAGAATCAAAAATATTTAACGGCGAAAAGCCTATGAATATCAGGATGACTGATTTTTTTATTGCCTTTATTTTTGACTTTATACGCGTCCACAAGGTGAATTGCGCTTGCGCAAGAGAGAGTGCCCTGGGGTATCTTCGGTTAAAGGTTTTAGGTGTGTCGAATGAGTGCTGATGGCAGTGCATTATTATTGAAGGCTGAGACGCACCAGATTATTGGGTGTGCGATGGAAGTTTTAAATGCTCTGGGTCATGGGTTGCTTGAAAAGCCTTATGAAAATGCGCTGGTTGTCGAGTTTGGCCTACAGGGGATTGCCTTCAAACAGCAGCCTCGGTTTGATGTGAAATATAAATCAGTCACGATTGGCCAATATATTCCTGACCTGATTTGCTTGGATCAAGTGGTCATTGATACAAAGACTATCGAGCGAATTACGAACCACGAAATCGGCCAGATGTTGAACTATTTGAAAATCACGGGTTTACAGGCTGGACTTGTGCTGAATTTCAAACATGCAAAACTGGAGTGGAAACGAGTGGTATTAGAACCAGTAACCGCAGATGGACGCGGATAAACGCGGATGAAAAACCAATGAATTTCAGAATAGCTGATTTTATTATTGCCTTTGTTTTTGACTTTATCCGCGTGTATCCGCGTCCATCTGCGGTTCAGTTTTTTGATTTTGATTAGAAATTTAAGGAGCGCAATCGTAACAATATGACAACCCTTATTTCCGAATTCTTGGCCAGCCCGGTGATGCGTGAGGCTTTGGTGCCGGCGCTATTGATCGCGTTTGTAACGGCGTCGATGTCGGTGATGGTGATGGCACACCGGTTGTCATTTCTGACTGTCGGGGTATCGCATGCGTCGCTGGCCGGATTGGGGCTGGCGGTGACTTTTTCCTTGCCTCTGCTGCCGACGGCGACTGTATTCGCTGTGCTGATTGCGCTGCTGCTGGCACTGATGCCAAGACAGAAAGGGATTTCCGAAGATGCGGGCACCGGCATATTGTTTGCCGGAAGCATGGCGCTGGGGGTACTGCTGATTTCAACGGCGAACAGTGCCGAGGTGGATTTGTTCGGCCTGCTGTTTGGTAATATTCTGACCATGTCACCGCTTGATCTGGAGTGGCTATACCTGATGTCCGGGTTGATTCCGCTGCTGTTTTTTCTGGCGGCGCGGGCATGGTGGAGCATCGCCTTCGATGCAGTCACCGCCGAAGCATCCGGCCTGCCGGTTTCGGCGCTCAGGTTACTGTTGTACGGACTCGTCGGCCTGACGGTGATTTTATGTGTAAAGCTGGCCGGGATTGTGCTGACTGCGGGGCTGATGATTCTGCCCGCCGCTTGCGCCTGGTTCTGGGGGCGATCCTTGTTCAGTCTGTGGCTGCTGTCGGTGCTGTTTTCACTGACCGGTACGGTGTTCGGATTATTCTGGTCGTATATTTACGAATGGCCTTCCGGCGCGACGGTTGTGCTGGCACTATGCGCGCTGTTTGTGATGAGCTGGAGTTTGAATTGGGGGAAGTCATGGTTGATAAAGTCGTAGGAATGTATCATGGGTAAACGCCTACAAGGGGTAAAAGCAGGTATTCTGATTCGGATGCTGGCCAGTGCTTATGACGGACTGATTCTGTTCGGCCTGTGTTTTCTGGCCTTTGTTCCGCTGACTGCGGTTGAGCAGAGCCTGGGTACTGTGCCGCACTGGCTCAAGGGCGCATTGATATTGGTTATCTCTTTCGCCTATTTTGTCGGTTTCTGGGTGAAAGGGGGCGCTACGACCGGCATGCGACCATGGAAACTCAGGGTTGCCATGCAGGGTAGCGGCGATCCGTTATCATGGTCTGCGGCGAGCGTGCGCTATGCCGGGCTGATGTTGACCTGGTTATCGCTGGGTATGACGCTGTGGTATGTCATCACCAAAGACACCGGCCATTTTCTATTCTTTATCGCCGCCACGATTCCGGCGCTTAGCATGCTGGTGATGGCGATCAGCTCGGATCGATCTTCGTTGCATGATCTGATCTCATCCACCGGCATGTATAAAATTTCAATCTAACGAGCCACTTGCAAAAGTATGAGTGGATGCGTTGCAACTTCAGTCGCGCTAAATGCCCGCGCAAATAACCTGATTTCGCCCTGCTTGTTTGGCTGAATATAGCGCCCTGTCAGCGGCCAGCAATAATTCTTGCGGCTGGTGTTTGAGCATGGGCGCTACAGTTGCTGCGCCGAGACTGATGGTGACATAATCATGCACGGTCGATTTTTCGTGCGGTAACTGTAAATCGAGCACTGCCTGACGCACGCGCTCGGCAACCCTGATCGCACCGCGCGCATGCGTACCGGGCAGTAGAATCACAAACGCCTCACCATCATAACGGGCGACCAAATCAGTAGGTCGATGCATCGATTCACTCAGGTTTGATGCTACCAGTTTCAGACATTCATCACCCGGCTGATGACCGTAACAGTCATTGTATTGTTTGAAATAATCGACATCACACATGATCAGCGATAACGGCTCTGTTTCACGCATGGCCCTGCGCCATTCACGATCAAATACCGTATCAAAATAACGACGATTGGCGATGCAGGTCAGGTTGTCCAGTGATGAAATGCGCTTTAGCTCCAGATTGGCAGCGGTCAGTTTCAGTTGCTCCTGTTGGAGCGCTTTTAACGCAGCCTCACGTTCCAGATGATCCACATAAGCACGGCTGTGGTGGCGGATGCGTGTAATCAGTTCAATCGGATGCGGCATTTTGACAATATAATCATCCGCGCCGCGCTGGAATGCATCAGCCTTGATTTCGGCGGCGCTGGTACCCGAAAACATCATCACCGGCACTTCGGCGATGGCAGGGTGATTTCGATATTCAGCCAGTAGTTCCAGCCCATTGATATCAGCCATGTTGATATCCTGTAAAATCACGGTTGGCCCCAGATGCTCGGCCATATCGACTGCTTTCAAGCCGTCAAGACAGTTATGAATCTCAATATCGGGAGCGTCAGCCAGCATGTTGCGCACGCATTTGTGGACAAGGGGCTGTTCATCGACCAGCAGCAGTATGGCTGGCATATCATTCATGTCGGTCTGCGGAGCAAACGCTATGCCGAACAGTTGTCAGGATAACCAGGGCGCGGTGGGATTGCGGCGGCTCTCGAATTGACGGATTGTATCGGCTTGAGCCAGTGTCAGGGCAATATCGTCGAGACCATTGATCAGGCAATGTTTGCGGAAGGCATCGACTTTAAAAACAAAGCAGTCACCTGCCAGCGTGCTGACAGTCTGGGCTTCCAGGTCGATTTCGAGGCTGTATCCCTCGTTGGCCAGGCAGCTTGAAAACAACTGATCCATCACGGTGCCGTCCAGCACGATGGGCAGAATGCCGTTCTTGAAGCAGTTGTTGAAAAAAATATCGGCAAAACTCGATGCAATCACACATCTGAATCCATAATCCAGAATAGCCCACGGGGCATGCTCCCGCGATGAACCGCAGCCGAAATTCTCACGCGCCAGCAGAATTTTTGCGCCCTGATAACGCGGCTGATTGAGTACAAAATCAGCCCGCCTGGGCCGATGCGTACAATCCATTTCCGGCTCGCCGCGATCTTCATAGCGCCATTCGTCAAACAGAAACGGGCCGTAACCGGTGCGTTTGATGCTTTTCAAAAACTGCTTGGGAATAATCGCATCGGTATCGACATTGGCGCGATCCATTGGCGCGACCAATCCCTTCAATGTTGTAAATGCCTGCATATCTAAAAACCCCTTTTCACCACGAAGGCACAAAGGTACCCGGATTATGAATTTCTTTGTGTCTTTGTGCCTTTGTGGTTGATTATTTCCATGTCCTGATATCTACAAAATGGCCTGCAATGGCGGCGGCGGCGGCCATGGCCGGGCTGACCAGGTGGGTGCGGCCACCCATGCCCTGGCGTCCTTCAAAATTGCGGTTGGAGGTCGAAGCGCAGCGTTCGCCCGGCTCCAGCCGGTCGGCATTCATGGCCAGACACATCGAACAGCCCGGTTCGCGCCATTCAAAACCGGCATCGCGAAATACGGTATCCAGACCTTCGGCTTCAGCCTGCTGTTTGACCAGCCCGGAGCCCGGCACTGCCAGCGCCAGTGTTATATTGGCGGCAATTTTCCGGCCTTTCACCATCGCAGCCGCCTCCCGGAAATCTTCAATGCGGCCATTGGTGCAGGATCCGATAAATACTTTATCGATGGCAATATCCTGCAATGGCGTGCCTGCCTGCAAGTCCATATATGCCAGCGCCCGCTGCCAGCCTTCACGCTGCACCTCATCTTTTGCATGGTCGGGATTCGGTATGGATGAGGTGATCGGTAACTCCATTTCCGGGCTGGTTCCCCAGCTCACCTGCGGCGCAATCTCTGGCGCATTGAATGTCAGTTCCTGATCGAATACGGCATCCGCATCGGAATGCAAATCGGCCCATGCCGCTATTGCTTTGTCCCATACGTCGCCGGACGGCGCATAAGGACGCCCTTTGACATATTCGATGGTGACTGCATCCACTGCCACCATGCCGCAACGTGCGCCCGCTTCAATGGCCATATTACACAAGCTCATGCGCCCTTCCATGGACAGGGAACGAATAGCTTCACCGGCAAATTCCAGCGCATAACCGGTACCGCCTGCCGTGCCAATCCGACCAATAATATATAGCGCCACATCCTTGCCGGTGATGCCGGTTGGCAACGCGCCGTTTACGTTGATACGCATGACCTTCGGTTTTTTCTGAATCAGGCACTGGGTGGCCAGCACATGCTCCACTTCGGAGGTGCCGATGCCCATGGCGATTGAGCCGAATGCGCCATGGGTCGAGGTATGTGAATCGCCGCAGACTACGGTCATGCCGGGTAAAATAAGACCTTGCTCCGGCCCCATGACGTGCACCACGCCCTGACGGATATCACTGAGTCCGAATTCGGTGATGCCGAATTCTTTGCAATTGGCATCCAGTGTTTCCACCTGGGTGCGCGAAACCGGATCGGTAATGCCTGCATTCCGGTTCGTGGTCGGCACATTATGATCGGGCGTGGCCACCGATGCGCTGATGCGCCACGGCTTGCGTTCGGCCAGGCGCAAACCTTCAAAAGCCTGCGGACTGGTGACTTCGTGTACCAGTTGGCGGTCGATATACAACAGCGTCGAACCATCGTCATTTTGCTTGACGATGTGCTGTTGCCACACCTTGTCGAATAATGTCTGCGCCATCGTAAACCCTGCCTTTTGCATTCTAAATGCGGCGAGTGTAGCGATTTTACTGCTTTGATGCGAATCATAACCATTTGAACCGCAGATGGACGCAGATACACGCGGATAAGATCAAAAGCAACGCCGTTCAGTATTTGATTCACCTCAGAAATGTTCAATGCACGATTATCTTTTGACCTAGATCCTGCAAGTGATTGTGCGTGCAGAGTGTAAGATATTGGTTTAGATGGTGTATTGAAAAAACATGTA
>CAZKME010000100.1:0-3692 GCA_964553725.1 uncultured Zetaproteobacteria bacterium
TCCTTGCTTGCCGATCAAACTTTTTCCTTGCAACGCGGGACGGACCATATATGTCCCCTGAATTTTTGGCGAAAGATTAACGCAGCAGCATCTCCGACTGTATCTGCGCACCTCTGAGGAAATCTGTGGCTGACATGGCTTTTTTGCCTTCGGGTTGCAGTTCACTGATGCGATAGATGGAGCCTTCTGCGCAGGCAATATCCAGACCATGCTCCGTGCCCAGCACCATTCCTGCCTCTATCTGATGGGTTCCAGCCAGCACGGTGCCGCCAATCAGTTTCAGCCATTTGCCCTTGCAATGGGTGCGCACGCCGGGGCGTGGAGAGAAACAGCGCACCAGCCGATCAATCTCCGATGCGCTTTTACGCCAGTCGATAATGCGCTCGTCATTGATGATTTTATGCGCATAAGTAATGCCCTCATTCGCCTGCGGTTCAGGCTGTAAACCAGCTACAATTTTCGTCAGTGTTTCAATCAACAGCTGCGCCCCCATCGGCGCAAGTGCGAACCATAAATCAGAGCCCGTTGTGTGCGCTGTAATCGGTAGGCAACGGCGGGCGTACACGCCGCCGGTATCTAGCCCCTCTTCCATCTGCATAATGCACACGCCCGTTTCGCAATCACCGGCCAGCAGACTGCGCTCAATCGGGGCCGCGCCGCGCCAGCGCGGTAGCAATGACGCATGTACATTGACCGGCGCAATGCTGACAGCATTCAGCCATGTCTTGGGTAAAATCATGCCGAAGGCGACCACCACCAGCACATCGGCCTGTTTGCCCTCAAGCCAGGCCAGCGCGTCATCGTTATCGCGCAAGGTTTCGGGCGTAATCACATCAATGTCTGCATCCAGCGCTGCCTGCTTTACTGCGGACGGCGTCAGTTTCATGCCACGGCCTGATTTGCGATCCGGTTGTGAAACCACACCAACCACATCTATATCGTCGGCTTCCAGCAGTGCCGTCAGACAAGGAACGGAGAAGCCGGGCGTACCGGCGAATACGATACGCATCAGGCTGTTACTCCAGCAGGGTGCCAAGCTTCTGCATTAGCACAAGCTGGGCACTTTTTTTCTGACCACGCGCTTTGATGCGCTGATAACTGCCATCGGCCTTTAACTGCCATGTGCCTGCATTATCCGATAAATAGGGGGACAACCCCTGGGCAATCACCTCACGACGCAAGGCATGATCGCGAATCGGGAAACAGGTTTCCACGCGTCTGAGCAGATTGCGCCCCATCCAGTCGGCGCTGGCGCAAAAAACTTCCGGGTCGCCATCATTATCGAAACAGAAGATTCGCGAATGCTCCAGAAAACGACCCAGCACCGAACGCACCCGGATATTATCGGACACGCCTTCAATACCCGGCCTCAAACAGCAAATACCGCGCACCACCAGATCAATTTTTACACCAGCCTGAGAAGCCCGGTATAAAGCCTTGATGATATCCTGCTCCTCTAACCCGTTCATTTTGGCGCGGATCCTTCCAACTTTGCCATTGCGGGCCAGTTCCGCCTCATGCTCAATGCGCTCCATCAAACCCTTATGCAGCGTAAATGGCCCCGATAGCATCGCCTTAAGCCTGATCGCCTTGCCCAGCCCGGTCAGTTGCTGGAATAATTTATGCACATCCTCGCCCAACTCGGGATCGCAGCTGATCAGGCCGAAATCAGTATAAAAACGACTGGTAAAGGTGTGGTAATTGCCCGTGCCTAAATGCACATAGCGGCGCAATTTTCGGCCCTCTCGACGCACAATCATCAGCATCTTGCCGTGCGTTTTATATCCCACCACGCCGTATACCACCTGCACCCCGGCAGCCGATAATCGACTGGCCATGGCAATATTATCCTCTTCATTGAAACGCGCCATCAACTCAATGACAGCGACCACCTCTTTATTGGCGCGCGCCGCACGAATCAGCGCATCCACCATCGGAGAATCAGGCACCACCCGGTACATGGTCTGCTTGATCACCAGTACATTCGCATCGGATGCAGCCTGATGAATCAATTCCACCACCGGATTAAAACTCTGATAGGGATGGTGTAATAAGATATCGCCTTCCTGAATCGCGCTGAATATATCCTGATCTTCAACCTGCAAACGGGCTGGTATGCCGGGTTCGAATGGCGGAAATTTTAAATCAGGCCGATCGACGCCATCATAGACCGCTGCCATACGATACAGATTCACCGGGCCATCCACACGATAGAGATCAGTTTCCTGCAAACCAAACTGATGTAACAAAAAACCATACAGCTTGGCCGGGCACTTATTGGACACCTCAAGCCGCACCGGAGCACTAAAGCGGCGCTCCAGCAATTCACCGGTAATGGCCTGCTTCAGATCTTCAACTTCCTCTTCATCGACAATCAATTCACTATTACGGCTGATGCGAAACTGGTGACAGGCTTTTACCGCCATACCGGGAAAGAAATCACCAACATGGGCATGAATAATGGAGGAAAGAAACACGTAACTGTGATCAGAATCAGAGATATCGCCTGGCAATCGAATCACGCGGGAGATCGAACGCGGTGCCTGTACAATGGCATATTCCGATTCGCGACCAAAGGCATCCTTGCCTTCCAGCGCCACAATAAAATTAAGAATTTTATTGTGGATTCGGGGAAAAGGGTGGGCCAAATCAAGTCCAATTGGAGTTAGCACAGGCAGCAATTCACGTTTGAAAAACTTGCGAATCCACTCAGTCTGAGCTTCACTCCAGTCTGACCTGCGTAAAATTCGAATGCCTTCATTTTTCAAGGCCGGTAACAAATCCTCATTTAACAAACGGTATTGTTCTTCCACCAGATGCTCAACACGTTCGCGCACACTGAGTAAAATATCCGTCGCAGTCATGCCATCGGCGGCAGTCCCCAACGAACCGACAGCAAGCCGATGCTTCTGAATAGCCACCCGCACCTCGAAATATTCATCCATATTGGATGTATAGATGCACAGAAAACGCAAGCGCTCAAGCAAGGGGAGACTCGCATCACAGGCCATCTCAAATACGCGCCGGTTGAATTCCAGCATGCTAAGATCACGATTGAGATAATATTCCCTGCTATCCAAGTCTGTTGTTTTGTTCGCGTTCAACGCTATCTCCTTTTTTGATGGATAAATATCAAGGCGCAAAGGCCAATATCACAGTATATTAAAATGCATCTATGATGTCATGCAATAAATCGTGCAGAAATATTCAGGTGGCGAATCATGCATGTCATCGCCGTGTCATAATAGTGCCATCTACCTGTCACAGCGCCCCCATACGTTGCGGCCATCAAATCAGAAAGGAGAAATCATGGATCAAGATGCTACAGACACCGACCTGGACTTGCGCAAAGTAATGAAATTCGTCGCACATTTGAACCCGCATATATCGCTGTCCGATATTGCATTTCTGATGGATATACCTTACGAACCCGAGCTCTTTGAAATTAAACCTCCGGGACGTGCTGAGACTTTCTAGCCTGGACTATTCATGAATCGCTGTGATGATCGCGCAGGATATTTGTTTGCAACGGATTTTTTCGATGAAGGCCGTAGCTATGCTTACGGACGACTGAGAAAACATCCGTTGCGGATAAATAAACCAGCGAGGGCGCAGCAGTATTCATGAATAGTCCGGGCTAGCCTGATAAACACATTGACCCGCTCCGACCATACGACATGATTGCCGCATGG
>CAZKME010000100.1:3792-7315 GCA_964553725.1 uncultured Zetaproteobacteria bacterium
CTAGCCTGATAAACACATTGACCCGCTCCGACCATACGACATGATTGCCGCATGGCCTTTCATGACAGTTGCAGCGATGAAAACCTGGCGGTTGAACAAACAGCGCCGTTAAGCGTCACCGAACTGACTGCCCGCATCAAACAAATGTTGGAGATTGGCTTCAGCCGCGTGGAAGTCAGCGGCGAAGTATCCCGGCTCACCCGCCCTTCATCCGGCCATCTTTATTTTACCATCAAGGATGCGCATGCGGCAATTTCCGCAGTCATCTGGCGTTCCACCGCCTTGCGCCTGCAATATCTTCCCGAAGAAGGCGAAGCATTCGTATTTTCCGGCCATATCAGCCTGTATGAACCGCGCGGCGCCTATCAACTTGTCGTGAGCCAGGTTGAATCGGCAGGAGAGGGAAAACTGGCGGCGGAATTTGAACGCCGCAAACGCGCCTTTGCCCAGCTTGGCTGGTTTGATACTGATCGAAAACAGAGCATCCCTCCCCTTCCCGCTCATATCGGCATCATCACATCCGTCACCGCCGCCGCTTTTGAAGATGTGAAAAAAGTATTGGCTACGCGTCCGTCCTGGTTGCAACTCACGCTCGCTCCGGCGCTGGTGCAGGGGCAGGCCGCACCGGCCTCCATCGTCGCAGCTTTTCACAAAATCACCCGCATGGCTTCGCCGCCCGATGTCATCCTGCTGGTGCGCGGCGGCGGCAGTATTGAGGATTTGTGGTGTTTCAATCATGAAACCGTGGTCAAGGCTATTGTCGATTGCCCGATTCCACTGATTGCCGGCATCGGCCATGAAATCGACACCACGCTGGCCGACCTGGCCGCTGATGTGCGCGCCGCCACCCCCTCCAATGCGGCAGAAATATGTTGCCCGGCCAAAGATACATTGCGCCAACGCCTGCCTAAAATTGCCGCGCTCCGACACCTGCTCAGGCAACAGGTGGAACATCATCGCCGCAATCACAGCTCATTGATACAGCGTCAAACCCATGTATGGCAACGCCGCACCGATGCGCAGCACCACCATATCAATCAGCTTCAATCCCGTCTCGAACTCGCCGCACGGATTAGCCTGAAACAGCGGTATCTTCCCCTGCGGCGACTGGAGAAACGATTCATACCGCTGCAACCGGTTCACCGCCTGCAACAACAGCGTCTGTTACAGACCAGTGAAACCAGCCTGCTGCATCAAAACATGTATATTCTATTACAACAGCGGCAACGCTCACTGGCCGATATCACAACCAGACTGACCACACAGCAACAACACATCCAGTCTAAACGCAATAAACTACTTGTATTACTTGGCAAGCTGAGGGAACTCGATCCAACCCGGGTGCTGGAGCGCGGCTACAGTATGACTGTCTCCTCCGATGGCCAATTGATTACCCAAGTCGCCGATTTGGCACCGGGTGACAGTATGCAGGTGCGTTTCCGCGATGGCACAGCCCAAACAACAGTAGAATCTGTTACCTCGCAATAAAAACGATTCAACCAATTCTGGAAATATCCATTCCCATCAGGCGAGACAAGCTTCCTCAACGCTCGCCTTTGCTTTGGCGGATTTTTCTTCCACTACAGGCCCAATCGCATTGTCGGTATAGCTGGCCGCTTCCGGGTCAACAAAAATCCGCTTTTTGATAGCATTGTATTTGAAATGGTAAGACAGCATTGTGTAATGGCTATGTATGATTTCAGCCAGTCTGCGGGGATAAAATATAAACGGGTTTTCTATCGGCAGCGAGGGCCGACGGTCACAGCGATATTTCTTGCGGAAATAACCGCCTTCCACCGGATGAATATGCTCATAGTTGTAGCAATAGTGAAACCACCAGGCCATAAACGTCACTTTGCTAATACCGGTCTTTCCGGCATAGGCTCGCCGCATAATGGTTTCAATGTGCTCATCGGAGTAATAAGCCAGGCAGGCGGCATTATAAAGATTTTGCCACTCGTCCCTGGACATGGTTTCGTGCTCGGCTGCAACATGGCAAAGATCGTATTTGTTCATATCAGGATCCATCCAGATGCCTTTTTCATAGAGCACTTTGTGGTCCATGGAGCCGGGTAGTGGCGTCAAACAGGAAAAATAAAGCAGATCAACAGGTAGCTCTCTCTGAATGGTTTTAACATCACCCAGAATCCGTTCGGGCGTATCAGTCGGGAACCCGATAATATAACCGGCCACCGTAAGCACATGAACATGGCGCCATGCCTGCAACATTTTTCGATATTCCTGAATATTATTTTGGCCTTTTTTGGCTGCTTTCAGGTTATCCTCATTGATCGTCTCAAGGCCGATAAACACCTGAGTGGTTCCGGCCTGCGCCGCTTTTTCAACAAAACCCTTGATGTGATGACACATGGTATCGACCTGCAATATCAAGTGGATCTCTATGCCTTCGTTTTCGCGCATTTCAATCAGGCGATCAAAAATGATTTCCCAGTCACGGTTGCGCGCGAAATTATCATCGGTGATAAAGTAATAACGGATGCCCTGAGCAGCATTCATATGGATGATTCTTTCAATGGATGACACAGAACGGCGACGCGATTTTCTACCCTGAACATTGATAATCGTACAGAAGCTGCAAATAAAAGGGCAGCCGCGACCGGCATCGAAGCTGGTACTGGAATTCATGGATCGTTTTAGCAACTTGGCTGGCAGAAACGGGATTGCTGAAGACTCAATCGATGGTAAATCAGATATATAATTGTAGACCGGTTTTAAATTTCCGGCGTAAGCATCCAGGAAAATCTCATCAATGCGGCCCTCGGCTTCGCCAATGAACAAAGAAATGTCAATATCTTTCGCTTCCTGAATATCAGGCGGCAATTCCGGCAACATCGCCATGCACCCGCTGACATGGAAGCCGCCAAGACATACCTGAATACCGGCAGCCCTAAATTTTCGGGCCACATCCATGGCACGAGGAAACTGGTTGCTCTGAACGCCTGTAAAACCGACAAAGCCCCCTGCTTCCGCCGAACTGATATCGGCAATAATTTTTTTGATCGGAATTCGGATATTGTTTTCATCATAAGCGCTGATGGCTATCTCAACATCATCGCCAAGCACCTTGCGCTCAGCCGCATCCATCGTGAGTCCATAAATACAAGCCAGTGAATTGGCCGGCATCAACGACTTGACCCACTGGATCACATAACCATCATCATCATAATGGGAAGATTTGATCAGTACGACTTGAAACCTTTTCCTTGCTTTGCCTGAATGCATAATCCCTCCAGCCTGAATCCCCTAACATCTATGGCATTTTCTACGAACCACTTCGCGCATAGATCAGTATGGCACAAAAATACTCAAGTGCAAGTGAAACCCATTGATTTCAGACGCATTTAATGGATTGGAAATGCTGTGAAGTACCTGCCAGTGTTGTTTTGCTATTTATCACCGTGTGGTTTGACTCACAGGCATCATGAACAGGCATGGATTGACGCATTAGCTGCTGATAGCGTGCTGGCATGGCTGATCTGGAAGCGACACTCAATAAACTCAG
>CAZKME010000101.1:0-7294 GCA_964553725.1 uncultured Zetaproteobacteria bacterium
AACGCCAATCAGAATTGCCGCAATTGGCCAAAGCATGTCAGGCGCAGCTAACATGGGTGAATAGTCTTAGGCCTGACCGGTCAGGCGTTGCAGCGCCTCACGATATTTTTCCGAAGTTTTATCCCGGATGGCATCCGGCACAGCAGGGCCGGGGGCCTGCTTGTTCCAGTCCAGCGTTTCCAGCCAGTCGCGCACGAACTGCTTATCAAAGCTTGGCGGGCTCATGCCCGGCTGATATTCATCCACAGGCCAGAAACGGGAAGAATCCGGCGTCAGCGCCTCATCAATCAGGGTTAGCGTGCTATCGCCATCCAGCCCGAACTCAAACTTGGTATCGGCAATGATGATGCCTTTCTCCAGCGCAAAGGCTGCTGCTTCGCGGTATAATTGCAGGCTGATATCGCGCATCTTCTCGGCCAGTTCCACACCGATAATATCGCACATTTGTGCCAGACTGATATTTTCATCATGTGCGCCAAGATTGGCTTTGGTCGATGGCGTAAAGATGGGTTCCGGCAACGGGTCGGCCATGCGTAATCCGGCAGGCAATTCAATGCCGCATACCGCGCCCGTGTTTTGATACTCTTTCCAGCCCGAGCCAATCAGATAACCGCGTACAATTGCTTCAATCGGCAACGGCTTCAATCGTTTGACCACAATGGCGTGTTTGCCCACGGCCAGACGTTCGTTTGTATCGGGAATGGCTTGTTCCAGACTCATATTGGAAACATGATTTGGCACGATATGTGCGAGTTTATTGAACCAGAAATTGGACACAGCATTCAAAACGCCACCCTTGCCGGGGATCGGCGTCGGCAATACGACATCAAATGCGGACAAACGATCGGTGGTGACAATCAACAGGTGTTTGTCATCAATCTCGTACATATCGCGTACCTTGCCGCTGTGTAAGCGCTTCAGGCAGGTGAGTTTTGAGTGCATTAATGCTGCGGACATGGGGGCTCCCTGGCTTGCCGTCAAAACGGCTGAAATCAGTTGCATGTTAATCATTGCCAAATAAATCACGCGTATAAACCTTGTCCTGCACATCCTCCAGTTCAGCGGCCATGCGATTGGCGATGATCACATCGGCGGTCTGCTTGAATGTCTGTAGATCATTGATTACGCGGGATTTGAAAAAATAATCATCCTGTAGGGCCGGTTCATAGATAATGACTTCGACGCCCTTGGCTTTGATGCGTTTCATGATACCCTGGATACTGGATGCACGGAAATTATCCGAACCCGCCTTCATGACCAGACGATGCACGCCTACCACGTTTGGCTGGCGACGCAGAATGTCAGCAGCAATAAAATCCTTGCGGGTGGTATTTGCTTCCACGATCGCGTGAATTAGGTTTTGCGGCACCTGTTGGTAGTTGGCCAGCAACTGCTTGGTATCCTTGGGCAGGCAATAGCCGCCATAGCCAAATGATGGATTGTTGTAGTGGTTGCCAATACGCGGATCCAGACTAACGCCTTCAATCACATGGCGGGCGTTCAAACCATGAATGGCGGCGTAGGTATCCAGCTCATTAAAATAGGATACCCGCATTGCCAGATAGGTGTTGGCGAAGAGCTTGATCGCCTCGGCCTCGGTGGAATCGGTGAACAACACGTCAATCTCCGCCTTGATTGCACCTTCCTGTAGTAATCCAGCAAATATTTCAGCCCGTTTTGAACGCTCTCCGACAATAATGCGTGACGGGTGCAGATTATCGTACAAGGCTCTGCCCTCACGTAAAAATTCAGGCGAGAATATAATTTTCTCACAAAGATACTGTTTCCGTACAGACGCAGTATAACCAACCGGAACAGTCGATTTGATCACCATTGTCGCCTGCGGATTGATTTTGATTACGTCACGGATTACCGCCTCGACCGAATCGGTATTGAAATAATTGGTTTCCGGATCGTAGTCTGTCGGGGTAGCGATAATCACGAAATCGGCACCCTGATATGCTTCTTGTTTATCCAGCGTAGCGCGGAAATTCAGCGTTTCCCTGCTCAGGAAATGTTCAATTTCGGCATCCTGGATTGGCGACTGGCGGCGATTGAGCATAGCAATTTTCTCAGGGATAATATCCAGCGCCACCACCTCATGGTTTTGAGCCAGTAGCATGGCATTGGACAGCCCGACATACCCGGTACCCGCGATTGCAATTTTCATCATTTATATCCTTTGTCTTATTATTTTTTTCGAGCCCAATGTCTGGAGAGCCACTTGCAAACTCGTGAGCGGCGATTTACTTCCCCGTTCAGACTTTTTCAAGTGGCTCTGGAAACAGGTATATTTACAGCCTATCAGCAAATGAATGTCCAATCAAACCAGCGTTTGTTCCTGCTTTCGTTCATCTCTAACTTTTTTGACCACCATGAACGCTTCAATCAATACCCATCCGGCCAGTATAAAAATCACCGCGCCAACAGATGCCACAGCCCACTGCTCTTTACCAATGGCTTTGAAAATGCCCATCACCATAGCGGAAATAGTAGCCCCGAGCACCAGTAACATCGGCAGCAATGTGTAGAGAATCGGTTTTTTCTTGCGATACAGGTAAATGGTCACGGTCAGCAATGTCAGGCCTGCCAGTATCTGGTTGGTGGTGCCGAATAACGTCCATAAAAACAGACCGGCAGGTTTGCCATCCATTTTGAAAAAGGCGAAGAAACCGATCGCCGCTACGGCCAGAGCCGTAGCTACATAACGATTGCCGAGTATTTTTACGCCAATGGTCGCACCGATTTCTTCCAGATTAAAACGCAGCAAACGCGCCCCGGTATCGACCGACGTCATGGCGAAACCGACCACCACCACGGAGATAAATGCCGCCGCATAATCCAGTGGCACGCCAAGCTGGTGAATGAAATTGGCATTGCCCTGAATAAATACGCCGAGTTTCTGATGCAGGCCGGCGGCTTTGTCCCATGAACCGTAAAACGATTCCCAGTCTGCTCTGGTAGCGAATGCTCCTGCTGTAGTGGCCAACACGGCCAGCAATGCCAGTAACGATTCGCCAACCATGCCGACATAACCGACAAACGGCGCATCGCTTTCCCGGTTCAATTGTTTGGATGTGGTGCCCGATGCGACCAGGCCGTGGAAGCCGGATACCGCACCGCAGGCGATGACGATAAACAAAAAAGGCAACATCGGCGGCGCACCAACCGGATTCGGGTTAATCGCAGGTGCCACCCAGTCCGGCGACAGGATGAAGAAACCGGCCAGCATCGCGAACAGAGCCAGGTAGAGCAATAGCGAATTGAGAAAATCGCGCGGTTGCAGCAACAGCCATACCGGCAGCACGCTGGCAATAAAAGCATAAATCAGCAGCGACCATGTCCAGTCTCCGGCGGAAAATCCGGTCACCGGCATGTCGAGGCCGATACGGGTGGTGATCAGCATCAACACAAAACCGACGCCGATCATGGGCCACAAAGGCATATTCTTTTTATAGACCAGAAAACCAATCACCATGGCGATGAACATCAGGGAATAAGTCGGGAACACCGCTTCAGGATGCGCCGTAGGCGGAATATTGGCCGCATCGGGCGCGGCGAACAGGCCGGAAATTACCAGCACGAACACGCCCATGGCCAGCGCCACAAGGAAGAAAATCACCAGTAAAAACAACAATCGCGTGCGCGGGCTGATCACGTCATGCGCAATCGTACCAACGCTTTGCCCCTTGTAGCGGATCGACAATACCAGCGCGGAAAAATCATGCACAGCACCGACCAGCAAGGTGCCGAACACCACCCAGCACAAGGCCGGAACCCAGCCCCAGATCACGGCGATGGCAGGGCCCAGCATCGGTGCAAGACCGGCGATTGAAGCGAAATGATGGCCGAACAGCACATATTTATTGGTTGGAATATAATCGACATCATCGCGCATCGTATGCGCCGGGGTGGGGTTGCTGTCATCCAGTTCAAATATTTTTTTAGCCAGAAAGCCTTTGGCATAAAAACGGTAAAACAGCATATACAAACACAGCACTGTGATGGCCATGACGACTGGAGTCATCCCGTCCTCCTCCCGGTAAAATTGAATCTGTACGCCAAGCTACTCAAGCGAAAAACATGAACAAGGAATTTACGGTTCACTCTTTGCGATCTTTGCGCCTTTGCGTGCCATGGCCTTTCAGCTTTAAAGTCAAAAGCATCTCACGCCAAGGCGCAAAGAACGCCAAGAAAAATCTATTCTTTTTTTGTGATTTGCCCTGATGCCTCATGCTTCACTGGCGCTAAAATAATCTGTTTTAGAGCACTGATATGGGCTTCGCTGTCATTCAAAGCCGGGATATAACGATATTGTTCGCCACCGCTGTCCAGAAAATAGCGGCGGTTTTCGCTGCCGATTTCTTGCAGCGTTTCCAGACAATCCGCAGCAAAGCCGGGACAGATTACATCGACGGATTTGACATCATCCTTACCCCATGATTTCAATGTTTCATCGGTATAAGGCTGTAGCCATGGTTCTTTGCCAAAGCGTGACTGGAACGATATAAACGCCCGTTCCTCATCCAGTCCCAGCGCTTCGCGCAGCAGGTTTGCGGTGGCCTGGCAATGGCATGGGTAGGGATCACCTGCCTTGAAATAACGTTCGGGTATGCCATGAAAACTCATCAACAAACGCTCCGGTTCGCCATGTTCAGCCCAGTAGGCCCGCACGCTGTCGGCAAGCGCGGCAATATAGGCCGGATGATTATGATAGGCGTCGATCAAATGCAATTCCGGTACGCGCCGCCATAATTTGAATACATCGGCGACGGCATCGAAGGTGGAGCCGGTCGTGGTGGCTGAATATTGGGGGTACAGAGGCAGAATAATCACCTTGCGACAATTCTTCTCGCGCAAAGCCTCCAGTCCGGCTTGAATCGATGGTCTGCCATAGCGCATGGCCAGTTCGACATGCACCGCATCGCCCATCGTTTGGCGCAACGACAGTTGCAGTTTTTCGCACTGTTTCTTGCCGGTAGCTAACAATGGCGAGCCATCTTCAGTCCATACCGATTGATATAATAATGCCGATTTGGCCGGTCGAAAATTGAGAATAACGCCATTGAGAATCAACCACCATAACCAGCGCGGCTGTTCCACCACACGCGGATCCCACAGGAATTCTTTCAGATAAACGCGTACGGCAGCCTTCGTTGGCGCATCAGGCGTACCCAGATTGGTCAACAGGATACCGGTACCGGCTGGCTCATCATGATCAAACTGCTGTTGCGCGTTGTAGTCCATTCAACCCCCAAACAAAAAATCTTGAACCACAGAGGGCACAGAGAAAGACAAAGAAACCCATAAGATTTTCGGTTTTGACTTTCCTCTGCGAAACTCTGCGTACTCTGCGGTGAAAGCTTTTGACTTTGCCTATTCTTCAAACAATGCGAAAATCATTGCAGTTATCCGGCAAATGACCAGCAGAAAATTCAATCTGCGTGACTTGTGCATAACCCGGCCCATGTCTCAGCCATTGTTTCAAGGTCTCAACCTGTGCGTAATCCCCGCCGACTAATACTTCAACACTACCATCAGAACAATTTCGCACCCAGCCGAATATACCCAGCTTTCGTGCTTCGACTTGCGTATAATAACGGAACCCTACGCCCTGCACGCGCCCCTGAACGGTGGCATGCACACATTCATTCATAATACGTCGGATTTCAGAATCGTATCGCTGGCCTGCGCATCGGTTTGCGGATAATCGGTGGAATAATGCAGACCACGGGATTCATGCCGCTGCTGGGCGCTTTGCACAATCAGCTCTGCCATCAGGGCCAGATTACGCAACTCCAGCAGATCCTGGGAGACCGGATGTTTCCAGTAATAGGAGGCAATCTCATCCTGAATCAGACGCAAACGGCGTCTGGCCCGTCGTAAACGCTCATCGGAGCGCACAATGCCGACATAATGGGACATGGTGGCGCGAATCTCATCCCAGTTCTGCTTGATCTGGATACGCTCGGTTTCCGGCACAATGCCCGAATCATCCCAGACCGATACCGGGCCGACTGGAGATACAGGCTGATTCAATACGTCCGTTGCACAATAATCGGCCATCACCAGACATTCGAGCAGCGAATTGCTGGCCAAACGATTCGCCCCGTGCAAACCCGTCGCAGCGGTTTCTCCAATGGCATATAAATCTGCAATATCGGTACGACCATGCACATCCGCTTTGATGCCGCCACACAGATAATGCGCCGCAGGCACCACGGGTATGGGTTCTGTAGTCATATCAAGCCCTAATGCCAGCAGCCTCGCATGGATATTACGAAAATGATCCGCAATTGCCGCCCCGCCAATCGGGCGTACATCCAGATACATGCAGTCCGCGCCCTGTTTTTTCATCTCATAATCAATGGCGCGCGCCACAATATCGCGCGGTGCAAGTTCGCCCCGCTCATCATAATTCGGCATAAAGCGGCGACCATGCTGATCAACAAGATGCGCTCCTTCCCCGCGTAGCGCCTCGGAAAGCAACATATTGGAGCCCTGACGATGGAACAAGCAGGTAGGATGAAACTGGATAAATTCGAGGTTCATCACCGAACAGCCGGCCCGCCATGCCATGGCGATGCCATCACCGGAAGCGGCATGCGGATTGGATGTGTACAGATACACCTTGCCGGCACCGCCAGTGGCCAGAATAGTTTGCCTGGCCGCAATGGTCAGTACCTGACCAGCCGGATTCAGGATATATGCGCCCAGACAACGATTCTGCTGATATTTACCAAGCCGACGGGAGGTAATCAGATCAATGGCCGTATGCTGCTCAAGCCGTTGAATATTGGCATGCGGCGCAACCTGCGCCAGCAGCGCCTCGCTGATAGCGCGTCCGGTCGCATCTTTGGCGTGGGCGATTCGGCGACTGCTGTGTCCGCCCTCGCGGGTCAGGTGAAGCTCTCCATTCTTGCGATCAAAACGGGTACCTATGTCGATCAGTTCTTCGATAATTTCCGTGCCATGGCTGATAACAGTTCTAACCACATCTTCATGGCACAGCCCGGCTCCGGCAAGCAGGGTATCCTGCACATGCGATTCAAACGAATCTTTATCCGATGATACACCGGCAATGCCGCCCTGCGCATTCCAGGTGCTGGAGTCCTGAAACGCGCCCTTGTTGACCAGTATAACCTGCCCGTGCGAGGCCAGCCTGCTGGCGGCCAGCAACCCGGCAGCGCCGCTACCGATAATCAGAAAATCTGTCTTTAATTGTGTTCTTTGCGTATTCATCGCAGGGCAAGACTATCCCAGTCGGCTTTCAACTGGAATCACCTGTCCTTGT
>CAZKME010000102.1:0-6010 GCA_964553725.1 uncultured Zetaproteobacteria bacterium
TGGCCCGATGCGGCAAGACATTGAGCAGCTAATTAATCATTATCAATTATCAAAGTATGTCCGAATTACCGGCTGGATTTCCGGGGCGCAGGTATTGGATGAGATAGTTGCCAGTAAGGCTCTTGTGTTGCCCAGTTTTGCTGAGGGTTTGCCTGTTGTTATTATGGAGGCCTGCGCACTTCGGAGGCCGGTAGTGACTACATACATTGCCGGGATTCCTGAGCTAATTAGAGATACAGAGAGCGGGTTTTTGATTCCAGCCGGTTCTATTGATGCGCTTTATAATGCTTTGGTTGCATTGTTTGAGATGGATGGGAGTGATCTTGATATTGTCGGAGAGAGTGCATACAGAAATGTTTGCAAAGATCATAATATTGTTGTCGAGTGCGCGAAGTTGAAGGTATTGTTCCAGGCAGCCGTACAATATTGACTGGATACTTTATGGAAAGCTGTGGTGGCAGTGGCTTGATTTGTCTGGAAATTGGTCTATATTGATAACGCATCAACTGGAATGAGTGTGAAAATAAATTTTTGGAGGATACTGCCGGGTGTTCTTGATTGAAAATTAAGGGTTAACTAAAAATGTGTGGAATCATAGGTGTCGCTTCTGTAACGACTATTTTGGATCGTGCATGGCTTGTTGCCGGGCGTGATAGCATGCGTCATCGAGGCCCGGATGATGCGGGTGAATGGTGGGCTGAAAATGGGCTCGTAGGGTTGGCTCACCGCCGGCTTTCAGTGATCGATTTGTCCCCTTTGGGACATCAGCCTATGCATCACAAAAGTGGCGGTCTGAGTATTGTATTCAATGGCGAGATATACAATTTCCTGGAATTACGGAGGCAGCTGGAAGATAAAGGGCATCATTTTATTTCACATACAGACACAGAAGTGATTCTGGCATCCTATCTTGAATGGGGAAAAGATTGCCTGTCCCATTTTAATGGTATGTTTACGTTTGCAATCTATGACTCCCAACAAAGAAAATTATTTATTGCCAGGGATCGAGCGGGTGAAAAGCCTCTTTTTTATGCTTTGAGTAAAGGGTCACTTCGGTTTGCTTCCGAGCTCAAGGCTCTGATGGCTGATACTGCTTTTGAACGGCGTATTGATAATGATGCCCTTGACTGCTACTTAACAACGGGGTTTGTGCCTGGCGAAAGATGTATGTTAAAGGGAGTGAATAAATTGCCTCCTGCGCATGCAATGGAATTTGATCTTTCCAATGGTGATTTGCGCGTATGGCGATATTGGCGTATTCCTGAACTTGCTGCTGACATTGATAATGACCCTGTTGACGAAGCGTATCTGCTTGATGAACTTGAATCGTTGCTGGAAGACTCGGTGCGGCGCCAGCTCGTGGCGGATGTGCCAGTTGGCGTGCTTCTTAGCGGCGGGGTTGATTCCAGCCTGGTAACGGCAATGGCAGTTAGGTCTTCTTCAAATGTAAGGACGTTCACGATAGGTTTTTCCGGTTACGGGGATTATGATGAAAGCGAGCATGCCAAGTTTATAGCAAACCATTTTGGGACAGATCACATGGAACTTGATGCTGGTGATTCATCGGTTGAAATACTTCCAAAATTAGTCAGACAGCTTGATGAACCCATGGTTGATTCTTCAATTATTCCCACCTTTCTCGTAAGTCAGCTGATTAGCAAGCATTGTACAGTTGCTCTGGGTGGTGACGGTGGGGATGAGTTGTTTGGTGGGTATCGGCACTATAGCCGTTTACTTTGGATGCAGGAAAAATTACGCATGGTTCCAAATGTTTTTCAGTTGCCTGTATCCAGGCTGGCAGAGAAATTGTTGCCTATTGGGTTGAAAGGACGGCATTGGTTTCAGGGCATGGGGGTTGATTTGAGCAGCGACCTGCCATTACTTGCGATGAATTGTTTTGATCCCCATGCGAGAAAGCGACTAATGCGTGTTGAAAATTCATGGAGTTTGAGCGCAGAGCCAATTATAAAGGAGAGAATACCGAAGACTGCTGATTTGCTTCAGCGAGCAACGCGGATGGATTTTGAAAATTATTTGGCCGAGGATATACTTGTGAAGGTTGATAGAGCCAGCATGCTTAACTCACTTGAAGTCCGTGCGCCACTCTTGGATTATCGTTTGATCGAGTTTGCTTTCGGTAAAGTGCCGTCTTGTTTAAAGGCGACACCTACAGCCCGAAAGGTATTGCTTAAAAAATTAACGCATCGCGTTTTACCTGCGGAGTTTGATCAGCATCGGAAGCAGGGGTTTTCTATTCCCCTGGGGTCATGGCTGCAATCAGGCCCATGGCTGGATTACTTTCGAGAAATATTATTAGACCCAGGGTGTACTTTTAATAATGTTGCCGTAAAGCAATTGATTGATGGTCAATTAAAAGGCCGCATGAATAGTGAGAGGTTATTTGCTTTGGTGTTGTTTGAACAGTGGAAACATGAGTATCAAATATGAAACTTATAGTCTTTTGATGGAAATAAAAGGAGATTGATTTTGAATAAAAGTAATAACATTGCAGTAATTGGTCTCGGTTATGTCGGTCTGCCGCTGGCATTGGCCTTTGGTCGAGTGATGCCAACGATAGGTTTTGATATTACGGTGGAGAAGGTGAAAGCCTATCGTGAGGGTTATGATCCCACCGGCGAAATGGCTTCTGAACTGTTCGTTCTGGCAGATCAGCTATCCTACACTTCGGAGGCTTCCGATATATCGAAAGCGGATTTTATTGTCGTTGCCGTCCCTACGCCGGTAGATAATGCCCATGTGCCTGATCTGACACCGGTGATAAAAGCATCAGAGACTGCTGGCAGATATATGAAGAAAGGCGCGATTGTGGTGTTTGAGTCTACTGTCTATCCGGGTGTTACCGAGGATATTTGTGTGCCTATCCTGGAACGGGAATCCGGTTTGACATGTGGCGATGGGTTCAAGGTTGGCTATTCACCTGAGCGGGTGAATCCAGGGGATAAAATCCATACGCTAGAGTCTATTGTGAAGGTTGTATCAGGACAGGATGCCGACACGCTGGAGCGGGTTGCCGAGCTTTATGAACGGGTTATTGAAGCCGGCGTGCACAGAGCGCTGACAATTAAGGTGGCGGAAGCTGCCAAGGTGATTGAAAATACACAGCGGGATTTGAATATCGCCCTGATGAATGAACTGGCGGTGATCTTTGACAAGCTGAATGTCGATACGCAGGATGTATTGGAGGCTGCTGGAACGAAGTGGAATTTCTTGCCATTCCGCCCCGGGTTGGTAGGCGGGCATTGTATTGGCGTAGATCCATATTATCTCACCTATAAGGCGGAGACGCTTGGTTATCATCCTGATGTGATTCTGGCTGGGCGGCATATTAATGATGGCATGGGTAAATATATTGCCGAGAAAACGGTGAAACAACTGATTGTAGCTGACCGCAAGGTTAAAAGTGCGCGTGTTGCAGTGTTGGGTATTACCTTCAAGGAAAATTGCGAAGATTTGAGAAATTCACGCGTGATTGATGTGATCCGTGAACTTGAATCATACGGCATTGATGTACTTGTGTTTGATCCTGTGGCCAATAAAGAGGAGGCCAAAGATGTCTATGATGTTGATCTTGTTGACTTTGAAGCGTTGACCGAGCTTGATGCGATTGTGGCAGCGGTGGCTCATGATGCACTGACTGCTTTGGATGCAGGTATATTATCTACAACCGGTTTATCAGGTATGCCATTTATCGATATCAAGTCATCGTATGATCGTGATGCGCTAGCCTCTGCAGGCTTCAAAGTCTGGAGGTTATGATAGTGTATGGTGATGGTGAATTAAGGGAGGCTGGAGAGCCAATCTGTATTTGGAGAAAAGGAGCCGTTATTGTCTAATCAGTCTTATGTAATTATTTCTCCATGTCGTAATGAAGCAGCCTTCATGAAAAAGACGCTTGATAGCGTGCTTGCTCAGTCTGTGCTACCTGCTTTATGGGTGATTGTTGATGATGGCTCGACAGATGAAACACCCAAGATTTTGGCCGATTATTCAAATCAATATTCATTTATACGCATTGTAACCAGAAAAGACCGTGGTCATCGCAGTGTCGGGCCTGGTGTGATTGAAGCATTTTATGCTGGCTATGAGATAGTGGACATAGATCAATTTGATTTCCTTTGTAAACTGGATCTCGATTTGGTTATGCCGCCCCAATATTTTGAAGTTCTGATTCAGGAAATGAATGATAATGAGAGGTTGGGCAACTGTAGTGGGAAACCTTATTTTATCGACAAAGTATCTGGAAAGTTGGTTAGTGAGGGCTGTGGCGATGAAAATGCTATCGGAGCCTCAAAATTTTACCGGCGTGAGTGTTTCAAGCAAATAGGTGGTTTTGTACGACAAGTCATGTGGGATGGCATTGATGGGCATCGTTGCAGACAGTTGGGGTGGCTTGCAAAAAGCCTTGATATTCCTGCGTTGCGGTTTACCCATCTGCGGCCAATGGGATCGAGTCAAAAGAATATTATTACCGGCAGAATCAGGCATGGGTTTGGTCAGTACTATATGGGTACCGGTTTTATCTATATGCTTGTCTCATCGATCTACAGAATGACCAAGTATCCGTATATTGTCGGAGGGCTAGCCATGTTGTGGGGGTTTGTCAAAAGCGCAATTCAGTGTGAGGAAAGGTTTGACGATTATGAGCTGTCCATATTTGTCCGCAGGTACCAGTGGGAGTGTTTGTTGAAGGGAAAGGAACGTGCTACCCATGCTCTGAATGAAGCGCAGAAGGCACAGTGGAAAGGATATTGAGTATGTTTGGTCGTGCAATCTGCATGGGTTCAGAGTGCTATCGGTAGCACTCTCTTGATTATACCACTTTCCCTGATTGTGTTTGTCCTGAGCGTTCCGGCGCTTGTGTGCGTAATCGAATGTCTGTTGGCCTTGCGGCGAGGAGGCGAAGCGAACGATGTGAATTCGATCAAACGTCCCCGGATTGGTGTTCTGATTCCTGCGTACAATGAGGAATTGCTTATTGGCGACACTATAAAATCTGTTTTAAGTTATCTTGTCGAGGGTGACCGGCTTCTGGTAGTTGCCGATAATTGTTCGGACTTGACGTGCGAGATTGCTTTAAGCTGTGGCGCGGAGGTAGTTGAAAGACAAGATATTCATCATCATGGTAAGGGTTATGCGGTGGATGCAGGTGTTTGTGCGTTTGCAAAGAATCCACCCGAAGTATTGATTGTTATTGATGCTGATTGTCATGTGGAGCAGGGTACTCTTGAGATACTCGCGAAAACTGCCATGCGTTTAAACAGACCAGTGCAAGCAATTTACCTTATGCGAAGTGAGCACCCGGTTAGTTATTACGAACTGTTCGGCCAGTTCGCCTGGATCGTTAAAAATTGGGTTCGGCCATTAGGCGGCAGTACAATTGGCATGCCCTGTATGTTGACAGGTTCAGGCATGGCGTTTCCCTGGGAGGTCATCAATGGAGCTGAACTGGCCAACTCCCATATTACTGAGGATTTAAAACTGGGTCTGGATTTCATCTTGAAAGATATGCCGATACAGTTTTGTCCGGAAGTAATGGTGGTCAGTTGCTTTCCTGATGAATAAGTTGATCAGAAAAATCAGAGGAAGCGGTGGGAACATGGTTATCTGGATATCTTATTTCAGTACGTTCCAAAATTATGGAGCAGTGCTATCAAGCAACGCAGATTTAAACTGTTTGCAGTTTCGCTTGATCTGATGGTGCCGCCATTGGCGTTGTTGTGTCTGTTTATGTTGTTGGGATTGATAATTACAGGTATCGGATTTCTGTTTAGTTGCAAGCCGCCGTTTTTTTTCCTGGTTGGCATCGACGTAGTGTTTTTTAGCACTCTAATTGTTATCAGAAACAGGTTTGCAAAAAAGGTAATTGGGATCGGGCAGTTGTTGATGTTTCCCTTCTATGTGATCTTGAAATTGCCCATTTATATCGATTACATATTTGACAAAGAAACAACATGGAGAGGCACCAACAGAAACAGGGATTAATTGATGG
>CAZKME010000102.1:6110-7200 GCA_964553725.1 uncultured Zetaproteobacteria bacterium
TGAGTAGTTGACCAAATGAATATTCTTGGCCTTTCTGCATATTATCATGACAGCGCAGCGGCGCTTGTTGACGATGGTGAGATTGTCGCAGCGGTTCAGGAAGAACGTTTTACTCGCAAGAAACACGATGCCAGTTTTCCTGCCAATAGTATTGCCTATTGTCTGGATGAGGCAGATGTGTCTTTATTGGATATAGATTATATCGTATTTTACGATAAGCCGTTGGTGAAGTTTGAGAGGTTGCTGGAAACTTATCTGGCTTATGCTCCGAGCGGGTTCCGTTCGTTTCTAACAGCAATGCCAGTCTGGTTGAAGGAAAAACTCTATTTGAAGTCGGTTTTGAAAAAAGAACTGGCCAAGCTGGGCGGATGCAAAGTTCGGGATATTCCTCGGTTGCTGTTTACCGAACATCATCAGGCGCATGCCGCTTCGGCATTTTTTCCAAGCCCGTTCGAGCAAGCTGCAGTGATTTGTCTGGATGGCGTAGGCGAATGGGCTTGCACATCGGTCTGGTTTGGCGATGGTAATGTGCTGAGCCCGCAGTGGGAAATGGATTTTCCGCACTCGCTCGGGTTGCTGTATTCCGCATTTACTTATTACACCGGGTTTAAAGTCAATTCTGGCGAATATAAATTGATGGGGCTGGCACCCTACGGTGAGCCAAAATACGTTGATCTGATTCTGGATCATCTGCTGGATTTGAAAGAAGACGGCACGTTCCGGCTCGATATGTCCTATTTCAACTACGCCACCGGCCTGACCATGACGAATGACAAGTTTGAGGAACTGTTCGGTGGCCCTGCACGCAAATCCGAATCGGATCTGGGTCAGCGAGAGATGGATATCGCCGCTTCGATTCAGAAAGTGACAGAACAAGTGGTTTTGCGATTGGCCAAGACAGTTAAAAAGGAACTGGGTGTTAAACACCTTTGTCTGGCTGGCGGCGTGGCGTTGAACTGTGTATCCAATGGTGAACTGCTGCGCTCAGGTGTGTTTGATGATATATGGATTCAACCGGCAGCCGGTGATGCCGGTGGTGCGTTGGGAGCAGCCTTGTCAGTCTGGTATGAATATCTGGACAAGCCACGTA
>CAZKME010000103.1:0-6948 GCA_964553725.1 uncultured Zetaproteobacteria bacterium
TCAATCATATCACGACAATCTAACGCACTACAGGCGTATAATCGCACATGTTATTCCGTAACAACGCCTTAGAACGGACAAAGGCCGTCATTGTCGATACGATTTCGCCATGAGCCCGCCGAACAGACCCATCAATCAAACTGAATCATTTTATGATCTTGGCCCCGAACAGGTATTGCAAGCTGTCGAAAGTCTCGGTTTTGCCTGTAACGGGCATCAACTGGGACTGAATTCCTACGAAAATCGCGTCTATCAAATTGGCCTCGAAGATGACGAATCCATTGTCGCCAAATTTTATCGACCCAA
This sequence comes from uncultured Zetaproteobacteria bacterium, assembly GCA_964553725.1. Classification (GTDB taxonomy): domain Bacteria; phylum Pseudomonadota; class Zetaproteobacteria; order Mariprofundales; family Mariprofundaceae; genus Mariprofundus. The sequence continues at coordinate 307 of CAZKME010000103.1, forward strand.
GCGATGGCGTGATGCGGCAATTCTGGAAGAACATGCCTTCACGCTGGAGCTGGAGGCTTTGGACATCCCTGTTGTGCCGCCGGTGATTATCCATGGCGACAGTCTGTTTCGTTTTCATGCGCATCGTTTCAGCCTGTATCCGTTAAAAGCCGGTCGCGCGCCCGACCTGGAATGCAAAACGCATCTGGAGCAACTGGGGCGATTTATCGGGCGCATCCATGCGTTGGGCGCAACACAGGATTTCCAATTCCGACCGGCACTGAATGTACAAACCTTCGGCGATGATGCTTATGAATTCCTGATGGAAAATGATTTCATTCCACCCGAACTCGAAAAAGCCTACGAAACACTGGCGGAAGATTTACTCGATGCGATTGAATCAATCTTCAACAATATAGAACCGCAGCAGATTCGTCTGCATGGCGATGGTCATTGCGGCAATATTCTATGGAAGAACAATTCGCCTTATATCCTTGATTTCGATGACGCCCGCATGGGGCCTGCGGTACAGGATTTATGGATGTTCCTGTCGGGTGAACGGCACGATCAGTTATCGACGCTTGATACGCTGCTCACCGCCTACAGCCAGTTCCACGATTTCGATTGTCGGGAATTATCCCTGATCGAACCGTTACGCACGCTGCGCATGATGCATCACGCCGCCTGGCTGGCCGAGCGCTGGGATGACCCTGCTTTCAAGCGCGCCTTTCCGTGGTTTAATACGCAGCAATACTGGGAAGATCACATTCTCACCCTCAAAGAACAGGCCGCCGCCATGCAGGAAGAACCGCTGCAATGGTTATAATCAATACTCGTAACCAAGAATGAATTTCAGCAGCCCCTGGTCGCTGGCAGGGGTGAGACCGAACAGATAACCGACTTCATAGCTCATGCCGCTGCGCAGTTTTCCTACCATGACCGGGCCAATTTGATGCGATTGTTTGGACAAGGGTTTTGTATTGCCAATCTCCCCCATCGAGCCATACGCTTCAATTGCCGGCTCAAGGAATCGCTGCCAGCGCCATTTGCTGCGCCATGCATACTCAACTGAGGTGTTTTGCGTGGCGAGCGCACCTATTTCTTTTTTGAAAATCAGGTTGGCCGTATGAATAAATCGTCCGGTTTGTTTTTCCAGCAACAGCTTGAACTCCAGCGCATCCGGTTTATTTAACGAGCGCTGCGGAATGATGTATTCGAAATAAAGGCCGGCATCAAGCCAGCGCTCGCCCTGCTCGAATAACTGATAGATATTTTCCCACTTCAAGCCCTGATAAGCGAATTTCTGTCCCGGCCTTTTTCTGAAATCGCCGTAAATAGCAGTCAGCCACCGATCCGTAACGCCATATTCCAGTTCTATCTGATGGCGAGTGCTGCCACTTTTGGCCGGATCATTGTCCACGCTATAGTCGAGCAGATATTCGAGCTCGACCTCGCCCTGTTCGACAATGGGTGAATACACTTGTTTGGCCTGCGCCTCTCCCGCCTGCATGGTTATTCCCACACAAACAAGCATCATGGCAGCGACTGTACTGGCTGGTCGCACCTTTACTGTTTTCTGCTGCCGAATGGCCAGCCAGGTGAGCGAAAGTACGCCGATAAATGTAAGCGCCTGCATACCACTGGGTCTGTCATCATAACCCATTAAAGCATGCAATAACTGGCCTGCTACGCCGTGTTCCGGGATAATGCCTGAACTGTTCCAGATCGGTTGCCCCCATGCCGGTAATGCATCAATCATTACCAGCCAGGCAACGCCTTGCGATGCCATGCCTGCGGATAACAGTACAATCAGGCTTGTCACGACCAGAAACACATAGCGGACAGGCACATTGATCAGGCTGCGATACAGCCCCAGCGCCACCAGTATGCCGAGCAACATGCCCGCCGCACCGCCAGCCAACATGCCGGATGTGCCCGCATCGCCCGCCGCTGCCACGCCATACAGAAACAATACGACTTCCGATCCCTCTCTGGCCACAGCCAGACCAACCACCAGAGAGAGTACGATTTTCGCCGTGCCGCTCCCTTGCACATCCTTACACGTCTGGCGAATTTTCTGAGACATTTCCCGCCCATGTTTGCCCATCCAGATTGCCGTCCAGGCCATCATCAGCGATGCCGCAATCAATACTGCCGCATTGAGCATTTCCTGCCCCATGCCCTGCATCGAAGCGGAGAGCATATCTGCAAACAGCGCAACCGTGATGGCGGCAATCAGGCCGCCGCCAATACCGCCATAAATCCAGCGGTATGCGATATTCGCTTCACGGGCCGCAGCCGTGGCAATGCCAACGACCAGGGCCGCTTCCAGTACTTCACGAAATACAATAATCAATGTGGATAACATATCCTCCTCCTACTTCACAACAATACGGCCCTGCGCCGTATCAGGATTGAATTCGCCGAAAAACGGATATTCACCGGCATCCAGTGATGGCAGAAAAATCACGATTTTACTGTTCCCGGCGACAACTTTTTCCCGATTCAGCTCATAACTCTCGAACTCCTCAGGTGTGGCATCATGGTTGAGCACAATTAACCTGTGCCTCTCTCCTGCCGTCATCTCAATCCGATCAGGCACAAACACATGGTTTTCAATCACCACGGTATATTCGGCAGCGCTTGCTGTCGCCGGCAAACCGGTAGCCCCGATTGTAATCAAGGCCATTACGCTTGCCTTTAGAGCCAATTGCAAAACTCGTAAGCGGCGACCGGCTTCCCCACGCTGGCCCATTTCCGAGCTAGAATTTCGATCCATAGAACCACCATGCATCTCATTCCATCCCGAAAATGGACTCAACGTGGGATTGCCGCTCATCCACCCAGAGTTTTGCAATTGGCTCTTTAAGATGTTTTTTGTTTCAATCATAACATTCATATTCATTCCTCTGGCGCAAATGATAATCATTATCATAATAGCAAGTCAACAGAAATGATAATCATTATCATTTACCTGTCTGCGGATGTCGAGAAAGAAGCGCACCTGCTTGAATTATGCCGGTATATTGTCCTGAACCCGGTACGCGTCGGCATGGTGAATGAAGCAAGTCAATGGGAATGGGGTGCGGCCTGTAGCTTTGCCTTCGCGTATTCACGCCGACGCCAATGAATGCCGCCTTCGATAATTGGGTAATCGCTCAGGCTCTTCCATCAAATTTGCAAACTCCAAAGATGACGAATAAGCACCACCCTGCGCTATGTATGTGCGAGTACTTGCAGAATCTAGGTGGCATTCAAATACCGAATCGTCGCCGACTATTCGCAGTCGTCTGCATGGCCAGACCGGCCAGTGAAACACTGCGAACTTCGGCAATACATTCGGCCACATAGCGAACAAAAGCCGGTTCATTACGCTTGCCACGCATTGGCATGGGAGCCAGATAGGGGGAGTCGGTTTCCACCATCAACAGGTCATCAGGCACCCGTGCAGCTATAGCCCGCAATGCGTCATTGCGCTTGAATGTGACGTTGCCTGAAAAGGAAATCGACATGCCCAGATCAATGGCCTGGCTGGCGGTTTCCCAATCGGATGAAAAACAGTGCATAATGCCACCACATTCAGCCACGCCCTCATCGGACAGAATCCGGATAGTGGCAGCATCGGCTTCGCGGTCATGCACGATCACCGGCTTGTTCACCGCTTTGGCAGCGCGGATATGGGTGCGGAAACGCGCCTCCTGAATATCCGGCGCGACATGCTCACGAAAAAAATCCATGCCGGATTCCCCCATTGCAACACAGCGCGGGTGATCAGCCAGATCGCATAATGTTTCAACAGTCGGCTCGGCTCCCACCTCATGATTGGGGTGTACGCCGACACTGAACCAGACATTATCCCGCGCTTCAGCCAGCGCCCTGAGTTCAGGCACATGCTCCAGTTCAACGGCAACTACGGCGCACCCTTCCACGCCCTGCGCCGCCATGCGTTCAAACATGGCATCACGATCTTCCGAGTAATGCGAAAAATTGACATGACAATGGCTGTCAAATAAACGGAATTCTGACGCCGCGCCCGTCATGATTCGCCCGTCATGAGTCATCGGCCATTAAGGCTTGCAAATGTTTCAGAGCAACATGGTGAACATCCAGACCATGCGCATTCGCCAATACCTCAATCGCCGCACCATCCGGCTCGCCCAGCTCGGACACGACCAGATCAGCGCCGATGAAATCATGTTCGCGGGTATATCCGTTGACCGTCACCACGCATTTCAATCCTGCCGCATGGGCCGATTTCCAGCCATTGGCGGAATCTTCCAGCGCCAGCGTATGCTCAGGCGCGACATGCAATTGCGCCATCGCATAGTTATAAATATCCGGTGCAGGTTTTTTGGCGGGTACAATATCTCCGGCGGCCAGTACGGCGAAGCGATCAAACCATTGTTTACCCAACGAATGTTCGATCAGCGCATCCAGTGCAGATGGCGTGGTCGTGGTGGAAATTCCGAGTGTAATGCCTGCCTCAAAGGTTTCTTCCAGCAAGCGGAGCACGCCCGGCCTGAGCGGAATGCGGCCTTCAGCAATCAGGTTTTGGTAGTGAATCGTTTTACGGGCATGTAGCGCAGCAATCGTTTCGTATGGCATATCGGGCATGCCGCCGCGATCCATATCAAAACGCATGCGCTCTTTGCCGCCGGTGACCGCCAATAATTCGCCGTAGGTGAGAGCATCCCACTGCCGCTCGATACCAGCCTCTTCAAAGGCCATATTAAACGCAACCCGATGGCCGTCTCGCTCAGTATCAGCCAGCGTGCCATCGACATCCCATAAAATACATTTCAATTCCGCCATTGCTTTACCTCCAGGAAAATATTTCCGCCATGTCCGGCACATTGCAGCATCAAAATCATCGTTGCCGTTCATGCCATCTGACTCTAACATCACCGCATGAGCCAGATTGAAATACCGGATATAATACGCAAAGCTGAAACAGAAACGGCAGAACCTCAACTGCAATCTCCCCCTATGTATCGTGTGGTTATGTTAAATGACGATTTTACCCCGATGGACTTTGTGGTTGATATTCTAGTGCGTTTCTTTCATAAATCGGAAGAATCGGCCAACCGGATGATGTTACAGATTCATCATGAGGGTAGTGTCACCTGTGGTCTGTTTCCGCGTGATATTGCGGAAACCAAGGTGCAGCAGGTGGAAACAGCCAGCCGCACCAGCGGCCATCCACTGCGCTGTATTGCGGAGCATGATGTGAACGACTGATAGATGGTACAATGTGATTCCAATTGATCAGCAATGAGTTGGCATTGATATTGCATTATGATTGATAAGGCGCGGTTGCATGACAAGGCGGTTGTGCAGCGAATCGGGCAAACAGCCCCGGTCAAAGCGAGGATGCAAATATGGGTATCTTGAGCGAAGAACTTGAAGAAACACTGAATGACACATTTCGCAATGCGCATTTCCGGCGCAACGAGTTTGTGACGGTTGAGCATCTGTTGCTCGGCCTGCTGGATAACCCCAATGCGCTCGGTGTGCTGCTCGGCTGCCATGCCAATATTGAAATTCTGCGTAATGAGCTGGTCTCATTTATTCGCGAACACGTATCTATCCTGCCAGAAGAAGCTGGTGAAACGACGGCCAGCATCGGTTTGCAACGCGTCATCCAGCGTGCGGTCATGCATGTGCAGGCATCGGGCAAACGTGAAGTGACCGGTGCGCATGTGCTGGTCGCCATATTCTCGGAAAAAGATTCCCATGCCGCGCATTATCTTGCCCGCATGGGCGTGAACCGGCTCGATGTTGTCAGTTTTATGGCACATGGCGCACTCAGCAACGAAAGCGCCCACCCTGAGTCTGGCCCGGAGACGCCCGCAATCGAATCGGACAAACCCGATAAAAGCCAGTCGCCGCTGCATCGTTTCTGCGTCAATTTAAGCCAGCGTGCCAGAGATGGTAAAATTGATCCCCTCATCGGGCGCAGCGAAGAATTAAGACGTTGCACCCAGATTCTCTGCCGCAGACGCAAAAATAACCCGTTACTGGTCGGTGAAGCCGGGGTCGGAAAAACAGCAATCGCTGAAGGGCTGGCGCTGAGAATCGAAGAAAAAGATGCCCCGGATGTGATTGAAAATGCCACCATTTATGCGCTCGATATGGGTGCATTGCTGGCCGGAACCAAATATCGCGGCGATTTTGAAGAACGCCTGAAAGCCGTATTGCATGCACTTGAGACGGAGGATCAGGCCGTCCTGTTCATTGATGAAATTCATACCATTATCGGTGCGGGCGCAGCCAGCGGCGGCACCATGGACGCCTCCAATCTGCTCAAGCCTGCGTTGGCCAATGGTGAATTGCGCTGCATTGGCGCTACCACTTATCAGGAATTCCGCAATCTGTTTGAAAAAGATCGGGCCTTATCCCGTCGTTTCCAGAAAGTGGATGTGCCGGAACCCAGCGTCGAAGAAACCATCGATATTCTCAAAGGTTTGAAATCGCGTTTGCAGGAACACCACGGCGTGCGCTACAGTCAGCCGGCCATTGAGCAGGCGGCTAAACTGGCCAAGCGTTATCTGGGCGACCGCCACCTGCCGGATTCGGCCATTGATGTGCTCGATGAGGCCGGCGCTTCCATGCGCGTCAAACCCGAAGACAAACGGCGCAGCCAGATCAATGTGCATGATATTG
>CAZKME010000104.1:0-6915 GCA_964553725.1 uncultured Zetaproteobacteria bacterium
GTATTGGCGTTGACCCCGGAACAACATTAAAGAAGAAGGTATGGAGATCCTTTATTTTTTGCTGAACGGGTTTTTCAGTCCAGTTTGCTCCAGACGCCACTTGCCCAAGTAAATATAACTGTCCAGGAAGTCCATCGGGTGTATTTTGCCATGCAATTACATCAATGCCTCCATCTTTCTCATTCTGAGGCGTACCTGGTTTTAACTCATCAACAACCTCGCCATCTTTTATTCGAGGGTATAAGCTTTTCAGTGCATCCAAAAAGTTACTGTTATCAGGTCGAGGAAAACCAAACGATATTGCATTTCCGATATCTCCCGCTGCCGCCCAAGTAGAACATATTTGTAAAATATCCCTATCAGAATTAGAAAGTGGAGGATCAATATATAAAACATGGTCGCGGTTATAATGAGATATAAACAGACAATATAGATATGTATAACCACCTATGTTCAATTCAGTTTTAAGTGATAAAGAAGTACCTCTTTTCCCAGATAATTCGAAAGGATATGTATCGCCAAGGGAATTTTGCCTAAACTTAAGCTCTTCATACATTTTTTCTAAGACAGCTTCGTTTTCTGCATCTTGCTCCGAAATGTTTATGTTTTCTGTATCTTGAAGCTCATCATTGACATAAAAAAGTTCAACAATTGAATGCGCTTTAAATTCAGAAACAAGTACTTTAAATTCAACCCAGTCAGTCAAATCATAGGAATTTCCAGATAATGGCGGTAAAGTCGAAACAATCTCCACTTAAGTTATTTCTCCACTTTTCTTTTAATGGTAGAAAATATTATGTTCGCATTACTCTGAACTTGATCAGCAACTTCAAGCAAATACCCATCTTGGTTGGAAAACTTACTCAGCTTTCCTAATGCTTCTTGGGTTGCAACTTGAGCATTTATCAATGCATCCCTAAACACTTCAGCAGGCTCACGAATTTGCTCCAATGCAATCTTTAACTCATTGCTCTTTCGTAGCATTGAACAGGCAACTGGATTTACGAGGATTTCTCCTAGATGTTTCAAATCAGGGTTTTGTGATTTGATAACAGAATTGATCTTATTTGACTTGGAACCATATATGAATTGTAAAACTTCTTTTAAGGCATTTTCTTTTTCGACATGAACAGGGGCTATCAAAGGCAAATCGTTCCAATTCTTTTCCAATCCCAAAAACTCACGGTACTCTTTTCTAGTTAACGCAGTATATAGGTGTGAAAATCCAAACGGCCCCGGTTTAGTCCTATCGTCAATATTGAATAATTCATTCTCTTCGGCCTGATTTAAAACCAGCATTCCTGAAATTAAGTTCCTGACTGTCTGGTTTTTATCACCCAGCTTTTTCGCAATATTTTCAATTGAAAGCCCTTGATCCTTTTCTCTAATATACCAGTCAGTAATAAACTTTGCCTTTGCATAGGAATCCCAACGATGAGGCCCATTAACGTGTTTAAATCCAATAAAAGACCTAGCTTCAAGTTCATCGTCTACTTCAAAAACCTCAAAGTGTTGGATAGACTTTAACACGTCCTCACTTACAGGCTCATCAATTCTAATTTTTAATTTTTTTGCCAAAGCAGGCTGACTTATTAATTGTATTGCACCTAAACGCCTGTTGCCTTCAAGAACCCTGTACTTTCCAGGTTCAGTGACATCCTTTTGAGTTACAATTAATGGCTCAATATCCAAATATTCATTTTCAAGAATGGAAAGAACCAACTCACCAATATCAGCCTCTTCAACGAGTGCAGTTAGAATGTCTTCGTTACTTGCATTAGGCAAATCATGATGCTGAACCAGACGTGGATTATATCGATCAAACTCAAGTTGATCGAAGCTTATTGGCCCAACTTTTTCACCCATAACTCACCCCCACTCATAAGCTTGCACGAAGAGACATTTTTTATTAATCCACAAATGGTACTCTATTATCTCTGTAACAGTCCAACAACTGAATCCAGTGCTTTTTTCAATTTCTCCGGTTCTGTGCCACCGGCCATGGCCATATCGGGTTTGCCGCCGCCTTTGCCGCCGCAGATGGTTGCCACTTCTCGTACGATTGTGCCTGCGTTGTACTGGCCGACCAGATCTTTGGTCACACCGGCAATCAATTGCACTTTCGGGCCGTTTTTCTGGCCGAACACAATTACGCCCGATTTCAGTTTGCCTTTGGCCTTGTCCATGAAATCGCGCATATTTTTGACGCCGCTAACTTCTGTAACCAGCAGCTTCACGCCATTTACCTCAACCGCCTGCCCGATTAAATCATCCAGCAAGCCGGTGGATTGTTTGGCGCGTACGCTTTCCAACTCTTTTTCCGTCTGTTTCAGTTTGGCCTGTAGATTTGACACTGCCTCTGCCGTTTCAAACGGGCGCACCTTCAATTGCCCGGCAGCCTCATTCAGGGTATGGATGTCATCAACAACGCTCTGGTAGGCCGCTGTTCCCGTCACCGCTTCGATTCGGCGTACGCCTGCGGCAATGCCGGTTTCAGATACAATGCGGAACAGACCGATATCGCCGGTAGCCGATACATGCGTACCGCCGCATAGCTCGGTGGAAAATCCAGCCGATACCACACGCACTTCATCGCCGTATTTCTCGCCGAACAGTGCCATCGCACCGCTGGCGACTGCTTCATCCTGCGTCATCAACTTCGTTTCGACCGTATCATTGGCCAGCGTGGCAGCATTGACAGCCGCTTCAATATCTTGAAGTTCTTGTTTAGAAATCGGCTGGAAATGATTAAAGTCAAAACGTAATCGTTCGTTATTTACCAACGAACCTGCCTGTTTGACATGCTCGCCCAGCGCATCGCGTAATACGGCATGCATTAAATGCGTCGCCGTATGATTGCGGCGAATCGCATCCCTTCTGCCCGTATCCACCGATAAATGGGCAATGCCGCCGGAGCTGATTGAACCTGAGCTTACTTTACCAACATGCACAAACAGATCGGAGAGTAATTTTTTAGTATCGCTGACCACAAACTCACCATCGGCAGCTTTAATCAGGCCGGTATCACCAACCTGACCGCCGGACTCGCCATAGAACGGCGTCTGGTTGGCGATTACCCAACCTTCTTCGCCCTGCTTCAATATTTCGACCGCGTCTCCATCCCGAATCAAGCCGGTAATGGCTCCTTCAGCCTGTGTGGTCGTATAACCCAGAAACTCGGTCGGCCCCTGCGCCTCGCGCAGTTCAAACAGCGCCTTGGGGAGTGCTGATTCACCCGACCCGCCCCATGCGGCACGGGCGCGTGTGCGCTGCGCTTCCATGCAAGTTTCAAATCCGGCCATGTCCAGATGCGTATCGGAACCTTTGAGAATATCAGCCGTCAAATCGGTCGGGAAACCAAATGTGTCGTAGAGCGTGAACAGGGTTTTGCCTGGAATCGTGCCGCCTTCCCCGGCATCGGCCACAGCCTGCTCGACCAGTTTCAAACCCTTATCCAGCGTCTTGATAAAACGCTCTTCTTCAATGCGGATGACTTGCTCAATATTGGCTTGATTCTCCTGCAATTCGTTGAAATGAGCACCCATCTCATCCACCAGCGCTGCCACTAGTTTGTGGATGAACGCCTCCTGCATACCGATTAAACGACCATGGCGGCAGGCGCGGCGCAGGATGCGACGAAGCACAAAACCGCGCCCCTCATTGCTGGGCAACACGCCATCGGCCAGCAAAAAGACCACCGAGCGCAAATGATCAGCCAACACGCGCAGCGAAACATCTTTATCCGCATTTTCACCAAAGCGCACGCCGGTCACATCGCAGGCTTTGTCGATCAGGTTTTTGAACAAATCGATATCGTAATTATTGTGCGTGCCCTGCAACACGGCAGCCACGCGCTCCAGCCCCATGCCGGTATCGACACTCGGCTTCGGCAACGGTGTTAATACACCCTTATCATCGCGGTCGTACTGCATAAATACGAGATTCCAGATTTCCACATAGCGATCACCCTCTTCATCCGGCGTGCCCGGCGGGCCACCCCAAACCTGTTCGCCGTGATCATAAAAAATTTCCGAACACGGGCCGCAGGGGCCGGTATCACCCATCGACCAGAAATTATCTTTGGCACCGATGCGGGCGATTTTATCATCGCTAACGCCGATCTCTTTTGTCCAGATATCGTAGGCTTCATCATCTTCTTCAAAGACAGTGACAAACAAATGATTCGGATCGAGTTTGAGCTCACCGGTGAGAAATTCCCAGGCATAGGCAATGGCGTCATGTTTGAAATAATCACCGAACGAAAAATTACCCAGCATTTCAAAAAATGTGTGATGACGAGCAGTGCGCCCCACATTCTCCAGATCGTTGTGTTTGCCACCTGCACGCACACATTTCTGCGATGAGGTCGCTGTCACATAGGGGCGTGATTCATTGCCCAGAAAGACATTCTTGAACTGCACCATGCCCGCATTGGTAAACATCAGGGTCGGATCGCCATGCGGCACCAGCGAACTGGATTCCACCACCTGATGCCCCTTCGAGGCAAAATATTCCAGAAATTTTTGACGAATCTCGGATGTTTTCACCGCAACCCCTCCAATAATTTTGAACCGCAAAGATCGCAAAGATACGCAAAGGAAAAGCAATTGAACAGTTATCAAAATCAGGCATGCATCACCATGCTGCTTCTGAAAATGGTGATGACACCCATGACGATAATCAGGACTGCGGCGAGACGCATGGCCGAAGCGCGCAGGGCAGGCCTCATTCTGTGCAGGGTTGATGGAACAAGCATCATGGCTGGAATCGTCCCCAGACCGAAGACGGCCATCATCAGTGTGGCCGTGTATGCATTACCGGTGGCCAAAGCCAGCGACAGGGCGGCATACACCAGACCGCAGGGCAGCAATCCGTTGGCCAGTCCGAGCGCATACCAGCTACCGGCGCGGGCGCTTTCTGAAGCGCGACGAGCCAGCTGCGCCAATCCGCTTTTCCGGCTTGCCCATGTACTGAAACGGCGTAACGGGTCGGGTAACCAGCCGGCCAGATTCAGGGCGAAGATAATCATCAGTGCGCCGGCGAAGATGGCCAGCATGCGTTGTAACAGGCCGCCGCCGCCATGGCTCAGGGCAACGCCGGTCAAGCCGATCAGTAGCCCGAGTGCGGCATAGGTGGTCACACGCCCGAGCTGATAGATAAATAGTCCGCTCCACCAGATATTCGGACGGCTCATACTCACCGCAGTCACCAGTCCGCCACACATGCCGATGCAGTGCAGGCTGCCCATAAAACCGAGCGATAGCATTAGCAGCAGCGTCGATGGGAATGTTTCCATCATTCCGGGTGTTTGCTGTCGGTATGCTCTTCCGAATTGCCGGTTTGATGATCAATCAAATCATCGTCATCGAGAATGCGATGGGCCGGGCCTTCCATATCATCATACTGTCCATTTCTTACGGCCCAGAAAAACACCAGAACGCTGACCAGCCCGAGAATAATCATACCTGGAATCAAACCATAGATAACACTCATGCATTCATTCTCCTGTCGCAGCGATGGTAGTCATCAGGCCGAATCAGAACAATAGGCATCAACGATGATTGACAAACATAAGCCGGGGGCTATAAAGTTCATTCTTTATGTATGTTAACATAAAATAAGCAAGAGATAGCTCCGGCGTCACACTCCTTCCCCCCCTCCCTATGGCGCCGGAGTTTTTCTTTCTATCTGAAGAGCCAATTGCCGCTCATCCACTCAGAGTTTTGCAGTGGCTCTGAAAACAATCATATCAAATGATGGATTCCCGATACAGGCATTCGAAATGACATGCTGCGCTTACAGAGCAGAGCGTTGCATATGTCGTCTAATCAGAATGGCGTTGCCGGTCACCAGCAATGAACTGAGCGGCATGGCCAGCGCGGCGAATACCGGCGTCACCCAGGCGGCCATGGCTACAGGCACCAGTATGATATTATAGGCCAGCGATAATGTCAGGTTCTGACGGATGGTTTTGAGTGTGCGTCCACCGAGCCTGATGGCCCATGGAATCCGTTGCAGATCACTGCCCATCAGCACGATATCCGAACATTCCATCGAGACGTCCGTACCGCTGCCCATGGCAATACTGATATCTGCCTGCGCCAGCGCCGGCGCATCATTGATACCGTCGCCAACCATCAATACATGCTCGCCGTGCTGTTGCAATGCGGTGACCTGACTGGCCTTGTCCTCGGGCAGTACGTCCGCAATGACTTGAATCGATGTGGATGTATGGGCGCATAACTGTTGCTGTAGATGGTCGGCGGCGGCTTTTGAATCGCCAGTCAGCAGGGTGATGCCGATACCGCGTTTGCCAAGGCTGGCAATCAGTTCGAATGCGCCATCGCGCAACTGGTCTTCGATGCGAAGCAGACCCAGTAATTTCCCGTTCGCAGCGACCAGCACGGGCACAGCCATTTCTGATTCGATACTGTTGCATGATTCGGAGATGACATCAGCTATGGCGATGCCGCGCTGCTGCATTAAGCGCCGGTTGCCGACCCATATTTCCTGATCCCCCACGATTCCGCCGATGCCCATACCGGGCAGTAGTTGTTGCTCATCGCAAGCAGGGAAGGGGAGATTGGCAGATTCCACAGATGCGCAGATGGCTTTGGCCAGCGGGTGTGAATAATGCCGTTCCAGCGCGCCGGCCAGTTGCAGCAGGCTGTTTTTATCATGGCTGACACCGGTGGGCAGAATATCGGTCACGCGCATGTGGCCGGTGGTGAGCGTGCCCGTTTTATCCAGCACCACATGGGTGATTTCTGATAAACGTTCGAGCGCCTCGCCATTGCGTACCAGTACGCCGTGTCTGGCTGCGAAATCTGTACTGACGGCGATGGCCATCGGCGTGGCTAAACCGAGCGCGCAAGGGCAGGTGATAATCAGCACGGCAGTGGCAGCCAGCAGGGC
>CAZKME010000105.1:0-6885 GCA_964553725.1 uncultured Zetaproteobacteria bacterium
GCACGTGTTATTTATTATTGGGCTGTGACCGAAAACCAGATATTCATGCTTCTGGCCTATGCTAAAAATGAACGAGAAAACCTGACTAATGAGCAATTAAAGATATTGAAGCGTCTGGTTGAAGAGGAATTTAAAAATGGATAATAAACTGTTCAAGGAACTGTCAGATAGTATTCGTGAAGCCGGTATGATTCACCGAAAAGAAAAAAAAGCACAACGGCTAACAGTATTTGAGAATGTTAATGTGCAGGAGGTTCGCGCCAAAACAGGCCTGAGCCAGGTTCAGTTTTCTGCACTGCTGGGGGTAAGCCCTTCTACGCTCAAAAATTGGGAACAGGGTCGCAGGCAACCTACAGGGCCGGCACGTGCTCTATTGCGTATAGTCAGTTCAAAACCACAGCTTGCACTTGAAGCCTTGCACGCAGACAGGTTGGCTGCATAACCGGCGTTATCCCCTGCAATCAATTACGGTGACGGTTGTATGCCACAAAGGCGCAGACAGGAAGACTTTCATGACTTTACCTGATGCCATAATCGGGCAAGTCAGGGGTGAGATGAGTAGTTACAAACCCCGTTCGGTTATTTGTGATGCGTACCGCAGTCAATGTCAGATCTTTGGCTTAAGCAGCGATTCCAGCATGCTTTTGGCTTCAGGTGAAGCCCAGTCCCGTTCACCAATGATGCGGCCGATAATTTTCCCATCCTGGCCAATCAGGTAGGTGGTTGGCAAGCCGCGCACCGCATAGCGATTACGCACCGAACCATCAGTATCCAGCAGGGTCTGAAATTGCGGGCTGACTTGATCGATAAACGCCTGCACATCACTACCGTCACCGCGATTGACGTTAATACACATCATGCGGAATTGATCTGCATTCAGACGCTGCGCCAAATGATGCAGTATCGGTATTTCATGACGGCACGGCACGCACCATGTGGCCCAGAAATGCAGCAACACCAGTTTACCACGCGCATCCGCCAGCGATGTTTGGCTGCCGCCCAGTTTCGGCAATGAAAACACTGGTGCGGGTTTCCGCTGCCTGGGTAATTGTACGCCGAAATCGCGTAGCATTTGCGCTGTCGAAATCGGCGCAGCCGGGGCTTGAATAGCCCCGACCAACACCAGCAGGCTCACCATCCATAGCAGTTTAACGGGCATGGGATTTCAGATATCCGGCGATCTGCCGCCATTCTTCATTCGGCAAGGACATATCCCGTTCATCCATGCGCTGTTTCATTACATGCAACATGCTGCGCCAGTGTGGCCAGTCCAGCCGCTGTGGGTGCGGCAGGCTGTGGCAGACGCTGCAACGCTGTGAATACAATTGCGCGGATGCAGAATCGGCATCAGGGATGCCCATTGCCCATACCGGAGTGATGAACATAAGGCTTAAAATCGTGATCATTATTTTCATACTTCCCTCCTAAAATCCCAGTGCGGCATCGGCTGGCGTGTGCGGGTTCGACAATGAACGGATACTCTTGCCGGTCGGAATTTCCATATACCAGGTCAGCATGACGCCAAACTGGTCTTTCATCTGTACGCCGTTCAAGCGTTGATAGACCGGCAGCTTGACGGTCAAATCAATAATATGCAGCGGCGCAGGCTGCCATTGAAAACCCACCGTGATGGAAGTTTTGACACCGCCGTAATTGTTCGGGTTCCATGATGGCGTCATGAACGGGGAAGTTGCATTGCCATGCGTGGCGTGGCCGGAAAAACCGCTCGCAGCCTCATCGGCCTGGCCGCGAATATGGCCTGTCCACTCGATATTCGCCTGCGCCTGCCAGAGAAAATTATAGCTGATCTGATGCATCAGATAGGCATCGGCTTTGAGGCTGTCACCGAGGCGATAATTGCGACTGTTATCGTACCAGTGCCCGGTATAGACGCCATCGACTCCCCACCACCAGGGTGAGGATGAAGCCTGATAAAGCAACCCCAGCATCGGATCAAGCGTGCCGGAACCCAGTTGCATGCTGTAAGGCAACAGCTCTGTTTGACGCACGATCTGCGGGTGGGTGCTGTTACGCTTATTGATCGAACCGGTAGGAAGGCTGGCCCCGACAAATACGGATGCCTCACTGGTCGGAATCAGCGGATCATCGGCATAAATCCGGTATTTGGTCATCAGCATGGTGTCGGCGATACCGTTTGATTGCATGGTGTAGCTTTGTTGTTTTACCAACGCAGTCATGACGGAATTAAAGGTCATGTCCATACGGTTGTCCTTGACCATCGGCATCATACCGGCGAAAAAATCATCGCTGAATGAATAACCCACAGCCAGATTAAGCATGCTCATTTGCATGTTTTTCTGCACTGCCATGAATTTCCCGGTCGGTTTGCCGCCCATCACCGGCATGCCGAGCAGGCTGTTGCCATCGACATTGGACGCCCCGCTGCGCAGGCCCTGCATGCGCATAAAGGCCGGTTGAACCTTGAAACGGAATTCATGCGTTTCAGGAATGCCGCCGCCGAGTATGTTCATCGGCATATTGCCGCCGCATTTGGCGCAGCACAGGCCGATATAGGCGTGCGCATTGACGGGTGACAGCAGCATGCAGGCCATGGCCGCCACCGTCCACGATAGTGATTTTTTGTTCATTGAATCCTCCAGTGATTTTTCCTGCGTGCAAACACATGCACGCGCAAACGACCCCGGCTCAAGGACGGGGGAATCATGTCAGGTTGGAAAAATCAGATGGAGCGGGGAGGTGGGGTGGGAAAGGACAGCCATCGCGATGACAGTGCGGGAGTTGCAAAGGCGATGGCGTGATTCAAATCTGATGCAACAGAAGCAGTATCCGAGGACAGTGCATGTGGCGCTAACTGATGCGGCATGCCGTCGATATGATTGTCGATGCGGCAACCGCATTCGATATAACAATCGGCTAAATCTGTCTGAACCATGGCGGGCTCGATTTGTATATTGTCTGTTACGCCGCCCATGCCGGGCAAATCACATACTGCGGCAGACACAGTTGGCACGGTGCTGACAAGCAGCAGCGAAACGGCCATCATGGCGGCCACGAATTTGCGGATAACATGCATTACTGACGCATCATTGAGCAGTTCCGATCCGATTGCAAGATTATGAGACCAGCAGCGACCAAGGCCAAAAATCAGCAGGAGAACCGAATGACGGGATGGATAAAACGATTAGCTGTAGCCGCATTATTCATGATGGCCGCATGGATGCCTGCCGAGGCAGCAGAACTACAATGGATGGATGATGGCGGTGCCATACATTCATTGGCCGAATACAAGGGTAAATCGGTGTTGGTGCATTTCTGGGCCTCATGGTGCGGCCCGTGTCGCCATGAAATGCCACTGCTGACCGCATGGCTGAAACAGCATCCCGATGTCACCATTATTCCGATTTCGCTGGATCGTACGCTGGAAGATGCGCAGGCGTTCCTGACGGAAAATCATTTTGATCTGCCGGCGCAACTCACCGATTCGGCTCAGGCCATGGGCCTGGGTGCAAGGGGGTTGCCAACTACGGTAGTCGTGGCTGCCGATAGCTCGATTACAGCGCATCAGGTGGGTTCATTGCCATGGGATAATCAGCAGTTTTCGGATTCTGTGATGGCGATGTTAAAAGAATAGAACCACCGCTGGGCAGCGCTAGGCACGTCTTCCCCCTTCACAGCGGGCATCAATGCACGCATGATGCGCAAATATATTTAGCTGATTTGGAGGTGCGACTTTAGTCGCGCGCTTTTAAACCTTTTAAACCTTTCGCGCGGCTAAAGCCGCACCTCCGGTTGATTGATGCTTGACCCAAAACATACAGGAGGCTCCATGCGCCCATTACTGCTGATTTTATCCCTGTTTATTTCCACTATCGCCATGGCTGCGGATGATGCTAAAAATGGTGCTGATATCGAATCCATTCGCAGTTATGCCAGCGCTGTACTGCGCAATTCCAGTATTGATGAGGTGAACCCCTCTCCCATCCCCGGTCTGTATGAAGTGCGCAGCGGCAGAAACATTTTCTATTCGGATGCCGATGGTCGCCATTTTTTCATCGGCGGTCATATGATCGACACCATAGCCAAGAAAGATTTGACCAAAGCGCGCATGGAAGAACTCAACCGCATTGACTGGAGCCTATTGCCGCTGGATAAAGCGGTGGTTTCCGGCGATAAGAATGGCAAACTGAAACTGGCTATTTTTACTGACCCGGAATGCCCTTATTGCCGCACGTTTGAAAAGGAACTGCTGCAGTTGAAAGGTGTTCAGGTATACAGCTTTCTGTTTCCACTGAGTTTCCACAAACATGCCAAACGCTGGTCGAGCGCCATCTGGTGCAGTAAAGATCGCCATAAAATGTTAACCGATATCATGCTTAACAAAGCCGACCCGAAAGCAGGCACTTGTGATACGCCGATTGATGAGATCATTGCACTGGGTAAAAAACTCGGCATCAGCGGTACGCCGACCCTGATTGCCGGCGATGGCCGCCTGACCTCCGGCGGCAAGAGCGCCGCTGAACTAAAAACCTGGCTACAACAAAAATAAAACCCCTTTCACCGCAAAGTACGCAGAGTAAATCTAAACCATGTGAGCCAATTGCAAAACTCATGAGCGGCGATCAGCTTCCCCACGTTGGCCTGTTTCCGAGCTGGAATTTCGATCCATGGAACCACCATGCATCTCATTCCACCCCAAAAACAGACTCAACGTGGGATTGCTGCTCATCCACCCAGAGTTTTGCAATTGGCTCATGTGAAAAAACTATTCGGGGAAGCTTATCAACACCCTGAATTACAGGTTTTCCTCTGTGCTCTCTGTGTCCTCTGTGGTGAAAGGCTTTTGACTCTACTCCAAAGGATTCAACATGCGTGAAGACAGACAGGCGGATGAACTCCGCCCCGTTATTATTGATACTGCGTTTAACCGTTATGCCGAAGGCTCGGCGCTGATTTCATTCGGCCATACGCGCGTGCTATGCACGGCCAGCGTCGAAGAGAAGCAGCCGCCGTTCCTGAGGAATACCGACAAAGGCTGGGTAACCGCCGAATACGGTATGCTGCCGCGCGCCACCCATACGCGTGGCGGTCGTGAAGCAGCACGTGGAAAACAGGGCGGACGCACGGTGGAAATCCAGCGTCTGATTGGCCGCTCGCTCAGAGCGGTGGTTGATCTGGAATCGCTCGGCCCGCGTTCTATCAGTTTGGATTGCGATGTATTGCAAGCCGATGGCGGCACCCGCACCGCCGCCATTACCGGCTCATGGGTGGCGCTGCGTATTGCAGTCAATAAATTGCTGGCTGATGGCACTCTCGAAACTGATCCGGTCATGGGGCAACTTGCGGCAGTCAGTTGTGGTTTTGTCGGTGGAGAAGCGCTGCTCGATTTACAATACTCCGAGGATTCCCAGGCTGAAATGGATGCCAATTTTGTTTTGACCCCGGATGGCGGCGTCGTAGAAGTTCAGGCCACCGCCGAAGATAAACCCTTAAGTTGGGATCAGTTCATGCAGTTAAAGACGCTGGCCGATAAGGGAATCGCTGATTTGACTGTATTACAAAAACAGGCTGTATCAGCATCGTAATGAAGGGCTCATCCAGGCATCAATCAGTCCGGGAGTGCGGCTTCAGCCGCGCCGAATGTTATCAAGAGGCGCGGTTGAAGCCGCACGTCCGATCATGCTGAATCGTTACACTATTTCGCGGTGAGGGTTTTTTATCTATGAAACTTATCGTCGCCAGCAACAATGCAAAAAAACGACATGAAATATCTACCATACTCGGTGGGCTCGGTATCGAACTGGTTGCCGCAGCCGATACTGTGTTTGTCGATGTCATCGAAGATGCATCCACTTTTGCGGGCAATGCCCGAAAAAAAGCCGAAGCCTTCGCCGCAGCCAATGGTTTGCCTGCACTGGCCGATGATTCGGGCCTGTGCGTTGATGCGCTGAACGGCGCTCCCGGCATTTATTCGGCTCGCTTCGCTGGCCCTGATGCGACGGATGCCGACAACAATACGAAACTGCTCGCCAGTTTTGATGGTAATAAAAACCGCTCAGCCCATTTTGTCTGCGTCCTGCACCTGACTTTTCCGAATCGCAAAGCAGCATGTACAGCCGAAGGTCGGGTAGAAGGCTATATTCTGGATCATGCGGTGGGGATCGGTGGTTTTGGATATGATCCATTGTTTTTCTGCCCCGAACTGGGGAAAGCTTTTGCCGAAAGCAGTCCTGAAGAGAAGGCATCGGTTTCTCATCGCGGACGCGCCCTGCGTGCCTTGGCCAAACAGTTAAAACATGATGTTTCACCCTGAATGCATGGCGTGAACAGCCCCCCGCACATCTCTGAATCATGGGATCGCCATTTGGCCGGAGAGTTTGATAAGGCGTACATGCACAAGCTGTTCGCATTTCTGGATAGCCGGAAACATCAAACCATCTATCCGGCACAAGAAAACTGGTATGCCGCCCTTGAACATACGGATTTTGACACCGTAAAAGTGGTCATTATTGGGCAAGACCCCTATCACGGTCCCAATCAGGCGCATGGCTTGAGTTTCTCGGTTCCCGTTGGCGAAAAGATACCGCCATCACTGCGCAATATTTATAAGGAACTGGAAACGGATCCCGAACTTGATTTCAACGTGCCGGAACACGGCTGTTTGACGCATTGGGCTGATCAGGGCGTGTTGCTGCTCAATGCCATCCTGACGGTTGAAGCCGGACAACCCGGTTCACATCAAAAGCGGGGATGGGAGCAATTCACCGGCGCTATCATTGCCCAACTCAATGCGCATCGTGAACATCTGGTATTTATGCTTTGGGGAAAATATGCGCAGGAAAAAGGCAGCGGGATTGATTTAAATCGCCACTATGTGCTGCAAACAACGCATCCGTCGCCATTGTC
>CAZKME010000106.1:0-6884 GCA_964553725.1 uncultured Zetaproteobacteria bacterium
CCGCCTGCAGTGTGGAAAGAAGTGGTTGAGAAGCGCTATGTGATGGAAGAAGAGCGCATGGTATTGAAGGAGGAATTATGAGCGGGCCAAGAATTCTGATTGTGGAAGATTCCACCATGGTGCGAATCACGGTAAAACGCACGCTGCTCAGTGTTGATTTTAATGTCGATGAAGCTAAAGACGGGCAGATCGGGCTGGATATGGCGGTAGCCAGCAGTGATAACCCGTACGATTTGATTCTGACCGATCTGAATATGCCCAATCTCGATGGTTTAAGCATGATTCAGAAGCTCAGGGAAACAGCAGCCTATGCCGAAACGCCGATTGTGATGCTGACTACGGAATCGGGCGAAGAGAAGAAGGCAGTGGGGCATGGCTCGGGCATTTCCGCCTGGCTGGTCAAACCCTTCGAGCCCGACGCCCTGATTGAAACCGTCGGCAGCATGTTGTTTTAATCGTCAAAAGCGTTAACCACGAAGGCACAAAGACACAAAGGAGAGTCAAAGGAAAAGTGATTTAAGAAATGCAGGTGAACGCAGATAATATCTTGCTATGCATATTTTTCTTACTTTGTGTCTTTGTGCCTTCGTGGTGAAAGATTTTAAGGTTTTAGGGTTGAACAGGAGTTGAGTGATGGAAATGGATGAGGAACTGCTGGCTGAGTTTTTGACCGAGAGCAATGAGAATATGGCTTCCATTGAGGAACAGCTTATGGAACTGGAAGCCAATCCGCAGGATGAGGAACTGGTCAATTCTATTTTCCGGGTGATTCATACGGTCAAGGGCAGTTGCGGTTTTCTGGGTTTGAGCGGGCTGGAGAAAACCGCCCATGCCGGTGAAAATCTGCTGGGTAAAATTCGCTCGCTTAAATTTCAGGTCAATGAGGATATTGTATCCTTGCTGCTGGCCTGTGCGGACGGGGTGAATGGCTATTTGCAAGGTTTGGAAGCAGACGGGGTTGAGCCGGTACTGGATCATACGTCCCTGATTTCCCGTTTGCAGGCGGCGGAGCGATTGATTGAATCCATGGCAGGCGCAGGCATTGCAGCCCCCGGAGCTGAGCCTGCACCGGCTGCCAAAGCAGTTGCACCGATTAAAACAGCCTCCGAAGCGGATGGTAATGATCATTGCAACGGCAGTGATGATAACATCGGCGTGGACGACTGGGCCGGCGATTTTGATGCAACGATTCGCGCCGCGCTGACCACGCAGGGTTGGCATACCCCCGAGCAGGTGATGGAGGCCGGATTTGCGCCATTGCGCGATCTGGAAGAGGTGTCGCCGGCCGATGCATTGAAAATTCTGGGGCTTGCCAAAAAACTGGTTGCCCAGGGCGGGGTCAGTAAGCAAAATCCAGATGCTGAAACAGCAGTCAAAGAAACCAAATCCGAAGAACCCGAAGCCAAACAGGTTGAAGCAAGGCTGGAACCGGAAGCCGAGCCAGCCAAACCCCGCCAACAGGGCAAGCCTGTGCCGGTGAAACCGATTCAGAGCAAGGCCGTCAAATCCAAACCCAAAAGTGCAGGCAGTATCCGGGTGGATGTGGCATTGCTGGATGCGTTGATGAATCAGGTGGGCGAGTTGGTGCTGACCCGCAACAGACTGTTGCAGATGGTCAATGAATCCGGCTCAATGGAATTTATGCGGGTCGGACGTGAAATTGATCAGGTTACCGAGCGTTTGCAATCGCAGTTGTTGCAAACCCGCATGCAACCAATCAAAACCATCTGGAGTAGCGTGCCGCGCGTGGTGCGCGAAATGTCCAAATCACTGGATAAACGTATTCAGGTGATTATGGAAGGCGAGGAAACCGAACTCGATCGCAGTATTCTCAACGCACTGAAAGATCCGTTGACGCACATCATCCGTAACAGTTGCGATCACGGTGTTGAAATGCCGGATGTGCGCCGCGCCGCCGGCAAGCCTGAGCAGGGCGTGCTGAAACTGGTGGCTGCGCAGGAATCCGGCCATATCGTGATTACCATTTCCGATGACGGCGGCGGTATTGATGCGCATCGGGTCAAGGCCAAAGCAGTGTCCATGGGCGTGCTTACGCAAGATCAGGCCGATGCCACGCCGGATCAGGCTGCACTGCAATTAATTTTTAATGCGGGCCTCTCAACGGCAGAAAAAGTAAGTAATTTATCGGGTCGCGGCGTCGGCATGGATGTGGTAAAAACATCGATTGAAAAAGTCGGGGGCAGTATTGATCTCGCATCCGAAGTGGGCAAAGGCACGATCTTGCGTATTCGCATTCCACTGACGCTGGCCATTATCACGGCCATGATTGTGCGCTGTATGGAACGCCGCTATGCCATTCCTCAAATCAGTATTCGCGAACTCCTTAGTGCGCCGGCATCATCGGATGACTGGCGTACCATTGGCGGCCATCCATTTTTCCGTTTGCGCGGGCGTTTATTGCCGGTGCTGGAACTGGCTGCAACGCTGAAGCTGGCCGATGAAGTGCCGCATCAGGGCTCGATTGTGGTGATTGATATCGGTGACCGGACATTCGGCATTCTGGTCAATGAAATTTATGGCGCTGAAGAGATTGTGGTCAAGCCGCTCGGTGTGCATTTCCAGCATTTATCCCATTATGGTGGTTGTTCCATTCTTGGCGATGGCAGTGTGATTCCCATTCTGGACTGTAACGGTTTGGCTCAGATGATGGAGCTTTCGGAAGAGGCCGATCATGCGGCACTGCAAAAGGCAGATTCGCCGGTCAGCCTGCATGATATGCAGCATGTGCTGGTGTTCCGGCAGGATGGCGGTCGTTATGCAATCCCGATGGCGTTGGTGGAGCGGCTGGAGAAGTTCCCGGCGGAAAATATTGAAACATCGGGTGCCAAAGAGGTATTGCAATATCGGGATGGTGAAGTGATTCCGGTCTTGCGCTGGGGCGACTTGGCCGGGCTGGACAGTATTGCCGCGAAGCAAGTCTATGGCTTGATTCTGTCTGACGGGCATCATCGTATGTGTCTGCAAGTCGATGAGATTGTCGATATTCTGGAGATTCCGCTGGAAATCAAGAAACCGTCACAGGAAGAATTCTATCTCGGAACGGCGGTGATTCTGGAGCAGGCCACGGAAGTGGTGGATGTGTTCGATGTGATCAAGCGCGCCGTGCCGGACTGGTTTAAAAAACCGGTTACCGAAGAGGGTGAGAACAAGAGCCAGAGTATTCTGTTTGTCGAGGATGCGCCGTTCTTCCGAAATCTGGTGGTGCCGGTATTGCAGGCCATGAATTATGAAATCTGGACGGCAAACGATGGCGAAGAGGCGTGCAAAATTCTGGCCGATAAAACGCCGGATATAATTCTGACCGACATCGAAATGCCCAATATGGATGGCTATGAACTGGCCGACTGGATTGCCCGGCAAGCCCATTTGAAAGATGTGCCGTTAATAGCATTGACGGCGACGCCGCCGGATGAGAATGACGATGTGCGGCGGCAGAAGTTTGATGATGTGTTGGTGAAATTTGATCGCCATTCGCTGGTTGAACATTTACAGCTTGCCATGGGCAGGCATGGCGTGGACAAAATAAACAGCGTGGATGCGGATATTGTGTCCGGCGATGTGGCAACATGAGGAGGCGTTTATGAGTGGGTCAGGCAGTGCTTTAATACACGTTAGCAAGCCGCAAAAAAGCTCCGAGTTGTTGACCTGCCGGGTTGGCGGACAGTGGCTGGGTTTGCAAGTCAAACAGGTGCGCGAGGTGGTGACGCCGCAACCGAGCACCGACATGCCGTTGGCGCCGGAGGCAGTGATGGGGCTGATTAATCTGCGCGGGCGGGTGATTACGCAACTGGATGTGCGCAAGGTGATCGGTCTGCCGGCGCGAGAAGCGGATGATTTTCGGGTGGCCATTGTGGAAACACTGTCCGGCGAAGATTTCGGACTGGTGATGGATGAAGTGGGTGAGGTGATTGATCTCGATCCGAATATGTATGAGAAAACGCCCAAGACGCTGGATCGCATCTGGCAGGATGTCAGTGAAGGCGTGCTCAAACAGGATGAACGGGTGGTGGTGCTGGTCAATGTGGAGCGTTTTATCGCCATGACGATTCCACATATGGAAGATTTGGATGAAGGCCGTGTATTGCATTAACGTCAAAGACTAAGTCAAAAGCATTCACCGCAGAGTACGCAGAGTTACACAGAGTAGAACCAGAATAAAAAGAGAAAAATAAAACAATGATTGTTTGGATTGTTACCGAATATGCTTTTGACTTTACTCTGCGTAACTCTGTGTACTCTGCGGTGAAAAGGTTATGAATTTGGTTTGATTTTGGTTTTGAATGATTGGGAGTGAGATATGAAAGCATTAATTGTGGATGACGCCAAGGTGGTGCGGGTGGCGCTGGGCCGGATTATGAATCAGCTGGGTTATGAGTCAGTGACTGCCGAGGATGGCCAACAGGCGCTGGATGCGATGGCTGAACACCCTGATACGGATGTGGTGATGCTGGACTGGAATATGCCGGTGATGAACGGTTATGACTTTCTCATCGCCATGCGAGCCATGCCGGAACATGGCGCAAAACCGAAAGTGATTATGGTGACCACCGAAACAGGCATGCCGCAAATGCTCAAGGCGCTGGCCGGTGGTGCGGATGAATACATTATGAAGCCGTTCGATAAAGAAATGGTGGCCGGAAAACTGGAAATGGTAGGGCTGGAGGTGGCCGGGTGAAAAAGAACATTCGCGCTCTGGTGGTGGATGATTCGGTGGTGTTCCGTTCGTTCATGCGCCGTTGTCTGAACGATATTGACGGTGTGGAGGTGGTGGGAACAGCCAGCGATGGCAAGATGGCGCTGCGCCAGATCGAGCAGTTGAAGCCGGATGTCATGACTCTGGATATGGAAATGCCGCATTTGCATGGCATTGATGTGCTCAAGGCCTTGCAACAGAAAGCGGCGGATACCAAAGTGATTGTTGTGGCCAGCCAGTCGGAAACCGATGCGGATAAAACCATTGAGGCGCTGGAAGCGGGGGCATGTGATTTTATCGTCAAACCGGGGGCTTCGAGCAAGGATGCACAGGCCGAACTGACCAAATCGCTGGCGCGGCGGCTGTTTTCCGCCCAGAGCGTCAGCCGTGTAACCAGCAGCAAACGGCTGGTGCGGAAGACGCAGGCGGCCAGCTTCAGGAAACCGACCGGATTTCGTCCGGATGTGATTGCGGTCGGTTCCAGCACCGGTGGCCCGGCGGCGTTAAGCGCGGTCTTTTCAGCCTTGCCGGGCGATATACCTGCGCCGATTACCATCACCCAGCATATGCCGAAGTTGTTTGTGCAGAGTCTGGCGACGCGTCTGAATAAAGAATCCGAACTGAGCGTGCAGGTGGCCGAGGATGGCATGCAGCTTTTGCCCGGCCATGTGTATATTGCGCCGGGTGAAATTCATATGGAAGTTGTGCGCAAGGGGGTTGGTCTGGCGGCCAAGCTGGTGGATGGCCCGAAACTGCACCACTGCAAGCCTGCCGTAGACAGGACATTTTACTCACTGGTCAAACTGGCACCGGTGGTCAAAACACTGGCTATCGTGTTGACCGGCATGGGGGCGGACGGGGCGGACGGGGCCAAAAAAATAGCTGAGTTCAACGGCTATGTCATTGCGCAGGATGAAGCCAGCAGCGCGGTCTGGGGTATGCCCGGTTCGACGGTGAAACTCGGTGCGGCCAATGATGTGTTGCCGCTGGATCAGATTGCCGGCGCGATTATTCAGATTGCCGGAAAGAGAAAACCTGCGCCGGGAGGTAAATAACATGCAGAGCTCTGAATTTCGTTATTTGCAGGAGTTTTTGTTGCGCCGGATCGGCTTGTCGCTGGATGACAACAAACAGTATTTGATTAAATCAAGAACCTCCCGCCTGTTGCGCGAGCATAAACTGGCGGATGCCAATGCGCTGGCCCGGCAGATTCGCATGAACGAGCATAGCGAATTAACGCAGCAGTTTCTCGATGCCATGACCACCAATGAAACGCTGTTTTTCCGCGATCAATATCCGTTCGAGGCGCTGCGCGATATGATTTTTCCGGAACTGACCCATGCCAAGGGACGGCATGGAAAAATCAAGGTCTGGTCGGCGGCATCCTCGACCGGGCAGGAAGCGTGTTCGATTGCCATGACAGCTAGCGAGAGTGTGCCGGAGCCGGGGCGCGTACATATTCTGGGTACTGATTTTTCCGCCAAGGCGGTGGCATATGCGCAGGCTGGCATCTACAGCCAGATGGAAGTGCAGCGCGGTCTGCCAGTGAAGCAGCTGGTGCGATTTTTTGATCAGGAGAGTAATCGCTGGGTTGTGCGCCCGGAGTTGAAGGAGATGATGCATTTTGATCATGCCAATCTGATTGAGGACTCTCTGGTGAGCAAGGTGCGCAAGCACGGGCCGTTTGATGTGGTATTTTGCCGTAATGTGCTGATCTATTTCACCCCCGAAGAACGGGCGCTGGTGCTCGACCGGATTGCGCGCTGCATGCATCGGGGCGGTTATTTTGTGTCGGGCGCAACAGAAACGCCGGAAGGACGCATCTCGCAATGGAAGCAGGTAATGTTCAAAGGTAAACGGTTGTGGCAACTGCAATAAAAACGTAACTATTCAGCCCTATGGTAGTGACCCGTTATTCTGGAGGTGCGACTTCAGTCGCGCTGAACAGTTACGATAAAAGAACAGGTTTTCTTGGCGACTTTGCGTCTTGGCGTGAAACGCTTTTGACTTTGAAGTTTGAAAGGCATGGCACGCAAAGGCGCAAAGGGAGAATCGAAGAAAGATAAAAGGGCACTATTCAGCATGATGACAGTACCCGTTAAAGTCCTGGAGGTACGACTTCAGTCGCGCTAGCGGCTTCGATTGTGTTTATGCCGATGAACAGGCCGTA
>CAZKME010000107.1:0-6832 GCA_964553725.1 uncultured Zetaproteobacteria bacterium
CTTTGCCCCGTTTGGCGCGCATATAGTTCAGGCTGCGGGCAAGCAGAGGCTTGCGGATGATCCAGCATTCCAGTTTATATTTGCCGGGATAATTCATGATCATCAAGCCGAACAATATGCTCAGCAAGCCTTGGCCGGGTGTGAACAGCATGATGAATCCGACCATCAGAAGCATTGCCCCCAATATATTTTTCAGACCTGCCAGTAACAGCCCTTTGACAAGACCGTGATTGTTTTGGGCCATGCGATGGCGGCCATGGTGGGTGAAATAATCCTCAGGAATCCGGGCCACAATCAGGGGCATGGCGGCCAGACTGACGACAAACATCACGATTGATGCTGCGAGGAGCCACCAGGCCCAGACATCGAAAAACTCCACCAGTTGTATCCATGCTGCTTCCATGCGATGGCTGCGGCTACGGGCGGGCGCTGATGTTGAATAAACGTTCGTATTCTTCCAGAGCATAGCGGTCTGTCATGCCGGCGATGTAATCGGCAATGATTCTGGCCAGACGCTCTTGACTGAGTGAACCGGACGATCTGGCCGCAGCCATTTCGTGCTGCTGATGATGTGGCAGCATGGCGGGGTTTTGCATATAGGATTCAAAAATTTCGCTAATGACCCGTTCGGCCTTGCTGGCCATGCGGGCGACCCGGTAATGGCGGTACATGTTTTTGTAGAGGAATTTCTTTAATTCACCATTCTTTCTTTTGGCTGCTTGCGAAAAAGCGACCAATGGTTTTTTTGCGGCCCGGACATCTGCGAAGTTGTTGATATGCAATTCCCGGATTCGCCGACCGGTTTCCTCAACCACATCGACAATCAGAAAATTAATCATATGGCGCACTGTTTCATTCACTTTCAGCCGTTCGGAAACATCCGGAAAATCCGCTTCCACCTGGGCATAATAATGCTCGAATAATTCCAGCTTCAGTAAATCATCAATCGACAACATGCCAGCCCGATAACCATCATCCACATCATGATTGTTGTAGGCAATCTCATCGGCCAGATTACCGATTTGCGATTCCAGCGCCGGTTGTTCATGCAGGTTAAAGTGGGCCAGATCACGATTGGACGGCGTATCGTAAGCCGAGTGATGTTTGACGATACCTTCGCGAGTTTCATAACTCAGATTCAAGCCTGTAAAAGCGGCGTATTTATGTTCCAGCTTTTCAACGATACGCAGCGATTGACGATTGTGTTCAAAGCCGCCGTAGTTTTTCATGGCATCATTGAGCGCATCCTGACCGGAATGGCCGAATGGCGTATGACCCAGATCGTGAGCCAGCGCCACTGCTTCGGCCAGATCCTCATGCAGGCGCATGGATCGGCAAATGGAGCGGGCAATCTGGGCGACTTCAATCGAATGGGTTAAGCGGGTGCGGTAGTGATCGCCCTCATGATTTACAAAAACCTGGGTTTTGTATTCCAGTCGCCGAAAGGCAGTGGAATGGATAATGCGATCCCGGTCACGCTGATACGGGTTTCGGTGTTCCGATTCCGGTTCATTATGCACGCGTCCCCGCGAACAGCCTGTTCGACAGGCATAGGTAGCCAGGGTGGATTCATAAGCGTTTTCAGGACGGGTGAGCTCAGTCATTCGCGTTGACAGATTCCATCAAACTCAAGGCTTCCAGTGCTGCGCTGCGTGGATCAGATGCATGCAAAATAGGGCGTCCGACAACCAGATAATCCGAGCCGCCAGCAATGGCGGCAGATGGATCGGCAACGCGTTTCTGATCCTGCGCATCCTGATTGCCCCAGCGAATGCCCGGCGTGATGGTCAGGAAAGCGGAACCACAGGCCGCTTTAATTGCCGCTGCTTCATGCACGCTACAGACCACGCCGTGCAAACCGGCATCCTGCGCCATTTTTGCGCGCTGCAAGGCAAGTTCGCGCGCCTGAGCCTTCGGCATCGGATCGCTGGTCAGCACAGTCACGGCAATCAGCTTCATATCGGGAAATGCCGCTGCCGACCGGGCTGCCGCCGCCAGCATCTGTTCACCGCCGCCAGCATGCACATTGAGCATGTCCACGCCCAGATTGCCAGCGCTTTCTACAGCCTGAGCGACTGTGTTGGGGATATCGTGAAATTTGAGATCGAGAAATACGCGATGCTGTTGCCTGATGGCAGCCACCAGTTGCGGCCCCTCGGCGACAAACAGGCGCAGGCCGATTTTGAACCAGCCGACGGCATCGCCGAGCCGATCACGCATGTCCAGCGCATCTTCGGCGCAATTGACATCCAACGCCACCATGAGTCGATTTTTCATTTACACTTTTTCCTCGCTTTTCGGGTGCAAGGTGCCCCATGAATGACACTGGGGGCATTGCCAGCGCACTTCAACCACTTCGACGCCGCATTGTTCGCAAGTAAAGTTTCTGGCCGTTTTGCGCCATTGGCGTGCAAAGCGGGCGTGGGCATCAGTTTCATCGCCCAGGATAGCATGCAGGCGCAGCGACTGGCGCAGTGATGCGGGTTCAAATGCTATGTCATCACAGCATTGTTTTGCTTCCGAAACACTGCGATCACGGGCCAGCGCCTCGATCCAGGCCAGCATGAGCTCGGCATCATGATGTTCATGCCATAAATCACGCAGCAGTGCAGCGCCATGCGCATTGTAAAACGACTGATGCTGTAACAGACACGGAATGACCAGCGGGAAATGTTCACGGGCATGTTGCCACAGGCTCAGGATGTCTGATTGTGCGGTTTCGATATCATGATTCTGCAAGGCCAGTTCGATTTCCACCATGCGGGCCGGTGCGCATGTTTCATCCAGTTCCAGTGCTCTGGCGGCATAGGTTTTTGCTTCGTCATAATTCTGCTGTTGATAACACTGACGTGCCAGTTCAGAAAACAGATAGGCGCGATGGGAACCGTAGGATTCATTGCGTACACGCTCCAGTCTGGAAAGCAAATCTTCCGCCGCCATCCATTCGCTGCTCTGTTCGCGAATGCGTAAACAGGCTTCCAGCGCGCCGGCATGATCGGACTGAATTTCCAGCGCTTTCTGATACTGGTAGAGCGCCCGATCGAGCAGGCCGCCGGTCTGGAAATCGGTGGCCAGCGCCAGATGTGCCTGCAAATGCATGGATTTGGGCAGATCAGGACGGGCCAGCAGATTTTGATGGATGCGTACCGCACGCCCGATTTCACCCTTGGAGCGGAACATTTCGCCCAGCGCCATATACACATCGGCGGCTTCCGAGCGCAGGCGCGCCACCTGCACCATCTCTTTCAGAGCCAGATCGGGTTCGTCAGACAGCAGATAATTGATGCCGCGCAGCAATGGCGAAATACGCGCATCTTCTTCTTTCTCCGGTTCATTTTCATCTTGAATCGGACGCAGCACCAGCGCCACCAGCACCACCAGCGCGATGGCGGTAATGGCCAGCAGGATGGTGTTCATACGTCGTCCTGAAGCGGGATATTTCTCAGATTATCCACTTCCCGTTGCAGGCGTTCGTGTTCAGCCTTGAGCCAGGCGATTTCCTGTTTGTGCTTGCGTCTGGAAAAACTCAGCGCCAGCACGCCACCGACAAAGCCGAGAAAGAAAGAAATAAATACGGGAACATAGATAGGGATGTCCGAACTGCTGACGCCGAGGAAATGAATCCGGACAGATAACAGATTGGCCATGGCAAACATGGTGGCAAACGAAGTCAGGACGATGACCAACAACACGTTGATCCAGTTGACCGAGTTAAGGCCGTACATGTTTTTAATCATTTAACCGACCGGTTCATGAATTGATGTGATTTGCGCGCAGTAGTATTCATGAATAGTCCGGGTGACCTGGATCAGGCGGAGTTATCAACCCGTTCGCGC
Source organism: uncultured Zetaproteobacteria bacterium (assembly GCA_964553725.1). Lineage (GTDB taxonomy): Bacteria > Pseudomonadota > Zetaproteobacteria > Mariprofundales > Mariprofundaceae > Mariprofundus. The sequence continues at coordinate 3,837 of CAZKME010000107.1, forward strand.
AATAATTTGCCCGGTTTGAAGTGAGGGATCACCTTGGCTGGCACCATCACGGAGGCACCGGTTTTTGGGTTTCTGCCAACGCGGGCATTGCGTGCTTTGGTGGTAAAACTGCCGAAACCACGCAGTTCAACATGATCGCCGCCGGCCAGTGCATCGCCAATCACCGATAGAATCGTATTGACAACCACTTCGGCCTCGCGGCGTGTGATGCCATCCTGTTGTTCTGCAATGATTTCTACCAGCTCAGACTTTGTCATAATTTTCTCCACTCACAGCAGAGCATAGACCATCAAATTCGATGCGCAAGTCTGTCTTGGCCGCACGATTTGCAAATCGAATGGTTTTATGATCAGGCCTGCTTTCTTTTGGCTGCTTTTGCGGCGGGTTTTTTCTTTTTTACGGTTGTTGCAGCGATCTTTTTAACGGGTTTGTCGGATTTCATTCGATCCAGCAGTTTACGCTGTAATTCCAGCGCCAGCGCCGATGGTGTATCATCTTTGGCAGTCTGCTTGGAATAACTGCGTACGGCATCGCGCTCTTCAGCCTGCAACTGCTGTTTGATAGAAAGTTCCACCTGACGCCGTTTGCGATTGACTTCGATGACTTTCGCTTCGATGTCATCACCTTCTTTCAAGGCAACATGATCGCGCGGAATTTCCCGGTTGGCCAGATAAGCGCGCACGCCTTCGGCCAGTTCGATAATCATGCCACTGGGCTTGAGTTCCGCCACTTTTCCATGGATGCTGCCGCCGCGTTTGACGCCGGCCATGAACAGTTCAAACGGATCATCGGAAAGCTGCTTGATGCCCAGAGAAATACGCTGCTTCTCCACATCCACGCCGAGCACGACGCATTCGACTTCCTGGCCTTTGTTATATGCCTGTAAGGCATCGGCGCCTTTTTGATCCCAGGACAGATTCTCAACATGCACCAGCCCGTCCATGCCATCGTCAACCGGCACGAAGAAACCGAAATCGGTGATATTTTTAATCTTTCCGGTGATATGGGAAGCAACCGGGTGAGATGACATCCATGTGTTCCACGGGTTTTCACTGACCGCTTTCAGGCTCAAACGCAAACGGCGCGCCGAAGCATCCACTTCCAGAACAGCCACATCGACGACATCACCCTCCGTCAGCACCTGAGACGGTTTAACATCGCGCTTTGTCCAGCTCATTTCCGAGCGGTGAATCATGCCCTCAATGCCGGGCTCCAACTCCACCACAGCGCCAAAATCCAGCAATCGGCGCACGGTGCCGGTTAAACGCATGCCGGGCTCGTAGGTGGTTGCAACATTTTCCCACGGATCGCTTTGCAGCGCCTTGACCGAGACGGATACCTTGCCTGTTTCAGCATTGAGTTTGGCAATTTCAACCGTGATCTGCTGTCCGACTGACAACATTTCAGACGGGTGCTTGATTCTGCGCCATGAAATATCAGATACGTGCAACAGCGCATCAATGCCGCCCAGATCCACAAAGGCACCGAAGTCCGCCATGCGTTTGACTGTGCCCGATACCTTGTCTCCAACGCTGTGCTGTTCGAAAAACACCCCGCGCATGGCAAGCTCTGCGACAGCCATCGGTTTCTTGCGCGAAATAACAATATTATCGGGTTTGCGGCGTGCTTCCAGAATAGCCACCTGACAGGTCTGGCCAATCAGGCTGGCGGCATCGACATGAAAATCCGTATCCGCTTCCGAGCGTGGCATAAATGCATTCAGACCGTTTAAATTGACTCTGAAACCACCTTTCACTTCGCTGGTGATGAGCGCATCAACACATGCATCGTCAGCTATGGCGCGTTCAATATCGGCCCATGCAGCGCTCTGTTTTGCCGCCAGCACCGACAGGCGAACGCCGGCAGAACCGCCAACCGATTGCACCAGCGCATCAATTTCATCACCAGTCACAGGGATTTCCATGCCGGCTTGCTCAAATTCGGCAATCGGAATGGAGCCTTCCGCCTTGGCACCCACATCAATAATCACCGCATCGCTGTTGATGCTGACAACCATGCCCTTGATCATTTCACCGCGTTTGACGACCGGCTGTTCTTTGAGGGAGGCTTCAAACATCTGTTTGAACGATTCCTCTTCGGCCTCGGGTTCCGCTTCATCAGTCTCTGATTCATTTATTTCCGGGATATCAGCTGCAGACGCATCAGCTGCCTGTTCATCTGTTTCTGCCACGCTCGCCCGTGCCTCTATGTTGGCCTCAGTCGTTACATCTTCGCTGACTGGTGTTTCCGTAGTTTCTACTACTACGGATTCCTGTGCGCTAACAGCCTCTACGTCCACTTTCTGCGCATCCACAGATACTTCTTCCACGGCTTGCACATCTACGTTCTGTACGCTTTCGATTTTGTTGGCTTCGCTCATTTTATACCATCCCGGTCACTCACGTATCAAGAGTGTTATTCAGTGTTGTGTGTTTGTTCTGCTAAGGTTTTTTTGCTTGAATCAGCTTTCTCCGCTCCAGAACGCCAAGCATCCGATCCACCACTTCTTCGACGCGTAATGTGGTCGAATCAATGGCAATGGCATCGGCTGCCTGTTTCAGTGGTGCATGCTGACGTTGTCTATCGCGTTGGTCACGCATTTTTAGTTCGGCGATGACGTCATCCAGACTGCTGCCGCTGTCATCTTTTAGTTGCGTCCAGCGTCGGCGGGCGCGTTCCCGCACCGAAGCAGTCAGGAAAAACTTGGCTGGCGCATCAGGCAATACCACCGTACCGATATCACGCCCATCCATGATGCAGCCATTCAATGCCAATGTTTGTTGTAGTCCAAGCAACTTCTCACGCACCTTCGGCATGGCGGCCACCTTCGAGGCTGCTTCACCGACCTGCTCACTGCGTAATGTGGCGGTGATATTGTCGCCATTGAGGCTGATACCTTCAACTGTCCAGACAACCTCAGTCAATAAGCCATCCACCAGCTCAGCCAGCGCCTGTTCGTTTTCCAGTGCAATGCTGCGCTCCAGCGCTACAGAACC
>CAZKME010000108.1:0-6831 GCA_964553725.1 uncultured Zetaproteobacteria bacterium
GCCGCAGTAATATACGCTCATGGGCAAAACAGCACGCTAATAGACATTTGTTAGCAATAATGTTCGCAAAGGTGCGAGGGTGAGGTATATGATGTTTTATTCCGGGCTCTCTGCCCAAAATTCAAGGGTCAATCCAGCATTTGCCGTATGCCATGACTCAGGGTATCAAAGTTCACCGGCTTGGTGAGTATATTGCTGTTGTCTATTTGTTTATCGCCAGCCAATACATGATCCTGATCATAACCAGTCAGAAAGATTACCGGCACATCGGGCTTCATTTCCCTGATTTTCCTGGCCAGTGGCATGCCGCCCAGGTGAGGCATCACCACAAGTACATGTAAGCCTGATTTACATTTTCGTTCGACAGCGCGCACTGTCAGGTACTACAATCGAGCCATGCGACATTTACGCCTCCAACTTATCGAACTGCTGGATCAGGCCCGCCGCCAACACCGCATGGATGTGGTACAGCCGCGTTTGATGGCAGCGCTGGTGCAGGATTTTCTCACCCTGCTCCCCAGAGGTAAAAACAAACGGATCGAAATGCATAGCCGCACACTCAGCTACGGCAATCTGCATCGACATATATTCACCATCCGCTGTCCCGATCAAGCCTTCTACCTCGATGCCATCAAAGGTTATCTGTTACGTAAAGGCGTCCAGCCCATCGGCCAGCAGACAATGGTTGCACGCATGGCCTGCGGCCCGGATGGATGTGATCTGGAATTGCAACGCCCGGATATACACGACGAAGACAATTTCATGTTTATCGCCCTGCATATCTCGGCCACACTGATCCCGAATGCCGAATCAATTCGACTGGAAATTCAGGCTATCTTGCAATCTGTAGACCTCTCGGTCGGTGATTTTATGGATATGCGCAAAACCCTGGCCCAGTTCACGGCCCGGCTCATGCCGGAAAAACCGGATGCCGCCGCCCTGCTGGACTGGATGAACGACAACCACTATCTCATGTTCGCTATTCAGCAAGGTGACAAGCGTCTGGGATTGCTGCGTAACCGGCGCGTATTCAACCGTATTGTGCCCGGCCTGCTGGATGAAATCGAAGCATCTGAAAAAGACAACCCGGTGGGGCTGAGCTGGGTCAATCTGGCAGCTGCACAGCATTATTTGTACAGCGCCGCCAGCATCGAAGTCTTGCGGGTTTGCTGGACAGGAGCAGATGGCAAGGTTGAATGCGCTCTGCTCATCGGCCACTTTTCGCGTAGCGCCCGCTTTGCCAATGCCAGCTATCTGCCCATCATGGCCTCCGCCTGGCGCCATTTGGCGGCCGATACGTTATTGCAACATTCCGCATTTTACCGGCGTGAAATTCGCACCCTGTTCGACCGTATGCCCAAACGTATTCTACTGGTCACCAAGCCCGCCGACTGGCTGGAACCGCTCAAGGCAATCATTGATCTGGCCGATCCGATGCAGGTGGTTGCCTGCATGTTGCGCTCGTTGCAAGGCAATCTGGATACCCTGATGATTGCCATGAGCAGTGATCGTTACGGCCCGACTGTGCTGCGACGTATGCTTGATGCACTGGCAGATGCCGGTTTGAAAACCCACGGACATGAATCATTTGGCATCGGCCCGCACCGCATTGTACTCATCGGCATTGAGCAGATTGATGCAAAGCCCGTCAGCACCAAAAAACTACACGATCTGATTCGCCAATGCGTCATCTTCTGGAAGGATATCGCCAAGGCCGACGTACTCAGGCACGCCGACTTGTTTGATATCCCTGCCACGTTGAAAGAACTGGAAGCCATTTCGCCATTGTATCAGGAACTGTTTCCGCCAGCCCAGTTTGCACGCGACATCCAGATGCGACGGCGCGTATTGGCCAATGGCCGCAGCTGCGTGCATATCACGCCGTCAAACAAACACAGTGACAAGATTGAGTTACGCATTTATTCGCTCAAGCAACTATCGCTGGGGGCGCTGGTCGATTTGATTCGGGCATTTGCTCTCGATCCGATTGAAGAATCACTGGTGGCCTTTGGCAAAGATCCGGGATGCGCGCAAGCGCCGGACTCAACATGCGGCTGCATCCATATTTCATCATTAACCTGCCGCAGCTCTCGCCATCTGGATCAGGATGATGTCAGCCATTTAAGACGCGCACTGGCGCTGGTTATCAATGGTGAAGCCGATCATGATCCGATCAATGCGCTGATCATTCAGGCCCGGCTGGATATTGATGCCGTCGCCATCCTGATCACCCTGCGCAATCACCTGATCCAGCTGATGCCGGATGCCGCCAAATTGCCATTGACCGATATGATGCTGCGCCATGCATCGGTATCGGCCTGTCTGCATCATTTGTTTGCCGCCCATCATCTACCGGCCATGCCGGAAGAATATCTGGCTGAATCGCGCGATGCCTTTCATCTGTCCATGCAGCACGTTGCCTCGCTAAGCGATGACCGCTGGTTCCGGGCACTGGCCGAGCTGGCCGAAGCATCTCTGCGTACGAATGCCTTTCTTCGTGCAACAGGCGCGCCTATCGGCATCAAGATCGATCCGCAGCAACTCAGTTTTGCAGCGCACCCGAAACCATATAGAGAAATTTTTGTGCATGGCGTGCATGTCGAAGGCGTACACCTGCGAGCCGGCCCCATTGCTCGCGGCGGTCTGCGTTATTCTGATCGTCCGGCGGATTTTCGCACCGAAGTGCTGGAATTGATGAGTACGCAAACCATCAAGAACGGGCAAATCGTGCCGACCGGTTCCAAGGGCGGTTTTGTTATTCGGGGTGGTGCCGGGCCTGATTTTGTATTACAGCAATATCGCCTCTTCATCCGCACCCTCCTGGCCCTGACCGACAATCTGATAGACGGCAAAACTGCGCCACCGGAAGGCATGGTGATTGCAACGCAGGATGCAGACGATTCTTACTTTGTCGTGGCCGCAGACAAGGGCACGGCGCGCTTCTCCGATGATGCCAATGAGGAATCCCGCAAGGCTGGATTCTGGCTGGATGACGCTTTCGCCAGCGGCGGCAAACATGGTTATGACCACAAGGTGGTCGGCATTACCGCGCGCGGCGCATGGGTGTGTGCCGCTCACCTGTTTGCCAAGCTGGGAATAAACGCCTATGCCGATTCGATCTCCTGCGTCGCCATCGGCGATATGGGCGGCGATGTATTCGGCAATGGCATGCTGTTGAATCCCAATCTCAACCTGCTTGCCGCATTCAATCACCGCCATATTTTCCTTGATCCGGCTCCGGATGCCGCCAAAGCCTTTGCTGAGCGGCAGCGTTTATTTACTGCGGCCAAAGGTTGGGATGCCTACGACACCGGCGGCATCAGCAAAGGCGGCGGTATTTTTGAACGCAGTGCCAAACAGATCGCGCTGGCCGCCCCGGTGCGCAAAGCGCTCGGCATCGCTGATAAAACACTGTCCGGCGAGGCGCTGATTCGCGCCATACTCGCCGCTCCGGTTGATCTGCTCTACAACGGTGGCATCGGTACCTATGTAAAAGCGGTCAGCGAGACGCATGCTGATGTGCGTGATCCGGCCAACAATGCCGTGCGCATTGATGCGGCGAGCTTGCAATGCCGGGTCATATGCGAAGGCGGCAACCTCGGCTTCACCCAGCTGGCGCGTATCGAATATGCCGTAAATGGTGGCCTGATTAACACCGATGCCATGGATAATTCTGCCGGCGTGGATATGTCAGACCACGAAGTGAATCTGAAAATTCTGTGCGCAATACCTGCCATTAACCTGACCGGATACAAGCGCAACCGCCAGCTGGAACAGTTGACCGACGCCGTCACTGACCAGTGTCTGGCGGACAATCTCTTGCAATCACGCGCCCTGACCATGGCGGCATACGATGCACAAGCGCACGCCCCGCGCCTGCACCGCCTGCGCGACGGGTTGGCCAATCAGGGCTGGCTGGATAGCGCCGTCGCGCCGGATATTGATCATAATACACTGCTGCATCTGCGCCCCCAGTTATCTATTTTGCTCGGACAGGAAAAAAACCGCATTCATGCGCGTTTATCGAGGGTGGCGTTTCACCGCATCAGCACGTTCAGCCAGTCGATGCTACAGAACTATTTCCCCGCTGCGCTGCACCGGCGTTTCGGTGCCCATTTTTCCGATCATCCATTGGCCAGTGAAATTATTCACACCCAGGTGGTTAATCATGTCGTCAACCACCTGGGCTTATGTGCCGTCCATCATCTGGAAACGCTGCTGGATGATTCCACCAGTCATATTGTCGAGGCGCTGCTGATTGCCGAGGCGCTGCTGGATATTGCGCCGTTAAGAGAGGCAATCTGGCAAGATGTGCAAGATGTGGCGCTGGCCACCGGTTTATTGCATGCGCTACAAGAGCATCAAATGCTGTTTGCCGAAAATCTGCTGCGCTTGTGCCCGGTCGAAAAACTGGATATGGCATGGGTGTCACGCCACCAACGGGGCCTGATTAAATTCCGCCAACAAACCGAGTGTTCTCCACATGCCGAGCTTGGCGCATGCGGTCTTGATGATGAGAAAATTCGCCATATGACCTTGATGCCGCAACTGGCGCAATCGGCCTGTGCGGTTCACCTGGCATCATCGATGAAAATGAATCTGGGCCGATGTCTGAATGCCAGTCGCGTATGTTTAAAGGTGTTACCCATTGATGAGATGGAACAACCGCTGCGTTCGCCAGAGTGGGCCGATGACGATGCCCATATGCTGCGGCGCGAATGGCTACACCGGCTCACCCTGTTGCAAAACCGTGCGATTGCAGGCTTGCTGAACAGCTCAGGCCAACAATTCGAGCATGCAGCAGAACAGTTATGGAAACAGCACGCCTTCTGGCCGGCGATGGAAACCTACCGGCAACAACTGGCAGACAGTTCGATCAGCCAGGAATCCCGCCGCTTGCGCCTGCTGCTGGCATTATCCCGTCTGGAATCGATTGTGGATGCCGGTAAATCTAACGCGCATGGGTTTTCCACTCCATAAAGGGCACTGCGGGCGCTGACTGGCGGATACGGCGGCCAGCTTCATGGCCGTTCAGCTTTGGCATGACCATATCCAACATGGTTTGCTGATGATGCAAATTCGGGTAATATATCCGCCGCAAATACTGGCCCGTCGACACAAACGCGGCGATATTTTTCTTCGCCATCTTCCATCGTTTTGACCACGCATCCCGCACAACCGCCAATACCACAGGCCATATACTCTTCCAGACTAAGGAATGTCGGCAGATTAAATTCACGACCAAGCCGGGCTACCGCATGCAGCATCGGGTGCGGGCCACAGGAAAGCAGCACGCAGCGTTCCCGCTCGCTATTGGCCAGCGCTGACAGATAATCATGCGCCAGATTCGGCACATGCCCCTCATAGCAGCCATACAGACCGGCACTGGAAGCCAGCCGACAGGGGATGCCGCGCTCTTCCAGTGAAGTGATGGACAAAATTGTGTTGCCGTTCACGCCCGGCAACAGCATCGTCGATGGTTTCAGCGCAAATGGAAAGGCCACTTCCGAACCGGCAAAAACCACGCAGTCGGCTTCACCCTGCAAGGCATCTGCGGCAAAAATCATCGGCGGAATACCCACACCGCCGCCAATCAGCACATAGCGTTTCGTCGTATCGGATAAATCAAACGGCTGACCAATCGGCCCGAGCATCGGCATCGTATCGCCGACTTTTCTTTCGGATAACAGCCGCGTGCCCTCGCCAATCGCTTTGTAAAGCAAATCCACCGTGCCGCGCTCGGGATCGGTCAACATAATCGAGATGGGTCGGCGCAGCGCCCGCTCCGCCGATACGCGCAGGTGAACAAACTGGCCGGGTTGCGCGGCAACGGCAGTTTTTGGTGCGTGCAAACGCATAACAAACTGATCGCCCGGGTGGGTGACATGGGCTATCAGTTCGGCCTGTTCTTCAAAGACGCTGTTGCTCATACCGCTCATTGATGACTGGCCTGCAAGATGCGCTTTAGATGCTCGCAGCATAGCTGCACGGTTCTAATGATGTCAGGTCGATCAACAGGCTCATCTCCGAATATTTCGTAACGGAATTGCACGGCAAAATCATTGAGGTCCACAAGTTGATGAAAACATACAGGCACAGCGCAACTATTATCTTCTAAAAGCCGAATCAACATTTCGAGATCGTGCGTGTGTGGAAAGTGAAGCCCAACAAAGCTCAACCAGCTTTTAAGAAGTTTTTCCACTGCCTGCTGAGCCTGGAATCCAAAAATGTCATCCGTAAATACTTCAGGATCCAGCATAGCCTGCACCGCATTGGCGTGATGCATGGCAAGTTCATACATGGAGCGAGCATATTTAACGTCGCGCATACAACTCCTTGCCTTCACGCAAGGCCTGGGCAATCACATGGTTTGGCGAATTTTTCCACTGTTCAATTTCATCAACATCAAACAACAGGATATCTTTTGCGATTTGAACAGATGCAAGAGCCTTGCGAATTCTGGACAGCTCTTTTCTGCGGCTGCGGTTAGCAAAGGATTCTTTTTCTATGATCAATAAATCAATATCAGAATCGGGAGTCGCTTGCCCACGCGCATAAGAACCAAAAAGCCAGATGCTTTCCGGATGAACCGTATTTACAATCAACGCGCCGATGTTGGATACATCCAATTGTGTTGCCAAAATACTCTCCTTTTAACATAAAACAAACTACGCGCAGGGATCCGTCCTTCGCGCCTTATTACGGATCAAGTACGCATCCATGTTCAAACACGATTCGGCCTGCTTTCAGGGTGTGGGTGACTTGCCCGGTCATTCCCTTGCCGTGCCACGGGGTGTTCTTGCCTTTGGAAACCAGTTTGTTGCGATCCAC